>NZ_CP036349.1:0-300000 GCF_007753265.1 Botrimarina mediterranea
GTGCCCGCCGCCCGCCTGGAAACGTCCCGTGTGACCCCGCTGCCGCTGCCCGGCGCGCTGTCGGGTCGTAGCGGTCTTCCAACGCGTCCCGCCGCGGCTCCCGACCGCTCGGTCTACTACGCCGGCCCGGAGAACTCGCTGGTCGCCGCGGCGGTCGCCCGCTTGATCGCCGCCGCTCAAACGGGCAATGCCGTCGCCACGCCGCTCACGCTCATCGGCCCGCCCGGCAGCGGCAAGAGCCTGCTCGCCACCGGCGTCGCCGCGGCCTGGAGCGCGGCCCAGGGCGACGACGCGGTGCTCAGCGTCACGGGCCTCGACCTGCGTCGCCAACTCGAACGCGCGTTGGGCGCGGAAACCGAGCGGCCCGGCGCCGTCGCGGAATTGGCCGATCACCTCGCCGCGCTCAAGCTGCTGGTGGTCGAAGACCTCGACGCCCTCGCCGAATCGGCTGTCGCGGTCGAGCTGCTAACCGTCACGGTCGATCGTCTCGCTGCAGCGGGCGCCGCGCTCGTCGTTACCGCCAGCAAACCGCTCGGCGAGATAGCCGGGCTCGATGCGCGGATCGTGGGACGGTTGGCGGCGGGGTTGAATCTTGAAGTTGCAGCGCCCGCCGAGGGGACCCGGCGCGAGCTGCTGGTCGCGGCGCTGGCGGCGGCTGGTCGGCATGTCGAACCCGCCGCCGCGGCCGACCTTGCCGCTTGGCTCCATGCCGACGCCCGCCGTGTGCTGGCGGTGGCGAGTGACCTGCAGCACCGCTTCGGCGGGCGCAAGCCGATCACTAAAGCCGAGGCCCGCTCGTACATCACTCAAGCCGCCGCCCAAGAAGCTTCGACGCCTCTGTCGGACATCGCCGCGGTAGTGGCTCGTTACTACGCGATGTCGCTCCGCACGCTCCGCAGCAGCTCGCGCAAGGCGCCGGTGGTGTTGGCCCGAGCGGTGACGATCTTCCTCGCCCGCCAACTGACGCCGCTCAGCTACGACGAGATCGGCCGTTACCTGGGGGGACGCGACCACACGACCGTGATGCACAACTTCCACCGCATCGACGACCGGCTGCCGAAGGACCGGGCGCTGCGTTCGGCGATCGATGATTTGCTGCGTCGGCTCGGCCGGGCGGAGATGTCGGCGTCGTGCGTCTCGAAAGGGGAGGCGTCGCCATGAACATCGGCGGGCTTCCGACACTTTCGGGAAAACTTGGCGCGCGTCCGTTGCGATGTCGGCGCTTGGTGTCGTTCGAGGCGGTCACTGGCCCTCATGGTTCTCACCGGGCGACAATCGCTCGCCACGTCACAACCAACTCGCTACAGCGGCGCGCCGAGTTTTGCACGACGTTGTCTTCGCCACTAACTCGTGTCGCAGCAGGCGTTTTTGGACGCGGAGTCCTACGCCACCGACGCTTTTGCTCGCCGCCTTACAACTACCACCATTCTTTTTAAAAACTTTTTGAAGGAACGGGGACGGGACGCACGAGCGTCCGCCTCGAAGTGCCTATGAAGATCACCTGTGACCGCGAGAAGCTCCTCAAGGCCTTCCAAGACGTGGCGGCGGTCGCCCCTGCACGCAGCCCCAAGCCGATCCTGCAGAACGTCAAGCTCGAAGTGAGCGACAACGGCTCGGCCACCTTCTTCGCGACCGACCTGGAAGTCTCCATCCGCCGCGAAGTCGAAGGCGTCGAGGTCGAGACGCCCGGTTCGGTGCTGCTGCCGGTGACGCGCTTTGGCGCGATCCTGCGTGAGTCTTCCGACACGACGTTCCGCATCGAGACCGACGGCGTGAAGACGCTCGTCCGTGGCGAACGGAGCCGGTTCAACCTGCCGAGCGAGAACCCCAGCGAGTTCCCGCCGGCGGTGGGCTTCGACGCCGAGGCGTACTACCAGGCGCCGACACGGTTGCTCAAGGAGATGATCCGCCGGACGATCTTCGCGACCGACAACGAGTCGAGCCGTTACGCGTTGGGCGGTGTGAAGTTCGAAGTCTCTGAAGAGGGCAAACTCATCGCGGTCGGCACGGACGGCCGTCGCCTGGCGAAGATGGAGGGCCCGCTGGAGAAGATCGGCGACCCCGCCCCGGTGGGCGACGCGACGATCGTGCCGATGCGTTCGCTGCAACTCATCGACCGCACGTTGACCGACGAAGAGGCGCCGACGAAGTTCGCGGTGCGGGCCAACGACGCCGTGTTCGCCACGCCGACCTCGACGCTCTCGACCCGTTTGCTCGAAGGCCGTTACCCGCGTTGGCGCGACGTCGTTCCGACCCGTAGTGATTCGGCGAAGATCGAGCTGACGGTCGGCCCGTTCTTCGCCGCGGTGCGGCAAGCGGCGATTGTCACGAACGACGAGTCGCGGGGCGTGGACTTTGCCTTCGGCGACGGCGCCCTGGTTCTCGCCGGCCAAGCGGCCGAGGTCGGCGAGTCGCACGTCGAGCTGCCGATCGGCTACGACGGCGCGAAGATCGAGATCACCCTTGACCCGCGGTTCTTGGTCGACTTCCTCAAGACGCTCGGCCCCGAGCAGTCGTTCACGTTCGACTTGGTGGACAGCGACTCGGCCGCGGTCGCCCTCACCGACGACGGCTACACATACGTCCTCATGCCCCTTGCGCGCGACCGGAATTGAAGTCTCTCCGTTTAAAGGAGATGGGGGGATGTTGGAGATAGGGGAGATCGCAAGGCGATGTAGAAGCTTCGTTTGAGATACGGAAGGTGTAATAAAAAAATGGAAATATAGGAGGCGTCTCCGACGCCGACTACGGTCTCCTTGCCGCATCCGACATGACGCGCGTAATCGGCGTCGGAGACGCCTCCTACAGAAATGAAACTTTTTGCTTTCATCCCCCCTATCACCATCATCTCCTTCAACAATCGACTTACCAGTGGACCAAGACGTCGCCCAAAAGCTGTCGGACCTGTGCAAGCGTTCGGAGAAGGAACGCGCCGGGTTCTACGCGCGGCGGCCTAAGCGTGCGGGGGATGTGGTGGCGGCGGTGGTCGCCAAGCACGGCTACGCCGCAGTGAAGGGCGCCGACAGGGTGCGGGACGGCTGGGCGAAGGCGGCGGCCGAGGTGTTGGGCGATGCGGCGATCGCCGGCATGACCGCGGCCGGCGCGCTCAAGCGGGGCGTCCTAGAGGTGATGGTCGCCAACCATGTCGTCATGCAAGAGATCAATTTCCACCGACCCGCCCTGCTCGCCGCCACGCAAACGGCGCTATCCGACTCCAAGATCACAGCGCTGCGATTCAAGGTAGGACGGATTACCTGACACGATATCTCCCCTATCACCAACATCCCCCCTCATCTCCTTCCTAAGAGAAACCCAGCCACCCCAACGGCTAAACGAAACACAACATGGCGATCGAGTCCAATAAAGAATACGGCGAAGGCGACCTAGAGCACCTCTCCGACCTGGAGCACGTGCGCGAACGGCCCAGTATGTATATCGGCGACACGACGGTGCGTGGCCTGCACCACTTGGTGTACGAGGTTGTCGACAACTCGATCGACGAGGCGATGGCCGGCTTCGCGACCGACGTGTCGGTCACGATCAACCCCGACGAATCGGTTACGGTCGAGGACAACGGTCGCGGCATCCCCGTTGAACGTCACACCCAGCTCTCCGAGCAGTTCGATCGCGAGGTCAGCACGCTCGAAGGCGTGATGACGGTCCTCAAGTTCGGCGGCAAGTTTACCAAAGGCGCCTACCAAACCTCGGGCGGCTTGCACGGCGTCGGTGTGACGGTGGTCAACTTCCTCTCCGAATGGGCCGACGTCGAGGTCTTCCGCGATGGCGGCGTCCATCACCAGGAGTACGAGCGCGGCATCCCCAAGGCGCCGATTAAGCGGATCGGCAAGAGCGACAAGAGCGGCACGAAGACGACGTTCAAGGCCGACCCGCAGATCTTCCAGGTCACGAAATACAACTACGCGACGCTGGTGAAGCGGTTACAGGAGTTGGCGTTCCTCAATAAGGGCGTGCGGATCACCATCACCGATGGCCGCACCAACGATTCGGAGACTTTCCAGTACGAGGACGGCATCCGCGAGTTCGTCGTCCACCTCAACCGGGCCAGCGAGCAGGTCCACCCAGAGGTGCTCTACCTCCAGGGCGAGCAGGACGGCGTCGAGCTCGAAGTCGCGCTGCAGTACTCCGGCGAGTACACCGAAAACGTTCACACCTACGTCAACAACATCAACACGCACGAGGGCGGCACGCACCTCAGTGGCTTCCGCGCGGCGTTGACGCGGACGCTGAACAACTACGGCAAGAAAGAGGGGATGTTCAAGGACCTCACCCCCAACGGTGAGGACTTCCGCGAAGGGCTCACCGCGGTTATCTCGTGCCGCGTGCCGCACCCGCAGTTCGAGGGCCAGACGAAGACCAAGCTCGGCAACGGCGAGGTCGAAGGCATCGTTAACACCCTGTTCGGGGAGTACCTCCAGAAGCACCTCGAAGAGAACCCGAAGACGGCCAAAGCGATTCTCCGCAAAGGGATGGTCGCCGCCGAGGCTCGCGAATCGGCCCGCAAGGCGCGGCAGCTCATCCGCGAACGGAAGGGCGCCCTGGGCGGCGGTTCGCTGCCGGGCAAGCTGCGGGATTGTTCCAGCAAGGTGGTCGATAAGTGCGAGCTGTACCTCGTGGAAGGCGACTCGGCCGGCGGTCCGGCCGAAGGCGGACGGCGGCGTGAGTTCCAAGCGATCCTGCCGCTGCGAGGCAAGATCATCAACGCCTACAAGAGCCGCGAAGACAAAGTTCTTGCGAACGAAGAGATCCGCAGCATGATCTCTGCCATCGGCGCGGGGATCGGCGCCGAGCAGGACATCAGCAAACGCCGCTACGGCCGCGTCGTCATCATGACCGACGCCGACGTGGACGGGTCGCACATCCGCACGCTGCTGCTGACGTTCTTCTATCGCCAGATGTACGACCTCGTGGCCCGTGGCCACGTCTACGTCGCCCAGCCGCCGTTGTTCCGCGTCCGTCGCGGCAAGAACCCCGCGCGGTACGTCCAGACCGAGGAAGAGATGCGCATGGAGCTTCTCAATCTGGGTCTCGGCGACAGCGTGCTCGAGTCGGCCGAGGGCGTTCGTATCGAAGGGGACGCCATGAGCGCCTTGGTCCGGCACTTGGCGGGGCTCGAAGATGCGTTGCTCCAGCTCGAACGCCGTGGCGTGTCGCTGAAGATGCACGCCGAGCGACAAGACCCCGTGACCGGCAAGCTGCCGGTATACCATGTCTTCTTTGGTCTGGAAGAGCATTGGTTTACGTCACGACAAGAAGTCGATGACTTCATCGCCCAGAAGCAACACGCCTCGACGGACGAGATTGTCGTCGAGTTCGGCGCCGCGGCGATCACGCTCCAGGACATCGAGGCGGCCCAAAACGGTGAGGCGGCCCAGAACGGCGAGGCCAACGACGCCCCGGATGCAGTAGTCGCCGTCAAGCAACGTCTGCGGGTCGTTGAGCTGCATGAGGTACGGACGATCAACACCGTCCTCGGTGAATTGTCGCCGATGGGCTTCGAGATCGACGCGCTGATCCCGCAGGAGCGCACCGGCGAGGAGACGAGCCGGTTTGTGATCCGCCGGGGCGAATCCGAGTCGGGGCTCGACGACCTGCGTGGGCTGCCCGCCGCGATCCGCGCCGCGGGTGAGAAGGGTTTGCAGATCATCCGCTTCAAGGGGCTCGGCGAGATGAACGCCGAGGAACTCCGCGACACCACCCTCGACCCCGCCGCCCGGACGCTGCTACGGGTGACGATGGAAGACGCCGCCGCGGCCGATGAACTGTTTCGGGTGCTGATGGGCGACCAAGTCGAGCCGCGCCGCGAGTTCATCCAGAAGCACGCCTTGGACGTCAAGAATCTCGACGTTTGACCCCCCCGGGGATGGCGGCATCATAAGCGTCCGGATTGGCCACTGCCGAGCGAGAGTAGAAGCCCCATCGATCGCGTCGCGAGCGATTGCGTGAGTGACCGCACACAATTGGTATTGAGAAAGGACCGCAATTTAGGAAATTACGGCAATCCACATAGAAATCCTCGTCTGATTTCTTGGGAATTGAAGGCGATAAACCCCGATACCGTAGGGGTTTGCGGCACGCCGCGTTCCTAATGCGAAGCCATCTTCGCTTTTCCTTGTGTTGCGGCGGCCTCATGACGTGGTTAGAACCGGGTGTTGCCAGCCAAGAGCAGCGGCGATTCTCCTCTCTTTCTCCCCCAAAACGTGGGGGAGATGGGAGGGTCATTGCTGTTCGTTAGCCAGCGTATCGGACGTCTTTGGGGCTTCGTCCACGATGGATAGCTATGCAGGAATCGGCAGGTTTGTTTCGCGAAGAAGGTCTAGAGGCGTCTGACGAACTCACGACTCACGTCGGACTCGCGGCGGGGCGGCCCCTGTCACGGATAGCGGACGAGATCGAAGAGATCCTCAAAGCACTGGGATCGGGCGGCGATCACGACTTCTCACCTTTATCGGATTACAGCGAGTGCGTGTTCCTCAAGAACGCGGACGGCGTCTGCATCTACAGCAACAAGGCGCATCGTCAGCTCTTCGCACAGATCGGTTCGCCGATCGGCCGTACCGCCAACGCGTTTCTCGACGCGGTCGGCGCGGCGCTCAGTGAGAGGCAGGATGCCCTGCTCTTCGACGGGTGCCGGTACTGTGAGTGCGAGCACACCAACACGGGCCCTGACGGCCTGCTCTACAAGATGGTGACCCACAAGCGGTCACTCCAATCACTCAATGCCCCAGGCCTGGCGATCCTCGGGGTCATCCGCTTGGAGCGGCAGACCGACACCGACGCAGCGACCCGCCGGCTTGATCTTTCGACGGCATGCGCGCGATTCCGTGAGCTGTCGGACCGCGACCAGGAGCTGTGCCGTCAGACAGCCCTAGGCGTCAGCAGCCGCGAACTAGGCGAACGCCTGAGTATGACGACGCGAGGTGTCGAACTTCGCAAGCAGAAGGCGTTCTCCAAGCTGGGAGTAGCAAAGGCGGTTGACTTGGCGAGGCTGTTGACGCGGTTGCAGGACCGCGGCTACCTCGACCTCGGCTTGTAGCTAGCTCGGATCGGTGAGAAAGAAGTGGCCGCTCGGAGAGTTCTCGTCGCAAACGTGTGTGACGACATCGAGGGGATTCGGCCCAACGTCTTAGACGGTCGGCAGTGGCGCTCTACGGAACTAGCCCTGACCAATAATCGCGACCTCCAGGCCTGCCCCCGCTGAGTTGGCATTTGTAGAAAGTGAGAGAGTCGATAAGCCCATGATCGCAGACACCAATCAGGGCGACTCGCTCAGCGCCAACTCCGAGGCGACGACGAACGACTGTGCGTTCACGCCGACCGGACGCCCCCTCTGCCAAGTGGCGGACGAGGTCTATCGGCATGTAAAGCTGTGCGTCGAGGCGGTCGACTGGTCCTTCCCCCAACTGGAATGCCTCCCCGAGTGCGTCTACATCAGCAACGCCCAAGGCGTGCTCGTGTACAGCAATCCGTCCCATCGAAAGCACTTCTCGCCGAACGCCTCACCCATCGGCAGAACCAAGCGGGCGTTCCTTGACCCCGTCATTGCCGATCGCGCCGATAAGATCGAGAGTTTGATCTTCGACGGCTCGCCGTACGTGATCTGCGAGAACGCCGGCGTGGGACTTAACGGCGCCACCTATCACGTAGTCGCTCACGCCGCCTCGCTTAAGCCGCTCAATGCCCCGGGATTGGCGATCCTCGGCGTTATGAGGCTCAGCATCCACAACGACCGGACGAAAGTCGCCAAGCAAACCGATCTCTCCATCGCCTACGCGAAGTTCCGCGAACTCAACGCGCGCGACCAAGATATTTGCCGCCGAACCGCTCTAGGCGCTAGCAGCCGCGAGCTCGGCGAATCGCTCGACATGACGACACGTGGCGTCGAGTTGCGGAAGCAGAAGATCTTCGCCAAGTTAGAGGTCGCCAAGGCCGTCGATCTGGCCCGCCTGCTGACGCGGCTGCAGGACAACGGCTTCATCGATATGGGGTTGTGATCGCCGATGGACGACCGCATCAGCCTGATCACGCTCGGCGTGCGCGACGTGGCCGCGTCGGCGCGGTTCTATGCGGCTCTCGGGCTGCCGCGGCTCGACTTTCCGGGCGATGAGGTGGCGTTCTTCTCTCTACGCGGAACGTGGCTCTCACTCTACGGCCGCGAGGCGTTAGCGGAAGACGCACAGGTAAGCGCCAAGGGGAGCGGTTTCCGTGACGTCGCCCTGGCGCACAACGTTGGTTCGGAGGATGAAGTCGATCAACTTCTCACCGAAGCGGTCGCCGCCGGCGCGACGCTCGTCAAAGCGGGGCAGCGGGCCTTCTGGGGCGGCTACTCGGGCTACTTCGCCGACCCCGACGGCCACCTCTGGGAGGTGGCGCACAACCCGATGCTGTGGATTGGCCCCCCCGCGTCGGAGCCGTGATCGCCTCTTCAGGCAGAGAAGAAATAACCGCGTCGAGCACGACGGTCGGCCTTCCGGGTCGACGATGCCTCGGCAAAGAGGCCGTTGTGTCCGTCATGGTGAATCCAAGAACAGATTAAGCAAAGAGCCCATCGATGACGGCGCCGCCATCGACGAGCTTGACCGGGCGTCCCGTGCTGGTGGTGTTCTCGTGCGACGGGTCGATATCCAGCGCGTGGTAGATCGTCTGAAACAGGTCCTGTGGCGACACGGGGCGGTCGATAACCTCGGCGCCGCTCTTGTCGGTGGCGCCGATCACCTGACCTCCTTGGACGCCGCAGCCCGCGAGCCACGCGCTGAAGGCCTTCGGATAATGGTCGCGCCCGCCACGGCCGTTGATGCGCGGCGTGCGGCCGAACTCGCCCATCCAGACGACGAGCGTCGAGTCGAGCATGCCGCGCTCTTTGAGGTCGGCGATCAGCCGGGCGGCCGGCTTGTCGAACTGCCCGCACAACTCTTGCGTGCGGGCGTGGTTGTCGTCGTGCGTGTCCCAGCCGCCGAGCGTCACCTCAACGAACGTGACGCCCGACTCCAGCAGACGCCGAGCGAGCAGACAACCGTTGGCGAAGCGGCCCTCACCGTAGCTGGCCCGCATCGCGGTGGTCTCTCGCTCGAGGTCGAAGGCCTGCATCTCGGGCGAGAGGATCATCTGGCTCGCGGCGTCAACGAGCTGGCGGTGGTTCGCGACCACGTCGGCGCCCTCGACAGCGCCGAAACCAGTGCCGAAGTCGCTTTCGAGCCGGCGCAAAAGACCTAGCCGCCGTTCGAAGCGCGCGACGCTGGAAGCGGGTCGGGCGTTGCGTGGTGGTTGCGTCGGGCCATCAACGGTGAGCGGGTCGTACTCAACGCCGAGCATGCCAGCGTTCCCCGCGTTGCCGACGCGACCGACGCGGACATAACTCGGCAGGTTGCTCGCCACTTCGTAGTCACCAGCGGCGCGGCGACGTTCGGCGACGCTGGAGCCGAGCGTCGGCAGATCCGCGCCCCCCATCGGCAGCGCGGCGTGGTGCATCAAGTAGCGGGCGCGGGGGTGGCTCCCTTCCTTGCTCGTGAGCGAGCGGATCACCGCGAGGTCGCCCATCTGCTTGGCGAGATGCGGCAAGTTCTCCGCGAGGTGAACGCCAGGGACGACGGTGGCGATGTCGCCCGCGTCGCCGGCTGACGACGTGCCGGGCTTGGGATCGAGCGTCTCGAACTGGCTCGGCCCGCCCTCCATCCAGAGGAGGACGCAGCGCTTACCTTGCTTACGGAGTGACTCGGCCGCGCAGCTGACTTGGTCGGTCCAACTCGTGAACAACCCCGCCGCCGCGGTCGCGCCGGCGCTACGCAAGAAGTCTCTTCGCGAAGCGATGGCGCCGCGGCGATCGAGCCCGATGTTAGTGAAACGGCGGTAGGCGGTCATGGTGTAGGGTCCGCTGTGCGGACCGTGGTGAAAGGTTTGCAACTGCTCAATGGTCTGCCACAACGTACGGAACATCGAATCCACGGTCCGCACAGCGACCCTACCTTCGGTGCGCGAACTCCGCGGAGTTGAGTAGCGCCCACATCAGGTCTTCCATCGCCGCGCCGCTCCAGGTGGCTTCGTCGGCGAAGTCGTTTACCGTCGCCAACTCCTCCGCCGTAGGTTCGCGCGACAGCGTCCGCAGGTAGAGCTCGCTGGTGATCTCCTCGACGTCATTGCCATGCTCTCGTTGAAGCCTGCCGACGACCGTCATTGGCAGCGCTTGGACGGCGAGGTTGAGCTGCGGCGTGTTCATCCGGGCGAGGGCTTGCGGGATCGTCGCCTGAATCGTCGAGCGCGGCTCGCTCGGGTCGTACCCGAACGCGGCGTTGAAGCCGAGCCGTGGCGTTGCGATCCCATAACCGCCGCGGCCGCCGCCGAGACCGCGTAGTCGGCTCTCGTCAACCTCCAGAGCAGCGAGCAACGAGTCCAACAGCTGATCGCCACGCAACGGCTGTGCGACGCTGGCCGTGAAGGGCTTCTCGTCGGGCGTGCGACGGGGGCGACTCTCTCGCTGGTAGGCGTCGGTTGCCAGGATGGTCTTGTGCAGCCAACGCAGGTCGTAGCCACTGTCCGCGAACGCCCCGGCGAGGCGATCCGCTGCGCCCGGCGCCAACGACTCACGGCCGGGGCCGAGGTCGTCGATGGGTTCGGAGAAACCTTCGCCGACGAGCTCGGACCAGTAGCGATTCACCAAGGCCGTTGCGAACCAGTCGGTCTGCGTAAGCTCGTTGGCGAGCTCGGCGCGGCGGTCCGCGTCGCGCGTGCCGGCGGGGAGTTCGAGGCTCGTCAGGAAGAACTTGGGCTCGATGCGTTCGCCGACTTCGCCGGGCTTCTCAAGGTCCTGCATGTAGTGCTCAGGCCTGCCGCGACGATTGAGGTTCACGCCGGAGCGGAACCGCGGCCGGTCGGGTCGGTCGGCGACGTTCACCATCAGGTCGAGCGGTCGCGCGTCGCGGATCGGCCGCATGCCGACGCGCGGGAAGAACGCCGCCAGTTCGTGGAACTGCTCACGCTTCCACTCGTCCCACGGGTGGTCGTGGCACTGGGCGCACTGGATCTGCACGCCGAGGAAGATGCGCGAGACCTCGGCGGCGATCTCTTCGGTGCGTCCATCCTGAGCGACGAAGATCGCCGTCTCGCCGTTCTCGCTGGCCGTTCCGGTGGCGGTGATGAAGCGGCGCGCGATGGCGTCCCACGGCTCGCCGTCGTTGATCCACTGCGCGAGGTCTTCTACCAACGCGGGACCGACGACGATCGCTCGATCTTCAAGCCGCCGCGACAGGATCACGTCGCGCCAGTAGCGCGCCTGACTGACGCCGTACTCGGGGCGCTTCAGGAGTTCGTTGACCAGCCGGCGCCGCTTACGCGGAAGGTCATCGGCGACGTACGCGCGGACCTCCTCGGGCGAGGGAATAGTCCCGAGCAAGTCGAGGTAGACACGGCGGAGGAACGTGGTGTCGTTGACCGCTGGCGCGAGTTCGCTGGGGCTCAGCGCTAGCTCTTCAGCAAGCAGCTGGTCGATCTGCTTGGCGACAACGGTGGGCTTGGGGCCGGCGGCTCTTGTGGTGGCCGATGTGGCCAGCACCAGCCCGAGCGGGATCACGAAGACGTGGAAGCGTCGCCTCATCAGTAAGACCCTCGGCGGACCAACGAGCACGGGACCAGAGGCGCCCGTTCACTCCATCTAACCCCACTTTGGTCAGCGGGTTCCACCAAAATCGCCGCGGAACATCGTCGTTCAAAGGGAAAAAGCAACAGCAACGAGGCAACCGATGGTCTTTGGCGAGTCAAACTGCCTTCGCCTGCGCCACCTTTCCTCAGGTCCAGGCGGAGGCAGGCTGCCGAGGCCGAAGCTGCCGGATTCCAGGCGATTTATGGCGACGCACCCCCTCCGACGGGGTTGCGGTACGGCCTTTGCCTACTGCTCGCCTCTCACTATCGCAGCGGCGAACGGCGTTGCCCCGGCAGGGCGCGGGCCGTGCAACGCCCCAAGTCTCAACCCCCGTTAAACCAAGGGCGGAAATCATGAAGGCGCTATTTCTCGCGGCGGGCATCGCCGTGGCTGCAATCGGCTGTGACGACGCGGGCATGCAGGCCGAGCCCGACAACACGTCCGTCAACGAACGCGACGCCGAGGGGACCACCAAGACCCCCTTCGATCAATCCAACGAAGAGACCGACATCGACCAAGTCGCCGAGATCCGATCGCAGGTCCTGGAGATCGATGACCTCTCTGTCGCCGGCCGCAACGTAAAGATCGTCACCGAAGCGGGCCGCGTAACGTTGCGTGGCCCGGTCGCTTCGGAAGCCGAACGCGCCGCGATTGTCGACGTCGCAACGGGCGTCGTCGGCGCTGGCAACGTCGATGACCAACTCGAAGTCGATGCGGAGTAATCGAAGCAATCTCGAAGCCCCGACCGCTCGCTTAACACAAACAACCTCAAGGAACACATCATGGCTACGACTCACGACACTGCTGTCTTCTGCATCTCGGATACCCGAGAGAAGACCATCGCGATCTTGAACGCGCTCCGCGCCAGCGGGCTCCGCGAATCGGAGATCTCACTCGTCATGCCGCACGACGACGGCGGTGGCGACATCGCCATTGAAGGCGCGACCAAGGCGCCGGAGGGCGCCGCTACCGGCGCAGGCAGCGGCATGGTCCTCGGCGGCGTGCTTGGCTGGATGGCCGGCATCGGCGCCCTGGCGATCCCCGGCCTCGGCCCCTTCATCGCCGCTGGTCCGATCATGGCCGCTCTCGGCGGAGCAGCGATTGGCGGCGCCTCAGGTTCGATCGCTGGCGGGTTGATTGGTCTTGGCTTTTCGGAGTACGAGGCCAAGCAGTACGAGGGTTACCTCAAGGAGGGCAACGCGTTGATCTCGGTGAGCGTCGCCGACAGCGACGAAGTCTCGAAGGTCAAGCAGATCTTCAAAGACGCCGACGCGGATCACATCTCGGCCCAAGGCGTCAACGACGCCGACTGAAGCGACGCGGCTTCGGGGCGCCGGGCCTCGCCTGAAGAGGCCTGGCGCCCGAGTCGCCTTAACCTTTACCCATCACCGTTAGCAACCGCCTTCCAAATCATGAAGAAGCAACTCGATGACCGCGCCGGCAAGATTAAGTACGCCCTGATTGGATGGCTGATCGGCCTGCCACTGCCAATCGTGCTCATCCTGCTATTCGTGCGAGGATGCGATTTCTAGCTACTAGTCCCAGTGCCGTTTACTAACCACAGAGCCACAGAGAGCACGGAGTAAACACAGAGGTGACTTCCCTTCTTTGTGCGTCACTCAGTGACCTCAGTGACTCTGTGGTTAAAAACGACTACAAAAAAAGCCCGTCGGAAGTCCGACGGGCTTTTCGATTTTTGGTTGGGCCAATCCTCCCAAAGCTTAACGCTTCGAGAACTGCGTTCCACGACGGGCGCCGCGGAGACCGGGCTTCTTGCGTTCCTTCATGCGGCTGTCGCGGGTGAGGAAACTCTTTTCGCGGAGCTTATCCTCAAGGTCGCTGTCGTGCTTGAGGATGGCGCGGGCGATCCCTTGCAGGCAGGCGCCGGCTTGGCCGGTGAGGCCGCCGCCGTGGACGCGGATCACGACGTCGACCTTGTCCGCGATCTCGCAGTGCTCCAGGACCGCGAGGACCTGATTCTTGTACTGCGGGATCGGGAAGAAATCGTCGATCTCACGGTTGTTGATCGTGATCTTACCGCTGCCCGAGCGGATCCGAACGCGAGCAACGCTCGTCTTGCGGCGGCCGGTTCCCAGGGCGTCTGGCGTGGCGGTGGGCATTTGCTAGTGGGCGGTGGGCAGAAGGCAGTGGGCGGGATTTTCCCGTTTCTATCTGATGACGCTTCGTGCGAGCCGGGAAGCGTTAGCTCCCCCCAGTTCGCTCAGCGAATGGTGTTCGGGTCGAGTTCGGTCGGCTGCTGCGCTTGGTGCGGGTGCTCGGCGCCGGCGTACAGCTTCAGCTTGGTGAGCATCGCGTAGGCGAGCTTGTTCTTCGGCAGCATCCGGCGGACGGCCTCTTGGAGAATCAGCTCGGGCTTCTTCTCGAGACGGTCGGCCGCAACGATGGTCCGCTGACGGGTGTAGCCGGTCACCCAGGCGTACTTCTTTTGCTCCCACTTCTTGCCGGAGAAGCGGACCTTCTCGACGTTGGTCACGACGACGAAGTCGCCGGTATCGACGTGCGGCGTGTAGGTCGGCTTGTGCTTGCCCATCAGGACCGTGGCGATCTGGGCCGCCAAACGGCCGACCACGCGGTCGGTGGCGTCAACGTGAAACCATTGGGCTTCGACGTCGGCCGGCTTGAGCTGCGTGGTCCGCTGGAGCGGGCGGGTAATCGTACGCATGAAAACACCGAAAATACGCGGGGGCTGCAAAAATCGCGGGTACAGCGGTCAAAACAGGGCTTCAACCGGCGAGACCACCCTCCCGGTACAGACGTAGAGCCGCACGGGAGCCCCGCATCTTATCGGCCGCCCGGCGGCGGCACAAGCGGCAAATTGGGGCGGGTTGGGGAGGTTGGCCGCCAAGTGGATGTTAGGCGAGCCCGGGAGTGTCAGCGACCGAAGGGGAAGTCGGTACCCGCCGCCCTCCGGGGGCTAACGCCGCCCGGCTCGCATGACGCGTCTCCTAAGTTTGGCCCTTCCGCGCCCGCCGATTCGAGAGTGCGCCGCGCAGTTCGGGTTTGCTGCCCCCCGTCGAAGGGCCGTAGTCTTTAGCTATGGCGCCGAGTCGCTAACGCGTTCCCTGGCTCCCTAACCCCTCAGCCCCTGGCCCCTCCCCACGATGAACATCGGTGTTCCTACAGAGGTCAAACCGGACGAGTACCGTGTCGCGATGCTGCCGGTGGGGGTCGAGGAGCTCGTCCGCCGCGGGCATCGGGTGCTGATGGAGCGGCATGCCGGGGAGGGCTCGGGCCTGCCCGACGAGGCCTACATCGAAGCTGGCGCCACGATGGTCGAGACGGCCGCTGAGGTCTGGGGCGGCGCTGATCTGATCGTGAAGGTCAAAGAGCCGCAGCCCAGCGAGTGGCCGCTGGTGAAGCGCGGGCAGACGGTCTTTACCTACTTCCACTTCGCCGCCAGCCGCGAGCTGACCGAGGCGATGCTCGCGTCGGGCGCGACCTGCATCGCTTACGAGACGCTCGCCGATGACCAGGGCCGGCTGCCGCTGCTGACGCCGATGAGCGAAGTCGCCGGACGTATGAGCATCCAGGAGGGCGCCAAGTACCTCGAACGCCCGCAGATGGGCCGCGGCATCCTGCTAGGCGGCGTGCCCGGCGTCGCGCCGGCACATATCACCGTGCTGGGGGGCGGCGTCGTGGGGGCAAACGCGGCCAAGATTGCCGCCGGCTTTCAAGCGAGCGTGGCGATCCTGGACATCAACATGGACCGGCTGCGTTACCTCGACGACATCATGCCGGCGAACGTCGATTGCCTTTACAGCGACCGGCACACGATCCGCCGCCAGCTCGAGCGGGCCGACCTCGTCGTCGGCGCTGTCTTGATCCCCGGGGCGAAAGCGCCGCGACTTGTGGAACGCTCCGATCTCGCGCGGATGCAAAACGGCGCGGTGATCATCGACGTGGCGATCGACCAGGGCGGCTGCATGGAGACGAGCCGCCCCACGTCGCACGCCGACCCGACCTACATCGTCGATGGCGTCGTTCACTACTGCGTGACGAACATGCCCGGCGCCGTGGGCCGCACCAGCACGTTCGCGCTGTGCAACGTGACGCTCCCGTGGGTGATGCGTATCGCCGCGGCGGGACCGGGCTCGGACGGCGCGGCGCAGGCCGCGACCGCGTCGAAGCCGCTTGCCCGGGCGGTGAACCTGTTCGACGGCGCCGTGACAAACGGCCCCGTGGCGGAGACGTTCGGGCTGAAGCACTCGGCGTTGTTTGCTGTCTAACGTTCCTTCCTGCCGACGCGTTTCACTGCGAGGCCAACTTCCGCGCCGCCATCACCTGTCGGTACGTCGTGTACCCACCGGAGAGGTTCGCGGCTCCGCGGCCCGATTGCAGCAGGACGCGCGTCGCCAGGTAGCCGCGCACGCCGACTTGGCAGTAACTAACCACGGGCTGCTCCGCGGGAAGTTCGTTGAGGCGTTCGCGCAGCTCCTCGATCGGGATGTTCAAAGCGCCCGGGATGGCGCCCCTGTCGTGCTCGTCCCTGGTGCGGACATCGAGCAGAATCACGTCTTCGGGGAGGAACCCCTCGACGATCTCTTCGGCGTAAATCACCGGGTGCTCGTCGTGCATCACCCCCGCTGCGATGAAGCCGGCCATGTTGACCGGGTCCTTGGCCGAGCCGTACTGCGGGGCGTAGCACAGCTCCGCCTCTTCGAGGTCGAAGACCGTGAGCGCCGCTTGGATCGCGACGGCGATGACGTCGATCCGCTTATCGACCCCCGAGCCGCCGACCGCCTGCGCGCCGAGCACCTTGCCGTCGTCGGGCGAGAAGAGCAGCTTCAGCGTCATCCCTTCGGCGCCGGGGTAGTAGCCGGCGTGGTGCGCGGGGTGGAGATAAACCTTGTCGAAGGTGATCCCAGCGGCACGGCACGCCTTCTCGCTCAGACCCGTCATCGCGGCGGTCTTGTCGAACAGACCCACCACGGCCGTCCCTTGCACGCCGTTGAACTCGGACAGGCGCCCCACGCAGGCCTCGGCGGCGATGCGCCCTTGGCGGTTCGCCGGCCCGGCGAGGGGGATCTGCGTTGGTTGCCCGGTGACGTAGTGCGTCACTTGCACCGCGTCGCCGACGGCGAAGATGTTGGGGTCGCTGGTGCGCATCTGCTCGTCGACGACGATGCCGCCACGCGCGCCGACCTCGAGTCCCGCCTCGACCGCCAAGCAGCTCTCGGGCTTCACCCCGATCGCCAGCACCGCGAAGTCGATCGGCAACCGCTCGCCGCTCTTCAATTCCGCTTCGAGTGAATCGTTCGCCTTGTGGAACGCGACCACCTCGTTGTTCAAGCGCAGGTCCACGCCCGCCTCGGTCAGCCGCTCGGCCATCGAGGCGACCATCTCCGCGTCCCACGGCGTAAGCACCTGCGAGTTGCGTTCGACGAGGACCGTCTCTACGCCGCGACGCACCAAGTTCTCGGCCATCTCGACGCCGATGAAGCCACCGCCGACGATCAGGGCGCGCTTGGCCTCGAGCGTCGCCGTACGCAGCCGGTCGGCGTCTGAGAGGTTGCGCAGTGTGTAGACGCCCGGCAGGTCGATCCCCGGGATCGGCGGCCTGATCGGCGCGGCGCCGGGGGCGAGGATCAGCTTGTCGTACGACTCTTCGTACTCACGCCCCTCGTTGAGGTCGCGGATGCGGACCGACTTCGCCTCGCGATCGATCGCGATGACCTCTTGACGAGTGCGGACATCGAGCCGGTGGCGTTCGCGCAACATCTCGACCGGCGCGACGAGCAGCTTGTCGCGCGACGCAATCTCGCCGCCGATGTAATAGGGCATGCCACAGTTGGCGAACGACGGTTCGGCGCCGCGTTCCACCAGGACGATCTGGGCCGTCTCGTCGAGTCTCCGCAGTCGCGCCGCCGCACTCGCGCCGCCAGCGACGCCGCCCACAATCACGACTTTCATGTCGAGGTTATCCGTTAAGAAAACGCCCTCCGCGGCGCTGCACTGATTTGCTTACGGATGGCGTGTCCCCGGCGCCCCGGAACGCCGCGGA
The DNA here is from genome assembly GCF_007753265.1 of Botrimarina mediterranea. Classification (NCBI taxonomy): domain Bacteria; kingdom Pseudomonadati; phylum Planctomycetota; class Planctomycetia; order Pirellulales; family Lacipirellulaceae; genus Botrimarina; species Botrimarina mediterranea. The sequence goes on from NZ_CP036349.1 coordinate 17,673, forward strand.
GGGCGTCCCTTGAGCAACGTTCTAGGAAGTCGCCGAAGTTTTGGTAGGGGAATTCGTTCGGCATTTCCCTACTTGGTTCCACGGCATGCGGGCGAGCAACATACCCATGCCGCACGTATCGGTGATTCCTGCAAACACGAGCCCCGCGCCGACGAATCCGGACAAACCTAACCAGTAAGGATGGACTAGCGCGCCGAGCACCGTGCCGATGACGACAAGCGTCCCCGCAGCGATGCGAACCTGGCGTTCGAGCGACATCGCGGCCTCGCCACGGTTCACCGGCAGGCCCGCCTCTACGCACGCCTGCGTGCCCCCCTCGACGTTGACGACGTTCGTAATGCCCGCCGCACTGAGTTGATCGCAAGCCTTGGCGGCCCGGCTCCCCGATTTACAGATCACGTACAACTTCTGATCACGACCCTGAAAGTCGGCCGGCTTCAATCGATCGAGCGGAACGTTTCGCGCGCCGCGGACATGCACCTCCTGGAACTCCACAGGGGTGCGGACGTCGATGAGCGACGTGTCGCTCTGTTTAAGAGCGTCGGCAAGTTCGGCGGGGGAGACAGTTGCGGGCATGGTTTGGGTTAGGGGTTAGGGGCTGAGGAGCTAGGGGCTGAGGGGTGAAGAAGTAATGGCTACGAGGGTGGAGGCGAGTCGCGCCGACGCGTCTTCACGTACACGGGGATGCTAGACGCTCAACATATCGTCATCTTACGATATTTCCGATCGTAAAGTTCGGTGGTTTTCCTCAAACCTCATTGCTGGGGGGAGCCACCGCTCGTCCGCTAGCCGTCGCGAACCCCGCCGTTTACCATCCGGAGACCCCGAACTCCCTTCCGCGACTCTCTCCAGGCCATGGATAAGCCCGTTTACGCCGGCGTCGATATCGGCGGCACCAACATCAAGATTGGCCTGGTGGACGACCGCGCGCAGACGCTCGCCTACGAGTCGATCCCCACCGACCAGGAGCACGGCCCCGAAAACGCCGCCGAGCGGGCCGGCGAGGCATTGGCGCGGCTGATCGAGTCCGCCGGCCTCAAGAGCGACCATGTCGTGGCGATCGGCCTGGCCTCGCCCGGGCCGATGGACCTCAAGAAGGGCATCCTCCTCTGCCCCGGGAACCTCCCCGAGTGGCACAACACGCCGCTACGCGATCTGTTCGCCACGGCGACCGGCAAGCCCGTCAATTACGAGAACGACGCCAACGCCGCCGCCTACGGTGAGTTTTGGGCCGGCGCCGGCGACCGCTTCGACTCGCTGGTGATGGTGACGCTCGGCACGGGCGTCGGCGGCGGCGTCATCCTCGACGACAAGGTCATCGACGGCGCCCACAGCTGCGGCGGCGAGATCGGCCACATCATCATCGACGCCTCGGACGAGGCCCCCCTCAACACGCTCGGCATCCGCGGCACCCTCGAAGGCTACTGCGGCAGCTACGGCGTCGTCGGCCGCGCGCAGGCGGCCCTCTCCGACCGCTTCGTCGAATCGTCCCTCCGCGACACCGTCGCCGGCGGCGAAGAGCTGACGCCCCTGTTGATTGCCAACGCCGCCGAGGCGGGCGACGCGCTGGCGCTCAAGATCGTCATGGATACGGCCCGCTACTTGGCGATCGGCATTGTCACCGTTGTCCACACCGTCGACCCCGAGGCGATCGTCCTCGGCGGCGCGATGACCTTCGGAGGCGCGGGGCACCCGCTCGGCGAGCAATTCCTTACCGAAGTGCGCCGGCACACCGAGGCCCGCCTCATCCCCAGCCTACGTGGCAACCTGCCGATCGAGTTCGCCAAGCTCGGCGGCAAAGCCGGCTACATCGGCGCCGCGGGCCTCGCCCGCGCTTCAGGGATGTAGTGCAGTTCCTCCAAGCGGTGGATGCATTCAACAGACTCAACCGACGATTAGATCGGATAACCCGCCGCGCATCTCTCTGGAGCCTCCGAAAATGCTCGCCGCCTCACAACGTCTCGCATTGCTGCTGCTGACGTCGCCCCTGCTGGTGACGGCGGAAGCACAAGTGGACACTCGGCCGTGGCCCAACAGCGACGCAGAAACGTTCCAAATGTCCTCGGATATCGAGCGGCGGAAGGTTCTTCTACAACGCGCTGTCGGGACGTGGCGATGCGTGAAGGACGACGGCACGGTTATCGAGAAAGTCGTCGAACCGGGCACAGAGACGGTCACGCTCAGCCGGGACGGCAAGGCGGTCCGCGTTTGGAAAACGAAGTGGGACATTCGTGTCTGCAATGGCGTCGCGCAACTGTGGTTCAAGGACTACCAATTGTTGGAGGGAGAACGCTCCGCTCCTGATGGAATTGGTGGAGGCTACGCGGTAGCGATTACTGGCGACACGTGGACCGAAGTTCCTAATTTAATCGGTGAAGCCCCATCGCCCCCAACCTTGGTCCACTTCAAGAGAGTTCCGACGGACGAGGCGGAAGAAGCAGGAAACCCGGAGTAAACTTCTCACCGATCGTTTCGGGACCGCCCACGGTTGCCCCATGGCTTCCAGAGGCGGATACTTCGCGGAGAGCCCCACGCCTCTCACCGAAGGACCGCCTGCCATGGCCACGCCGCTCGAATCGCTCGTCGCTTCCGGCACCAAACTCTGGCTCGACTCGGTCGATCCAGACCTCGTCGAGAAGAATCTCGCCTTCGGCGCCACGGGCGCGACGTCGAACCCGTCGATCATTTCGGACCTCGTCGAGACGGGTCGGTATGACACCCTGGTAGGCGAGCTGATCCACGAGGGTTTCGACGATGAAGACATCGCCTGGGGCCTAACCGACCACCTCGTCGAGACCGCCCAGCAAGAGTTCTTCCCCGTCTGGGAGAAGACCGGCGGCGACGACGGGTACGTCAGCTTCGAACTCGACCCGCTCATCGAAGACCCCCAGGGCGACATGCCGCACGACGAGCGTGTGGCCAAGTACGTCGAGCTCGGTGAAGAGTGGGCCGCGGGCCAACCCAACCGGATGATCAAGGTCCCCGGCACCGAGGCGGGTATCGCGGCCCTCGAGCGACTCGCCGCGGCCGGCGTGACGCTCAACGTCACGCTCCTCTTCACGCTCGACCAGTACGAGCGCGCCCGCGACGCGGTGTGGCGAGGCGCACAGCGTCGCGACGACCTTGAGAACTTCAAGAGCGTCTACAGCATCTTCGTGTCGCGGATCGACGTCTACACCGAGAAGCACTGCCCCGACCTCGACTCCACGGCGCAAGGACTCGTGGGAATCCTCAACGCCAAGCGCGTCTGGCAATCGAACCAGAAGTTCTGGGCCGACAAGGGACTCGCCCTCAACCAAGAGATCATCTTCGCCAGCACCGGCACCAAGAAGCCCGAGGACAAGCCTTGGAAGTACGTCGAAGCCCTCGCCGGCAGCGACATCCAGACCAACCCGCCGGCCACCAACGACGCCGCCCAAGCGAGCGGCCTGACGTTCCCCCGCCGCGTCGACGAGATGCCGAGCCCCGCGGTGCAAACCGCGATCGACGCCGGCGTCGACTTCAATCACCTGCACGACACGCTGATGCGCGAAGGCGTGCAGAAGTTCGCCGACCCGCAGAAAGCGTTGCTGGAGGCGATCGCGTCGAAGCGCGCCGAGTTGGCGACGGCGTAACGCGACGTGCACTTGGGAAGCGAGCTCCGCTGCAACTCCGGGAGCTTACGCTTCCCGGCTCGCCCCGCGCCGCCCGCCGCTGGCGTTGACCGCCTCCGCGGGTTTCTGTAAAGCCTCGCCGCCGAGCGTTGCGACCTTGACTCGCCGCCATTGCGGCGTGCTAGCGTCGCGGCCTATCGGGCGCACCACGGATCGAGGCCGCATGAACCCGCGCGTCTACGTCGAACATACCGTGGAGCCCGCCATCCGTCCGGCGACGATCGGCGTGGTCATCCCGGTCTACAACCGTCAGTCAATCCTGCTCGAAACCCTGCCGTTCGTCCTCGCACAGAGCCGGCGGCCTCATCACTTGGTCATCGCCGACGATGGCTCGACCGACGGCACGCCCGACGCGGCCGAGGCATGGCTTCGCGACGCGCGACCGGCGTTCGACTGGCGAGTCCTGCGGCTGCCCCACCGCACCAGCGCCCACGCCCGGGCGCAGGCGTACCGGTCGCTCGGCGGAGTCGACTACGTCGCGTTCCTCGACTCGGACGATCACTGGCCCGTCGATTTTCTGGAGCGGACCGCCGCTGCGCTCGACGCCAATCCCGACGCGAGCGTCGCTCTCGTCGATCGTCGCTACACCGACCTCCAGGGCCCCAGCGGCGGGTTTCGCGACGGCGCCCCGCTGGCGGCCGACCCGGTCCCCCAGCTGTTCCGCTATGGCGCCGGCGTCGCGTCTTGCACGCTGTTACGATCGGCGGGCTACGAATCGGTCGGCGGTTGGGACCCGTCGCTTGAGAGCGCCGAGGACACCATGCTGTTCGTCACGATGGCGCTCGAAGGGTCGTGGGTCCATGTCATCGGTGAGCCCGTCGACTACTACCTCGGGACCGCCCTCGCACGGGGCGAAGAGAACAACCTAAGCCGCCGCTACGCCTACAGCAGCCTACGTTGGGCGCGGGTCCACGAGCTGGTGCTCGACCGGGTGCGTCGTCGCCGACCCGACATCGACGACCGCCCGCTACGCCGCAGCATCGCCCGGCTGTGGTACATCGCGGGCAAGGAGCTCATGTCTCTCGGACGGGCGCACGGCGCGCGGCGTTGCTTCGCCAGGTCCGTCAAGTGGAACGCGGTGCAGTATCACGGGTGGCGACGCTTGCTGACGGCGTGACAATAGTACTTTAAGAAGTCGACCCACCTTCAGGGCTGATTCATATCGTCCGAATGGGCCTCGCTAATTCGATGGTTTGTCGCGCGATCACCGATGGCGACCGTTAGCAGAAAGATCAATTGGCGTCGAAGGCGCTACCTTTCTTGGTTTTCGCCTAGGTAATCTGAAACGATGCCGTCGGCGCTCAAGAGCGATGCGCCGTACGTGCCCCCGACGGGGCCGGGCTTACACATCTGCGCCGGTAAGGACAGTTCGAGTAGTCGCTCGGTGTTGGGCTGAGTGATGCGAGTAATAACGTCTTGCGGGGTTTCCTTGCCGATCGGCCAGTACCGCTGGCCTTCACGGACCTTGTGACCGTCGCTCCAGATCTCCTTGTCGCCGAGCCGGATCGAGATCGATGATTGATAGGGGGTGATGGTGTGCTCCTTCCACATCCAGCCGAAAGACGCGCCGCGGGGTCCGGAATTCAGCAGCGCCCAAGCGGGCAAGTTTCGGTGGGCGGGTTGATCCTTCTCGGGGCGATCGTCCGTTTTGGGCGGTTTGGCGTTGGGGTCGCCGATCTGGACGGTGACCGGCTCCGACGCCTTCTTGCAGGTGACCATCACTTCCTTGGCGCCATCGTCGGCCTCTCCGGCGGCGACGATCTTGTAGCCGGCGGCCCGGAAAGTCTTGGTGATCGCTTCGACGAGACGCGTCTCGGTCGCCGCGTCCAGGTCCGTATCGGCCACGATCGTAACCGGGTCGTTGACTTTAAGAATGATCAAGTCATCGAGGTCGCCTAGCTCGGCAAACTTGTCCCGCACGGCTTCGTGTGGCACGGGGATCGATGAGATCGACCATGAGGCGCCGCTCCGCTCGCCATGTCGTGACGCGTACCACAACTTGCGGCCACGCAGCGTGGCGTGGTTGTCGTACGACGCGCCGTCGGCCATGACGTACTGCCAGAGGAAGATCGGGTACTCGGGAGCGACGATATAGCGGTTCTCCACCAGCAAGAACTTGCCGAGGAAATCGACATCGCTGTCGTAGGGGAACCCGAACAGCGCGTTGGTGACGTTGCCGGTGTCGAGATCGACCGTGTACAGGTTGTCCCCGCTGCTGATGGCCAGCCTTTTGAGCCGGTTGTCGATCGATATCTCGCCGAGTCGCATGAAGCGGTGAGCCAGTGAGGCGACTTGCTTGCCGGCGTCGAGATCGATTACGACTATCGCATTCATTCCACCAGCGAAGAGGTAGCGCCCCGAGGGGTCGATTGCGATGCAGGGGCTAAAGGCCGTTCTCAGCTCGAAAGTGTAGACCGCCTTTCCAGTAGTAAAGTCCCAGATCGTCCAATGGTCCGACTTGCTGCAGACCAGTACCCGCGAGCTGTCCAGGATTCGAGCGGCGTCGATACCGTGATGGAAACTGTCGGGAACGTCGGCGTCGAAATCGGTGACCGGCTCGAGTGTCCCGTCAACGAGCTTCTTGATGAAGAGCCGGGTAGAATTGTCGCCGACATCTTCGGTCGTCAACGCGACGAGTCTTTCACTGGGAGAAGCGTCGAGAACGCGGCTCTCTAAAGGGCAATCGATCAGAGCGTCGGCGGCGCCGGTCTTTAGGTCAAGTCGCTGCAGGTGTGTCCGGGTGTTGATGTGTCCCGTCTCCATGACCGCGACGGCCGAACCCCCGTCGGGCGCGATCGACAGTTCGAGCAATTTCGCTCCGAACGGGCCTTCGCCCGCCGGCGTGTCGAGGTCGATTCGATCGGCCGATGTCGCGGCTGCCTTCGGCTGCGGAACCGCGGGCGGTTTCCATCGCCACTTGCTGGAGTTGCTGAGGCCGATTCGCTTGACCCCGCTCCAGTCGGCCCGCAGCGACTGGCCTGCTGTCTGCTTCTCTGCGAAGGGATTTTCGGTGGTCTCTTGCAGTTGATCGACGTACGCACGGTCGGCGTCAGAGAGTTTGGCAAGCGGGACTTTGGTCTCTTTACCGTTGGAGAGTTTCAGCACGACGGCATCTCCGTCACGCTTCTGGTAGGTAGCTGCTACCTTGAATTTGCCGGTGGCGTCCTGCCACGTGCGTTCTTCCGCTGCGACAGCGGGCGCCCCGGGCAGCTTGCGTAGACGATCGGCCGGGGCCCAGAACGCAAACTCTTCGGCCTTCTCGAGGCGTCGTTGAAGCGAACGCTTCAGCTGCTTCTGGAGCGGCTTCGTGTCGGTCAGTCGGACATGAGCCTGCGCTTTCCCGAAGGTTCCTTCCTCAACGGCGAGGATCGTCCCGACGTGCGGCTTGCCTTGCAGGAGGATCTCGACGTAATCGCCTTCCGCAAAATCGGCTCCGAGTCGCTCGGTGACATCTGGATTTTCAGACATGCCAGGTAGGTTAGGCCCGCCGCCAAAATTCATCGACGCTCTTGGGGATCGCGAATTGCCGCTCAGCAGTTCATCGAGATGGTCGGCCTCGTCGTCGCCCTTCTTCTCGGCCCGCGCCATGAGCTTGTCAACCTGCAGTTCTTCGACGTCGACCTTCACTCTGACGATTCGTTCGGAAGCATCAGATGAGACAACCTCGCCGTAGTCGATCGATTCGAGGAACGCGCCGAAGTCTTCCACGGGGCTCAAGCGGAAGGTCGCGACTCCATTGCGGACCGCAAAACTGGAATTCGATACCGAGTCGGGTGCGGCCAGACGAATCAGCTGATTCGCCAGCACCTGTGGCGTGATCGAACGGGCGTCACGGTGAAACGCCACGGACGACAAGTCATGGTCAATGTCTCTAAGCACATCCTGCACAAGCGATGTGTCGGGCAACGAAGCGACGATCTCGTCGGCGTTGGTGATCTGAACGGTGACCTCTTGCCCGAGGCATTGCTCGCCACCGATCAATAGAATGAGCGAGACGGCCGCAGGTAGTCGGCAAAAGGCGCGCATGGCGGTAGATCCCTCGGCATCTGTCATGAACGAGAAGCGTCCATTTTAAGTGAAGCGGTGGCCATTTCCAAACGTTCTCTGCGTTGTCCACCCCCGCCGGGCCGCCTAGACTGGGTAATCGGCCCGCCCAGCGACAACGTTCTGTCACCCCGGGCCGCTCCCCGCCGCGTCACCGTCGTTTTTTGCAATGCCCACCGAAGAAGAAATCTACCAAGAGCACATCCTCGACCACTACGAGGACCCCTTCCACAGCGGGCCGCTCGCCGAGGCCACCCACGCCCACGAGGACAAGAACCCCCTCTGCGGCGACGTGATCCGCATCGCATTAAAACTCGATGAAGATGGGAAGGTCGTGGACTGCGCGTTCGAGGGCGAGGGCTGTGTCATCAGCCAAGCCTCCGCGTCGATGCTGCTCGAAGCACTCCACGGCAAGACCGTCGACGAAGTGAAGGCGTTCACCGCCGAAGACATGCTCAAACTCTACGGCCCGCGCCTCACGCCCAACCGCCAGAAGTGCTGCCTGCTGTCGTGGCGCGTGATCCAACAGGCGGTTCACTCGCCGGTTCAGTGATTGCTGTCAATCAACAAGAAGATGGAACGCGGATGGAAATGGATTGAAAGGACTGCCGCAGATCGAAACGTTTTTGCGTCTCGTCCGCGTCGATCCGTTTAATCCTTGTTCATCCGCGTCCCCTTCTTCGTCTGCGGTAAACAAATGAAGCTCGCTGAGTCCACCGCCGCACTGCTCCCCGAGTCGATCCGGGACGACTTCCCGATCCTCGCGCAGACGGTGCATGGCGATAAGCAACTCGTCTTCCTCGACTCGGCCGCCAGCAGCCAACGGCCGCGGCAGGTCATCGACGCGATCGTCCGCTGCTACGAGCACGAATACGCCAACGTCCATCGCGGCATCCATGTGCTCAGCGAGCGCGCGACCGATGGCTACGAGCTCGCCCGCCGCAAGGCGCAAGAGTTCCTCGGCGCCGAGCACGCCCACGAGGTGATCTTCACCGCAGGGACCACCGCGTCGATCAACACCGTGGCGCGCAGCTGGGGCGACGCGAACGTTGGCGCCGGCGATGAGATCCTGCTCACGCCGATGGAGCACCACTCGAACCTCGTGCCGTGGTTCCAACTCGCCGATCGCACCGGCGCGGTTATCAAGCACCTGCCAATGACGGACGACGGCCGGCTCGAAGTCGATCGGCTCGGCGAGTTCCTTACAACGAAGACAAAGCTCTTCGCGTTCACCGCGGTGAGCAACACCCTCGGCACGGTGAACCCTGTCGCCAAACTCTGCCGCCAAGCGCGGGCGGCCGGCGTTGTCACGCTCGTCGATGCGGCGCAGAGCGCGCCGCACTTGCCGACCGATGTGCGCGCGTGGGATTGCGACTTCCTCGCCCTCAGCGGCCACAAGATGTGTGGCCCCTCCGGCGTTGGTCTCTTGTACGGGCGCGAGGCGTTGCTCGACGCCATGCCGCCGTTCCTCGGCGGCGGGAGCATGATCAACCGCGTCTACGACGATCACTTCACGCCGGCCGATTTGCCGGGCAAGTTCGAAGCCGGCACGCCGCCGATCGCTCCCGCGATCGCGTTGGGCGCGGCGATCGATTACCTGCAATCCATCGGCCTCGACCGCATCCACGCCCACGAGCAAGCGCTGGTGGCGCATGCGTGGGAGCGTCTCTCGGCAATCGAGGGCATCCGCTTGCTCGGTCCATCGCCGATCGAGCACGGCCCCGACATCCGCGCGGGTCTCGTGAGCTTCGTCCTCGACCGCCCCCACTCGCACGACATCGCCCAGCTCCTCGACAACGAGGGCGTCGCTGTCCGCGCCGGCCACCACTGCACGCAGCCCCTACACGACCGCCTCGGCATCACCGCCAGCACCCGCGCCAGTTTCTATCTCTACAACACGCTGGCCGAAGTCGACGCCCTCGCCGAAGCGCTGACCACCGTCCGCGACCGCTTCAAACCCACCGGCCGCAAGCGTCGCCCCCGCGAAGCGTGAGGCTGCCGGAGAGCCCACGACGCAAGTCGTGGGAGTGCCGCGAGTTCGCGCTACACCTCCGGTCGCTGACGAGCATTTTGCACGTCTTAATCAAAAGCGTTGGCGATCAAGTGGCAATGTCAGACGATAGGCAAAGAACCGAGGGCTAAGGCCCCGCGGCTAATAAGGGCTCGCTACCAAGGTCAGCCGGCACGCCTTAGCGTCCGGTTCTTCGACTTACGGTGATGGATGCAGAATGCTCTAACGCTTACGGCTCGCCACGAGCTGTAGCGATTGTTCTCGGTCACGTCAGCATTGGCTCGAGCGAAGCCAGAGCCTGCGGCAATAACTCGGCTCTCTCCCGTCGAACCGGCTGCATGCATTTGAGGCCGTTGCCACGGTCTCCCGCAATGCGGATCGCGATCGCTCTATTGCCGCGGCCGATGTGTCTCTAAATTTCTCTCGCTGCGCGATGACGTCGCCACGCCGTCGCATTGGGCCCCCGGAACAGAGCCCCTGTGCTACAAGGCATGAAACATTTCCTTCGCGCGCTGGTTATGGTGATCGTCGTCGGTCACTACGCGAATGCCGCCCTGCTGTCGGTCAACACCTCCAGCCGACAGGATTCGCTTGCCGCGTATTACAACCTGTACGCACCGACCACGTACGTGCCGACGGGCTGGACCACAACGGGCCTTAGCGATCCCGGCACAACGAGCGCCGCGTTTCAGAACGCCGTCATCACGCGCGTCAACTATTACCGCACGATGGCGGGCGTGCCGGCGATCACGCACAACGCGACCTACACACAGCGCGCCCAGGCCGCCGCGCACCTAATCAGCGCAAACAACCGCTCCAGCCATAACCCGACCAGCGACTGGCTCTACTACACCACCACCGCGCTGCAAGGCGCCCAACGCTCGAACCTCTACCTTGGCTCCAGCGGCATCGCCGCCATCGACGGCTACATGCGCGGACCGGGTTCGACGAACTTCTCCGTCGGCCACCGGCGCTGGGTCCTCAACCCACCCGCCAAGCAGTTCGGCGTCGGCGACGTCTCCGCGACCACCGGCCGCGCCCAAGCTAACGCCCTCTATGTCGTCGATGTGGCCTCCAACGCGCCACACCCCGCGACGCGCGACGGCTACGTCGCTTGGCCGCCGCCCGGCTACGTCCCCTACAACGTCGTCTTCCCTCGCTGGCACTTCTCGAAGCAGGGCGTCGATTTCTCCGCCGCGACCGTCTCGCTGACCCTCGGCGGCCTGACCGTCCCCGCCGCGGTCATTGCCCGCGGGACCGAAAACCTCATGGGCTACCTCAGCTTTAACGTCAACAACCTGAGTGACTTCGCCACCTTCCCAAAACCGACGGCTGACCAGCGTTACCGGGTCACCATCCAGAACGCCCGTGTGAACGGCGTCGCTCAAACGTTCAGCTACAACGTGACGCTGTTCGACCCCGTCACGATCGCCGGCGACTACAACTTCGATGGCGTGGTCAACGCCGCTGACTACACGACCATCCGTGACGACCTGGGGACCCGCTACACCCAGACCGACCTCGCGACATGGCGGGCGTCCTACGGCGACCGAGCCTCAACCACGGCGGTGGCGGTCCCCGAGCCGTCTGGCCTGGGCTTCGCCCTCGTGGCCGCCGCCGCCGCGGCGCCAGCACGCCGCCGGACTGCAACGAGGCCGGCTTCCCGGGCGTGACGGTTTGGATTATCCTCTAAGACTCGGCTACCAACGGGCGTACGCGCCCGCCGCGGAACCGTGGCCGGCGAGCAGGCCCCCAGCCCTCGCCCGGGGAAGCAGCCCTCAACAGGGCCTCCTCCGAACCAGCCTCGTTCCGCCCCATTTCCGAAAGCCGAGCACGGTCGGGCCGTGGCGCAGTTTGGTAGCGCGTTTGACTGGGGGTCAAAAGGTCGCAGGTTCGAATCCTGTCGGCCCGACTTTCGTAAAGGGTTGCCACCAAAGAGTTTACGGTGAGGCCGATTTCGGCCGAAAGCCGCCGAAAACCCAAATTGGCACAGAGTTGGCACAGTTCTCGGCACTAACCCGGTTAGTTGCGTAGGATAGAGGGCGTCTCGTCGGTGGCAGCCGACGCGGCGTTCTTGGACCTTCCGGCCCGATTTCCCGTCTCTCGAAACGGTGATATCGGAGGGTCTGACGATGGCGCATGGCGCCCCTGAGCCTTGGTTCCGCAAGGGCCGCGGCTGGTTCGTGACAATCGGCGGCAAGCAGCAAAGCCTGCGCACACGCGACAAGCGCGAGGCGTATGAGCGTTGGCATGACTTGATGGCGGCCGGACCCACCGTCGCGTACGACGCCGGCGACGATCCGCTCGTCGTCGATCTGCTGGCCATGTTCTGCGAGTGGGCCGAGAAGCACCTCGCCCCCAGCAGCTACGACTGGTACCGGCGCTACCTGCACAGCTTCGTGCGATTTCTTCCCGCCGGACTGACGGTCGCACGTCTCAAGCCGCTCGCGGTAACACAGTGGCTTGACGCGAACCCCGGTTGGAGCGCCAGCAGCCGCCGTGCGGCGATCACCTCAGTGAAGCGCGCCCTATCATGGGCAGAGCAACAAGGGGCGATTCAGCGCAGTCCCCTCGCCCACGTCAAACGCCCTTCAGCGCCCCGGCGTACGGTAACGCTCACAGAAGCGGATAAGAAAACCGTCCTCAACGCGGCGACCGACGTAGCGTTCCGTGAGCTGATCACTGCCGCCGAACTGTCAGGCGTCCGTCCGCAAGAACTGCGGCGTGTCGAGGCCCGACACTTCGACGCCAGAAGGGGAACTTGGCTATTCCCCCAAGAGGAGAATAAAACGGGTGAGGCGACAGGACGGCCGCGGGTGGTGTTCTTGCCGCCCGCCCTCGTGGAGCTCTCCAAGCGACTGGCCAAGGAGAACCCGACTGGGCCTCTGTTCCGGAACGCCCACGGCGGAACGTGGACGGCCAACGCGATCCGGTGCCGCTTCCGGCGAATGAAGGCGAAGCTCGGCGACAGGGCGCCCAAGGGCCTCTACCTCTACGCTTACCGCCACACCTTTGCGACCGACGCCCTGGAAAACGGTCTCAATCCAATGACGGTGGCGGAGTTGCTGGGGCACGCGGACGCCTCAACGTTAAGCCGCGTCTACCAGCATCTCGCCGACCGGCACGACCATATGAGTGAGGCTATCCGCCGCGCTATTGGAAACCAATAATGCGACAATGACGTAGTTGCACCGCACCATCACCCTATAGCACCGAGTTACCATCTACAGAGAGACCGGCGGGCTTACTGTCGCCGACCAGATGGTATGCACGCGGATTTCTGCTCAGTCGGAATGTAGTCGATGCCTCGACGGAAAAGCGCTCTCCAGCAGAAAATCGACGAACTAACCAAGAAACTTGCGAGCATGCGCGAAGAGGCGTTGAAGCGCGCGGGCTACAAAGAGTTCGGCACCAGTCAAGTCGCTAGCTTCCACGGGATCATCGGGGGCAAGAACAACACATACGTCGATGCAATCCGGGAGATCTTCTTGTCGCCCTCGCAGTTCATCGCGGAATGGAAAGAGGGAGCACTTGAGGAAGCCGAAAGCCGAGACGCACGCGATCGAGAGACCTACGGTCGGCTTTACCAGAATGCCGCCGTTCACCGTATTATTCGCCTTCTGAAGGACCCCCTGGTCAATTCCTACGTCGAAACCTTCTTAGAACGCAACTTTTGCCGTCAGTACCACGCGCGCACACGAGTGAAGCCGGAAGATGCACTATGGGAGTTGTGGTTTGGAGCAAAGAATCAAGAGTATGGCCTCTTCATCACGCCCCGGTATGACGAAATCTGGGAAAACGATGTCAGCGAGATCAGACGAGTTTCCTTCGATTACTGGACTATCGAACATGTTCTTACGAGCGGGTTGATCGTTCCCAAGAAAAAGAGAATTCATAAGATCAAGGACTTGGACCATCTGTTTGACTTGTACCAGGATGTCTTCATACGATCCACAGGCTCTTCCTACTCAAAAGCGTTTGGGCATCGATACGAAGAGTATGTGCGTGAACAGAAATTCCCATTGGCAGTTCCATTTATGATTCCGGAGTTCCGCTACGAGGGCGCTTCCACAAGTCACAAGTATCGACTCGACTTCACCATCCTCTCCGCCAATCGTGGTTGCAAGGTGGGAATTGAACTGAGTCCATGGTCCACGCATGGCCGCGTACTAGCAAAAAAGAAATTACAGGCTAGTGGAGGGGAAAGTGCTGTAGAGAAGGAGCGAATCCGAAAATGGGAGGCGGATACAACGAAGCGGAACAGCTATTTCAAGCAATACGGCATCACTACCCTCACCTTCACAAACAGCGATCTTAAGAACATCCACGAATGCTTTGCAAACGTCGTCGAGTACCTACAGTCTACCGGTAGCAAACGTCGAGCGTTGCCTGACGTTCAAAGCCGGATTGTCGGCTACAAGTTAGGCAGTTAGCGCAGCGTCCGACGGGCACCGAATGATCGCGATGTTCGGTGAATCGCGGGATTAACGGCTTTGGTAGGCCGCCGAGGCATCGCCGCGTCTGTTATCAGCAATCTGATGCGAGACCAGCATGGCGTCATTGCTTTTGGCAGATTCTAACCACAATCCCGTCAGGAGCAGCCGACTGCGCCACGTGCGGTGTTAACTTGCTGCTCCGAAGAGTTGCCACCCCTTCCTGGTCGGTAATTAAAAAGACCGACTCGTAGTAGTCTAGGAGTTCCTTGACGGACTTGTCTAGATGGGTAGCACCGCCTCCTGAGAGCAGCAGTTCCTCAAAGCCCGCTTCACCGATATCCCAAGTACCGACGATCTTACTGTCGGCCGCTACGAGCTTAGCTGGCATCTCTTGTTCGGCTAGAAAGCGAACTAGCAATCGCATCGACTCAGATCGCAAGGTCGTTGCCATCGAGCCAGAGACATCGATCAACAATGCGTTTGATTGGCTCGATGGGTTTGTGACATCTGGCCACCGCGATATCGGTTCGCCGACGCACTGTCGAACCGCAGTCGCTAGTTCCTCCCGTGCGAGGCTGTTTGACGGGGTAAGATGGCCTATGGCCCTGCAACGATTGCGAATCGTTGCGGACACTTCTTGGAGGGCGTTACCAGCGGGCCCGTGATTAACGAGATACACTACGCTATCTGGAAGTGCGAGGGCGTAGTCTTCGAACACATCGATGAACTTTCCCTTTGACGACTTCTTGTAGTGTTTGACTTCGATCACCATCTTGCATACTTCGTGCTCATGAACTGTAGTCCAGAGCCCGTGATCTGGTTGTACGTTGGCTATTCGGCCTTTTCCGCGTGGATTAGTTAGCGGTGCTTGACGCTCGCATATAAGCTTGAACGGACCAGGAGAGGAATGAACGGTGGCTACGGTCGCCTCTTTGAAATTGAATGCGATTAGCCCATCGTCATGATGGATTTCGACATCGTGCCCCTTCAGGGCACGGATGATCTCCGTAGCAATCCAAACTGCGTACAGATCGTATCGCTTCTCCCAGATCGGCAACGAGAGAACCGACTCGAGATCGCCGATGTGCACATCGACCTGAAATTGTCGAGTGGGAAACGGGTCGGTGATCGCGTCTAGCTCATCGCCGATGGCGACTATCTCGCGGTTAGGCAGCCGCGAGGCAACGGAAAGAGAGGCGACAATTGATCTCAACCAAAAGTCGGTTTCGTATTGTGCTATCGTCCAGAGGTCAAAGGCATCGGAAGGGTCGACATCTCTTCTGCCCCCGCGACACTGAGCCTCTTGGTGTTGCTTATTGTAGAGAGCCTTCAGAAGTGGCGGTGAAAGCTGTTGGTCTAGCAGACGCTGCAAAACAGCTTGTCCGATTTTCGCGCAGGTAGCCAGCGCGGGATGACACTGTTGTGGACCGAGTGAACTAGGCCACGGCAAGTAGGAGCCTCGTGTGTAGGCCTCTGCCCACTGTCTCGCGTCTTCTGGGATGACGTAAGGGGCCTTCTCGGGGGCTGTCGTGGCTTCTTGGATTATTTTCCGGCTCTGCATGACGCCCAACAACCGCCATACTGCATTTGCGTCAATTGCCGGTAAGGTTACTGAAGAACGGCTCAAGAAATCCCAGTTGGCTAACCAATCTCGGAAGTGTTCTAGGCTCACTTCGATGTCATCCACCCGAAGCGACCATTGCGACTTCCCTCGTGTCGCTTTTGCGTTTTGGAAAAAAGCGAGAATGTCGCGGAACATCGCGACGTAGGGGTGTAAGGATTCGAAGAATGCTCTAACGAAGGACGCCATATCGGCGTTGGCCAATGCTTGTTCGAGCGAGGAAGCTCGAGGATCAAGACGAGTTAGAATACGCTCGTCGATGCCCTCATCACGCCCCTCCAGTTCTAGCCCGCCCAAGGCGCAAAGATGTCGCCAAGCGGAGAGTGCATCATGATGAACCGCCTCTCCCATGCTTCCCAGGCCTTTGCGTAAGGGGGTGAGTGTCGTCCAATCATTGTCCAAAGTAGGGCGACCAACTCTAACAGGTTCGGTGCTGTGTACTGCTCTACAAGACGAGCAATCGCCGGGTGCTTGTCTACTTCTGCTTTCAGCTTAGAGCCAGTTTCAGAACTTCGATTTACTAGCTGAACCGCAGAGAGGGAGCGGTCGTAAGAGTCTCCGAAAGGAGACCCCTAATGACCGATCGATCCCGCCCTGGTGCGGGGTCCAGGATGGAGCCCGACTCTCGATTCTTCCGCCCGCAGCTCAGCGACGAGCAGTGGGCGCTTGTCAGCGACCTCTTCAAGCCGCCCAAGCCGGACCCCAAGGGAGGCCGGCCCCGCGCCGATGCGCGGGCTTGTCTGGAGGGCGTGCTGTGGGTGCTGCGTAGCGGCGCGCGGTGGAAAGACCTTCCGCCCTGGTTCCCCTCATACCCCACCTGTTGGCGTCGATTCGTCGAATGGACGACCGATGGCACGCTGGACAAAGTCCACCGGCGACTGGTCCGCTTGCTCGACAAGGCAGGCCAGATCGATTGGGGAGAAGGCTTCGCCGACGGCACGTTCGCCCCGGCAAAAAAAGGGGGGATCGCGTCGGCCTGACCAAACGGGGCAAGGGGACCAAGATCATGGTCCTCACCGACGCCCAGGGCCTTCCGCTGGCGACTGAGGTCGAGGCGGCCAATGTGGCCGAGGTGAATCTCATCGAGCCGCTGCTGGACGAGGCGGTGACAAGTCACGTCCCGTCGCGGCTGGTGTACGACAAGGCGGCCGACTGCGACGCGTTGCGTGACCGACTCGCAGAGCGGGGCGTCGATCTGATCTGCCCCCATCGCAAGAACCGCGTCCGCAAGAAGAAGCAGGACGGGCGGAAGCTGCGTCGCTACCGGCGACGGTGGACCGTCGAACGCAGCATCGCCTGGCTCCACGCCTTCAAGCGGCTGGTTGTCCGCAACGAGTTCTACGCCCATCTCTACCACGGCTTCATTAAGCTCGCATGCATGATCGTCTGCTTCAGACGGTTATGAAACTGGCTCTAGGATCAATTCCCGGAAGCGCTGATGAGTCAGTGCCACACATTCCTCGAGCGTCGGATCGGTCTCTTTAGGTAGGACTGCCCTACCGTCAGATTGGTAGTAACGAGTTTGCGTAGAGAGTGCGACCCGATGCATCGAAGTGGTTGGCATGCCTCCAATTGCGATTGAGGCATAGGTGGATTGCTTCGGTGGACAACACTTTCGCGACCATTCTAACAGACTCGACAAAACAACCTGTAGGTTGTAATCTTAAGTGTGGGTTGGGAAGTTCTGTTCGCAGATTAGTATCAGGCTTGGCTTGGTTCGCTCGACGCCGAGGCGGTGATCGACATCTATGCCTCGATCGAGGTGCTCCGTCAGGACGGGCCGCAAACGCCGCGGCCCCACGTGGATACGCGAAAGGTTCGCGACACACGAACATGAAGGAGCTGCGGACCCAGTCCAAAGGCCGGCCGCTCCAGTCACTGTTTGCGTTCGACCCCCTCCGTCGCGCCGTCGTGCTCGTAGGTGGCGACAAGACCGGCGACAAACGATTCTACGAGAAGATGATCCCCTTGGCGGACGCGATCTACGACCGCCACTTGGAAGAGATGAAAGGAAGCTTACCATGCCAACCAGACCCGCAAGCGACGTGTTCGCCAAGCTGCTCACGAAGGAACAGCTCGCCAAAGCGAGCGAAAAAGGCGAGCTGCTCAAGGCGGGCACCCTCATCGCTCGGCTTCGCGAGGAGGTGGGGCTGACCCAGGCCGAGTTCGCCGAGCGTCTCGGTGTCTCGCAGCAAGCAATCTCGAAGATGGAATGGGGCGACGACGTAAAGCTAGGAACGCTCAACCGTGCCTTGTCAGTGCTCGGAGCGTCGCTCTACGTCCATACCGCCCACGGCGACCTGCCGCTGACAACCAGCCCTTAGCCTGGGTAGCCTCAACAGGTCCCGCCTTCACGTGAATCCGCCGAACCGGAGCGCGTCGGCGCCGGGAGGTGCCGCTAGTCGGAGTGGGTCTGAAGAGGAGTGCACCCATTCTCCAACGACACGCTACCCCGGGCTTTCGTAAGGATCCGATTGCCACTACCCTTCACGAAGGGTTTTGTCCTTAGGCGACCATCCAGTCTCCTGCTTGTATCTGAGCGGAGGTGGCCGCTCACTGGCGCAATCAGATTGACATCCCGCCAAGAAGTGTTACACTAGGCAAAATGGGTGCAATGGGAAGCGACGATAGTGATCTGGCTAGCAAGCCACCGCAATTCACAATCGCGGAGGTTGTCAGCACACTTCGTGTTGCTTTCGACGGAGTCCGCGATCGCGAATCAACCCTGACGCCTGATGAAGCGTTCAAGCTGGCGAGTGAAGCATTTGCCGACTTTACAGAAGACCGGGGAGAGTTTTTCGCCCCGCCGCGATCGCAAGCAGAGAGGCTATCGCTCGAATTGTTCAAGGCGATCGAGGAAGAAAAGCGTGCGTTTCACAAGGCCACTTCCGAAGACGAGGAAGTTGTCGAATTTGCGTCAGTCGGTCTTCTGCCGGGTGAGTTGGCGCCCCTCTACCGCAGGTGACCCCTTCTTACCACCTGCACTATTCATACGGCTCTGAGCCGCGGTCTTGCGGACGCGAAATTCTGAGGCCGCCACGATCAGTGGACGGGCAATTCCCGTGTGCGCTTGGCGGTGTCGTCCACTCTATTGCACGACAGTTCACCATCGACAGTGCCAGGTGTATGTCATCGGCTGATGTTATTTCAGATGACCACTTGCAACCCACCTCGTGGCGGATCATCCTTGCCGCTCTAACAGCATAGAAAAACCTCATCCAAAGCATCTCATATGATGGAGCCATCGCCGTCGGTGGCCTGGGTGCGCGACCAGGTCGGTGAACCTCAGATCAGGTTTCTCGATGCTTTCTTGAAAGAACATCTTGGTGTCAGCAGTGCCTCACATCGAGAGCTTGCATATTCAATTCGACCTTCAGTTGTCGTACGCAGTGAGTGTGAGCTTCTATCGGTATCGGCGCCCCGGTTCGCCATACGGACATTTCTTCCCGATGGGAGCATGCTACAGCTCCGCCGATTGCAGTTTCTGAGCAAGAGCTGTCGCCATTTATTCACCAGCGATCAGGAGGCCGAGCCTCTGGATCAGATGCTGTCTGCCAGCCTAGCAACAGACACAACAGGGCTTGCCGACTGCGTCTTGGTGCCGCCGGCACGGCTGGCTGTGGCGGATTGGCACATTCTCTCCAGCGACATCGCCGCGTATTACCTTGAAGAAGACCTCCCGCTGCCATCCCCTGGTGTTCCGTTTCTGCAGCATGTCGGTATCGGACGCGGTGGGATGTGTCAGCAGGCGGCGTGCTTCATGGCGAACGCGATCCTTCTTCAGCACGCCAACGCGATCTTTGGCCCCACAGAGATCACCGCGTTGTCGCAGCCGAGCCGTTCGGTAGACGGTGAGTCGGAGGCGTTGTTGTCTGGAATGACGATGGAAGCGGCGCGCAAGTACATGCGTTCATCGCACGTCGGGCTTACGGCATTCCATCACACCCAGGAGAGCCTCTGGTCGCGGGGTTGTGACGGGGCGCGTATGGGGGTCGCAGATCACCAATTCGCGACTTTGATTCGCGCCTACGTCCTAAGTGGGATGCCGGTGATCCTAAACACCGACATGTCAAAGCTCCTACGAACCCCCGGATACTCGGGGTTCGCGGCGGCACAGTCGTCGGTAAGACGTCCACACGCCGTCGTTGTCGTCGGATGCAAGAAACGCCGACCTAGCAGCTTCCTCATCAATGATCCATCGACCTTCCCTTTCATAGAGCTTAGCGAGGCGAGCCTGCTTGAGGTTCTCTCACGGGACGCAGAGGGCTGGCGCGACTCCGAATCGATGCTTGCGGTCTTGCCGCGGTTTGTGACGGTCCCTCTTGCCTACGACAAAAGGAAAGGCGCTACATTCGACGGAGGCGCTCCACTGGGCATGAGCGTCTTTGACGTACTGATGCTGTTCCAGGAGCACTGCCCAGAACAGCTGCGACCACTCTTCCCTGCCGGTCAATCTGTCCTACGTAAGGATGACGAGATCCGGCTCCTAATGTCGGCGGATGAAACGGCCGCTGGTGCCGCCCGAGTCCTAGCGCTGGGGGACACCCTCCACCCTCAATCGATCGGAATCATTGCGGACTGGTTGCGGTCGTCGGGCGGGCAGCTCTCGTCGGCCTATTGGTCGGTCCACCGAAAAGTCAAGGTTGGCGAGTCGGAGACTCGAGAGGCGATTGTCCTGATTGACGCGACGGCCACTGCCTATCGCGGCCGAGGCTATCACATCGGACTCGATTTGCCACGATTTGCGGCGATCAAGAACCCCAAGGACCAGACCTGGCGGCCACTGCGGCTTGGCGTGGGCCCTGTCCGACTTTCCGCCATCACCTCGATGACAACTGCGCCTTCAGCGGTGGCGGCACGGCTGCCCCAGTTTTCGAATGACCCGCCTTTGATAGAAGGGGTTGAGTGGTACACCTTGATGCAAACGGACGTTGATGCGAGTCCGCTTCGAAAGCTCGCGGAATCGCAGTCTATCGAGTTCGACACAGCCGCGGACTTCATGGCGGCGTGCGAATTACTTCCGCCGACGCCTCGGCAGGCAATCATCGACCAAGCAATAAGGTCCGCGGACTTTGCCTGCCCGGTGATCGGGATTGCATCCTTTATCCCGTCGATGTCGTTGCCGCCTGCCTGCGGTGGGGCCGACACCGCTCGGCGAGCTATCAGATTCATCAGCCGCCTGGGAGCGTCGATCGCTAAGCAGCGGATGGTTTCGGGGTGTGCAGCGTCAGATCGCCCTTTTATCGTCGAACTTGTCGCGGGCTCGAGGGTGACAAGCCTGTTCAAATCGAATGGGTCGACAGATCATTACTCAATGTCGTACGAAGCGGAAGAAGTCGCTTTGGATAACTTTGTCGAGAACCTACGACGTTCAATTGGCGACTTAGAATCGAGTGTTTCGGGTGTCGCGTGGGCCGTGGAGCTTGAGCCAGGACCGCTCTTCACCGTGAACGGCATTGAAGCGCTGGAGGCGTTCTGTGCCCGTCTGGACATCGACCCCGTTCTGAACGAAAGAGTGGGAGTCAATCTAGACGTGTCGCACTTACGGATGACATGCGTGCAAGGTTCAGGGGGGGCTGACGAACGAGTGTCCGCCGCGCGGGTGCGGGACAGCCCGATCTTCAGACGAATCGTACACGCCCACATCTCGGGGCACAGTCAGAAGGCACACTTTGGCGATCGGGCATTGTCGTTAAAGGGCTCGCGCGCGACATACGGCCCGTGGATAGCTCTGCTGGCCCAGCGCGCCGGTATGCGGGATGGGCCGATCCCGTTCAGTGGTTATGTCTCCCTAGAGCTCGAGGCAACTAGGGACGCGGTTTACGCGACGGTCGCAACCCGAGACGCAGCTGTCATCCTGTCTCAGCTCCAGCGTGGTGCGGGCTGCGAACGCTAGAGCCTTGGGTGCGCACCCGCTCCAACGGGCCGTAGTGCTGAACCAAGAGCGCCCCGCCGGTGGCAGCCGACGGGGCGCTAAGCGGGCCTGCCGGCCCGACTTCCCGTTCGCAATGTTCCGTTGCCCGCTAGTGTGGGAAATGCTTAGCCACCAAGGGCCGTGGCTTGGGGCCGCGAGACGTTGTTGCGGTGGTTCGAGCGGACTGCGCCTCGCGGCTGCGTCCTTCCCACTCGAGTCGATCGGCGTCGGCGACCCGGATGCCGCGCCGCTTGCCGCCGAAGCGATGTTCCGTCAGGTCGCCTCGCTCGATCGCGGCGTACACGGTTCTTTCCGATAGCCCGTAGTGCTTGGCCAGCTCGGCCACCGTCCACCAGGCGCGCCCTTCCGCGGACGCGTTCGTCGACCTGGTGGTTGTCAGCCCGTGCGGCGCCATCGCTCCCCTCCTCGGTTATTCGCCGCTCTTTGCGTAAACACCCGGCTCCGCTTCGCGGATGCCCGGCTCTTTCAAAAGCCGTTGCACGACTTGCTTCACGCCGTTGGCCGGCCGCTCCCCGTCGAGCCGGTCTTTCACAAACTCATACAAAGCGTCGAACTCCATCGATCCGTTGTCACGCAAGAGCTCAGCGATGATCGGCCGGACCACGTCGCACAGGGGCGTGGGGTGGGTCTGCTGCAGAGACTTCAGCGCAAAGGACCGACTCCGGCGAAAAGCGAGTTCTTCCGCCAGTCGTTCCTTGAGTTGGGCGATGCGCTGGTCGCAAGTTTCTATCTCAGTGAGGATGAGGCTCTCGGCCGTGGTGGCGGGTGTAGGCATGCCGCACTCCTAATCAATTCAGGTGGGATGTGTGTAAGTAAAGTTCATCTTTCTATCTCGGGCGATTCGCGCCCGTGGGCCTTCTCAAAGGAGGGGCCGAGCACATCGAATTCCGAAGGGACCCGCCCGTCCGAATCGCGATGGGTAGGGTCGGACTCGCTCCACGGGTAGAGGCCATTGTCGGTGGGCGAGGATTGCTTCTCGGCAATCCCGTAGTCGTTGTCGGTCATCCGCCGGTTGGCGTTATTCACCTCGTTCGCGAAGGCTTCGGCGAGTTCGGCGCCGGTCATCGGCCGGCCCTCGCGAGCCTTCTTCGCCGCCTCGTCGAGCTTCTGCGCGGCGATGCGTTCGCGCACCTGATGGTCTTTGCTCCGAATCGCCTCGGCGCGGCGTTCGTCAGACTGCTCGGTGAACTCGTGGGCGACGTCGTCGTTGGCGGCGGCGCGTTCAAAGGCGTTGTCGAGCTGTCTCGCGTAGAGCTCGTCGTAGTCCCGCTCTTCCGGCGGACGGGTCGCCTCCCGATAAGCGCTTCGTCCCGCCTCCGAAAGACGCGTGTGGACCGACTGTTCAATTGTCCCGCCGGGGGTCAGGTCCCAAGAGGAAAGATCGTGATCGTCGAGCAACTCGACCGGGTCGGGCGTTCCATCCGGGCGTTGCTCCCTTTGCTGCTCGTCGTGAGCTTGCGAGAAGTCTCGCGCGGCGCTGGGCGCGTTTTGAAAACCTTCTTTAGCCATTGCTTTGCTCCATTTTGCTGGTCAGAACTCGCTATAGTGCCCCCGGACGCCCGGGAGCCCTTCGTAAACGGCCCCTTCGGGCGTGCGGATTGTCTTGAACGCCACCCGCCGGACGCATACCGGGCGGCTGCTGGATGGCAAGACATAAGCCAGGCTTGAGCCCATGTTGAGGTCGCGGTCGATGGCGTCCGAGGACGCTAATTCGACCTGCCGCCGCTCGCGTTGCCGGCCAAAACCGCCGATATGGATCGTCTTCTCGCCCAGGCGTTCTCGCAGGTACTCCCGCCCCTCGCGGCAGGCGCCCCCAAAGAACATCTGTGCGGAATTGGCGAGCGCCGTCTGGGCGCCTTCCCGGCCTAACGCGGAGTAGGTCTGGCTCAGGTCTTGCCAGTAATTGATGCACATCACGTTGCGGAAACGACCGTAGGTGTGCAGGTTGAGCACCTCGTGCCGGAGCCCGCGGCCCCACGACGAGCCGATTTCGTCGCCGACCACGACGATCGGGTGCTCCGGCTTAAAGTCGCGTTTCAGGAAGATCTGAGATCCGAGACGGTAGGCCATCCGCAAGAACGCCAGCGGCTCTTCCCCCTCCCCCGCTACCGGACTGAAGTAAGCGCTCACCGGCCATTCCGGGTCGGCGCCGATCTCTTCGAGCGAGAAGTCGCTCCGCCCCATCACCCGTTGGTAGCGTGGATCGACAAGGAAGTTCGCCTTCGCCTGAAGCTCGGCGTTCACCCCCCCAAACGTCTTCTCGCCCATTTGCAGCAGGGCGTTGCCCGCCATTGCGACTTGGCCATCAAGGAGTTCTGACGCCATCGCCATCTCACGGAAGTGCACCTGCTGCATCAGCGGTGAGCCCACCGCGACCTTGAGCCTGCCGTGCTCGTCATAGCCGAACCGTCCGGGGTTTTCGTCATAGCCGAGCACCCACCTAAGCGCGTACGCGAGGTTCCAGTGACCGGGGCGCGGATCGGTGCACAAGATAAACGCCGACGCGGCCGCCAACGCGGCCGTGGGCGATTGCCACCAGAACGAATCGCGGTTCGATCCCGGGTCCGCCGCGGGAAACGGCGAACCACAAACCGCGATGAGCCGGCTCCACGCTTCGGGGATGGCGGCGCCTTCCGGGGCGATCCCGCAGTCCATGAGGGGATTCCAGCAGCTCCCCTCAAACTGAGAGTCGTTCTCGGGCGCGACGATGAAACAGCGGCCGTTGGGGACGAACCACGACGCCGTCACCCGCGGTGGGTCTCGGGTCACAACCGGGTTCACGCCCAGAGAACGCCCCAGGCTTTGGCTACGCTCCCAGAGCCGCGGGTCCGCGCCGCGCTGGACGCCGAAGTTGGTCCATTCGTCGCTCTTGGGCGAGATAAAGAGACCGCCTCCGCGACGGTTGAAGGCGCTCACGAACGCCCCGTTCGAGACGAACTTCGCCGAGCCATTTCGTCCGAATATGTTCCAGTGATTCTCCCGGCAGACGAACGCGCGGGGACTGCCTGTGTCGCGACGTCGTGTGACGCCGCAAAACAGCCCTTCCTTGAAGTGACCGCCGGGCCTGGCGACGGGCTCCTTGGGGATGAGCATTATAGTTCCTCCGGCAGCGGCTCGGTGAAGGGATCGAGCGTGTGGGGCGCGGCCCAAGCCGCGTGGGCGCCCCGCCCGGAGTAAACAAGACTGACAAGCCAGTCCTGCGCCATGAGGCGACCAATGGCCTCCACGCATGCGACCGGTGTGACGGCCGCGAGCAACGCAGGAACCACGGCCCATGCCGCCGCCGCTAGGACCCTCCAGAGCATCTCAGGCGGCGACGCTGAGATTGCGCCGCACGCCTTGACCAGTGTCCAAAACCCTGACGCCGACAAGAGTGCGAACGCGGTTGGAAGCGACCTGCTCACGCGGCTCTGGATCGAGAGTGGCGCGAGCCACGTGCCCGCCCCCACTACCGCGGCGAGCCATGCCCCGTAGGCAATCGAGTAGGTTCCACTCACCAGGTGGGCGGCGGCCCTCTGGGACGCGTAGGGCCACTGCTCGAAGCCGGGCGGCGGCGACATCGTAAAGGCGGCCCGTACGATCCACGCGATTGGCAAGCCGATCACCACCGCCAGGAGCCACCGAAACTTATAGAGGTCAAACAAGCGCATCGGACCCTCCTCTATTGATTACTTCCACCAAGGCCCCGCCGCCCGTGATGGCGGGGCTTCTTCAGATGCGGGCGCCACGGGCGCCGCTGCGGCGTTTGGCGGCGGCGGCAAAGGGCGCAGCGTCACCGAGCGTTCTTCGCGCGACTGCACGAGCAGGTAGATCAGCCCACCACCAATCGCGATCAGCAGCGCCAAGCCAGCCGACGCTCGGAGGAGCCGCCCCCACATCGAAGCGATCAACCCCCCACCGAGAATGCCAACCAACATCGCGGCGGCGCCGATCTTCGCGACGACAGCAAGCTGCGGCCCGCTGAGCGTGGCGAACTCGTCGAGGAATTCGTTCATGGTGATTCTCCTCTTCACCAGCGGACCAGCACGCCGCCTGTCGAATCGGCGACGCGCTGCAAGAATTCAAGGCCCGGGAAGGCGAGCCGCTCACGCAGCTCACGGCTCTTCTCAAGGTTGCCAACCGCGATCACATTTACGCGCAGCGGGCGCACGCGGCGGACCTCTTGAAGCCTCGCCAGGATCGCTTCCTGCTCGCCGATCCCGCTCGGCTGACCGTCCGCGACGAGCGTGATCACGTCGACGTTTTCCCAGCTGAGGGCGCGCTCGATTGCCGGGAGCATCGCAGAGCCCATTCCCAGCTGCTGCTTCCCTAGCCAGTCCATCAGCCGCGTCCGGTTCTCGTCCGTCGCGGCGAGCATCTCCGGCGAGGCCGTGTCTGCCCGTTCTTGACCAGGCATGCCGGAGAAGACGGCGACGTTGATCCATTGGCAGGGGATGTCGCGGATCAAGACACAGAGCTTCGCCCGCAAATCGTTGAACCCCGCTTGGCGCTCGGGGATTACTTCGAGCTTTCCATCCGGTCCGATGTCGCCGACCATCGAAGGGCTGTGATCAACCACTAACACGTTCCCGACACACTCCCGGCCGAGCTCCCACAGGTCTCCCTCGCGCGTGCCCCGTGGGGGCGGCGGCGGAGTGAACGTCTTGGGGGTCGTGCGCGTCGCCGTGACGGTGACCTGTTCGGCTACCGGTTCCGGCTTCGGCTCTTGCTCAGTCAAACGCGTCACCACCCGCATGCCGGGCTTGCGCTCCTTCTCATCGCGACGAACCTCAGAAAACGCGGCGACCGAGAAGTCTAGAGCGGAAGTGAGTTCCGGGGTGGCCCGCCGCAGCTCTGCGTTGTGGCCCCTCGCCCAGAGCGCCCAGAACCGCATCACGGCCCGCTCGTGGTCCGGCGAAACGCCGACCGTCTCGGGCAGCCAGAAATTAATCTCCGCGGGTTCGTTGAACGGATCGACGTTGAGCGGGAAGGCCTCGCTCGAATGGCACGCATCGTTCGCGATAACCCCTTTTCGAAAGGACCAGCCCGCTCCTGTGCCTGGCTCGTCATAGACCGGATCGCCCTTCGCAATCACAATGCGGTTGGGCAAAGCGCTAAGCTTCAAAGAATTGACCGTCGCAGGCAGACCTCCAAGCCCCAACTGTCCGGGGTCGCCAGTCCCCTCTGATCGCATCCACTGCACAAGTCGGCCGAACTCACGTTTGGCTTTGGGGTCTCGTAGCCGGGAGTTGCCCCGCGCCTTCTCCGGCACGATGATGGAGAACACGCAGCGATGACGCAGATCGTCCGAGACGACGACCTGGATTGGCTCGCCCGGCGCCGCCCGGTTGGCGTATTGGTCCTGAATCGCCCCAACGATGGCCGCCCGTTCTGCGAGGGCCATCTGGTCATCGACAACGTAGAATCGCTCGAACGCCGGCGGGAGGTGCTCGTGTTCGCACCCCGCCGCCATCGCCGCGAGGCAAAGCGGCGCGAGTAAGACTCTCATCGCAAACTCCATAGGTAAGAGAAGAAAGGGTCGCTCTGGTGAAGAGGCTCGCTCGTAGCGCGGGCCTCTCAATCCTCCAGCGCATCGCGGTACGCACGCTTGGCTTGATCAAGCCGGTCACGGGCTTCGGCCACTCGTTTGCGTTGAGCGCGGGCGTACTGTTTCTTGTCCGCCGCCACTCGGCCTTGTATGCGGCCACGGGCCTTATCCAGTCGGTTCTTGCGCTCGCCCGCGATGGTGGCGAAACGGCGATGGGATTTTCGGTACCTGAGCAGACGGTCGCTCGACTGCTGGATTTGACGGCAAACCAGCTGGTAGTCGGGGTTCTCCTTCTCGACGTAGCCGTAGGCCTTATAGAAGGCGGCGGCCCCACAGATCTTGGCGGCGAACAAGCCGAACGCCTGGAGCACCAGTGAAGCGAACATGAAGGCGACGTAGAGGGCGCCTCCGCCAGACGGATGGGCGCCCTCAGCACCGACCTTTGTGAAGTCGATCGCTTGGTGGGCGCTCGAGAAGCCGATCGCAAAAAGCAAGTACGCAACGATCACCGCGATCGTCCCGTACTGAAACACCTGCCGGGACAGCTTGTTCAGCTCGGCGAGAGACGAGTAGACGATCTTGAGCTGGGCGATCGCGATCGGCGCGGCGATGAGCGACACGCAGAAGGCGGCGCACACCAATTCGTTCTCGGCCATCGCCGAGCTGGAATTGCTGACGGCGCTGTATGCGGTGAACGCCTCTGCTGTTCCCAAGGCCCCCGCGCCGCCCACCCAAGCCGCGTGCGCTACCTTCGCCGCCGAACCGCCCCCGTCCTCGCCCGGGACCTTGCAGGTTCGCGGGGTCACTTTTCTGTCGTTACGCAGTCCGGCGAGCACTTGCTCCTCTTCTTGCGCCATGTCGGCCGCATGTTCCGACTTGGCGGCGTCCTCGCTCCAGTCGGCTGCCTCCCTGTCTGTGTAGGCTGCCGATTTGGCTTCCGCTTCGGTGGCGATCGCGAGCGGCTCTCCGTCCAGGTACTGAAGGTGCTCGTAGCGGTAGGCGGCTTCGCCGCTGTGGGGCTTTGCCGAACCGTTCATGCCAGCGTCAGCACGTGTTGTCCGACGATCTTGTTCGTAGTGCATCGCGGTCTCGTAGCCTCGTGGGTTCAGGGGCGATTCATGACTGACTAAGCGGTGTAGAGCAGCACGCCTACTTCGTTGATCTGGCTGCTCACAGCCTCCACGTAATGGAGCCATGGGCCGTCGGCCCACGGCCCGTCAGCGGAAGAGGCGGGAGCAGCTGTTCGAGCTCGCAGACAGTTGTTCAGGCATGCGCTGCGGTCGCCCGACGACTGGCGTTGCGGATTGCCACCCTTGGCTTCTTGTGAGGTCATTCGGTTGCGTGGTTGGGATTTGCACGCCGTGCCGCGGCACGCACGCCCAGCCTTCCCCTCTTGTTGAAGCAGGGAACCATCGCCGCAGGGATGCAGGCCATGTGCACCCCAGCGGCAAAAAAAGGCTTCGTTTGCTGGTGTGCATTGTAGATGCACACCGCAGAAGCGTCAAGAGGGATTATCGGAGAACCAACTGAATAGCTGGAATCCCTTGATACCGGCGCATACCGTTGCCTTCCTCGAAGACCACTCGGAATCGTCGCTTTCCGTGGCGATCGTGATCGCCTTGGAGAGAGACTACTAGCGGCGATTGATCGCCGGTATCGGAGGCAAGTACATAGCTTCCCCCCATCGCGTGCGCCAGCTCTCGCAAAGCCGTGATGATGTTGTCCTTTGTCTCAGCGCTTGCATCGCTGAAAGCTCCGCTCAGGGAATGCGAATGCAGCCATGCGTTTACTTTTTTGGCGGCCTCTTTCTTTGTGCACCCTGAAAGCTGCAGGCCCGGTAGCGATCTCTCGAAGCAACGGTAGGCGACTTCCAAACGAAGCACCTCTTCTTCCATCGCGATGCAATCGTCGCTTAGCGACGCCGCAGCCTTGATAAGATCCCGCTTCTTCGCCGACGCCAAAACCGCCGCTAAGACGTTTGCGTTAGGTGCTTCTACGGAGCCGGCGTCTCGAAACGCTTCCTTATTGTCATCACTGGGCAAGAGTCCACTTTCTGTTACAGCATTATCTTCGCATGTTGCTTCGGCAGATGTCAAATTCTCGTCGCTACTGGGCGCCGTGCCCTGCTGCGCTGGGACATCCTCAGCAATAGTATGGGCGCTGTACTGACTTGCTTCGACGATCGCACCTTCGCCGGCAACAAGAAAAAGCGCCGACTTAAGCACCGACTTAAGAACCGTCACCGCCAGACGCGGGGACACATTGAAAGACCGCACCGACGCTATGTGGGGGAACCTGTCAATGAAAGCCGCGTTGCAATTGGCGAAACAGTCCTGGACGTCATCGAGGAGGCCTACGCCCTCGTCGCGAAGCGTGCTGACGTCATTCGGGTCCCTGTCCTCGCTGGAGTCGACATCGGCATGGCGTAAAAACTCCTGGATCTCCGATACGAGTTCCGCCGTCAACTTGGCCTGAGCCAACTCTTCCTCTAGCTCCTTGTTCCAAAATCGGACCAACCTGCGCAACTCGTCAATCCCCTTCGAATCCGTCGGGGGATCGAATCGATCGAGCAGCGCTCGAAGCATCGTTCCTTCTTGCACTCCTAGCGTCTCGCCTAACATTTGGCCGAATACCGCGTCGTCTCTTTGATGCCGCCCCTAGCGGTCAACCACACCGCAGAATTACCTGCCGTTTGGCGGGGGCCTCTCAGCTCGTGATAGTAGTATCCCTGCAACCATACTGATCGCCAATGGCGGGTTCGCGGCGCCGGCGGCCGCTCCAGCTGGGCGCCAGGCGGCGAAGATGCAGCCGAACTGGATCGTCTGTACTGAATCGGAACCCCCGAACTCCGCGTGCAACCCATGGCCTCAGCCGGCTACGATGTGGACTGCCCAATACTTGGGCGACGCGAAAGGAGGGCCCCAGTCCGCGCGGCGACAAGCGGCGTTGATTAGCCGCTCGATACGACGTCGTACCTTCTCGTCCGGCTCGGCCTCGAGCAAGCCCCGGGAGTCGATGTAGGCTCGAAGGCTATCAGCAGACGCGAGTTCACCGACGCCGTCTCCCCGTAGCCACTGTTGGGCCTTTGCCAGCGAGTGGGACGGCGTACGGGATTCGGCGAGCAATTCGTAGAACTTCGTCATCAAGAGACACGATGACAGGTCATCCGCATTCCAGAGAGTGGCGATAACTGCCGATGCTCCGGCGTAGAGAAACGCGGAGGGGAATGAAACGAACTCGTCATGGTCGTCCGGCGAAAGCACGCCTGTCTGGCAGGCGCTGAGTGTTACGATGGGGCTTCGCTCTAGCTTGAGGCTCTGGTAGACGTCCCGTAGCCTCAGCCAACGCGCCGACTGGTGCTCGTTTCCCAGCCGAAGTTGCGAGGCAAGCTGGTTCTCGGGGTGATAGTTTCCATGGCAGCAGAAGTGGATCGCGGTTGCGTCTCGACACTCGGCGATCAGGGTCTCCTTTAGCTGATCGCTCGCTCGGACCACGACTACGGACGCTTCCGGAAGCGAAGTTGAAACCGCCGCAAGCTCGACAGAACGACACCAAATTGGGCCTCCGCCGGACGCGTCGACAATCACAACTTTGCCGCTAGTCAATTCGCCGGACAACGCAGTCGGCCGCAGCGCGCTGAGCGAGGGAACCGTACGCAAATCCCACCGTTCTGCCGCCACCACGCCGTCGCCAAGGGGACAGGCGGCGAATGGCAGCAGGTGTAATCCTTGATGTGGCGCCACAACTAGCGACCGCACGCCGGGGGGGAGCGTCTCGGCAATTGGAGCTAACACTCGTTGGCTGAACTCGGCAAGAAAGGCGTCGATAGCCTCCTTCTGTATCGAGTGCTCCTCCGCCGAACGTGGCTCGGGTGCGTCGATCAAGTCGGACCAAACGCTCAACAGACGCTCTACGTTCGCAGCGGAGGCCTCTGGCAGATCAACCCAGTCGCAATCCGATTCCGACACTACCAGGGCCCCCGCGCAATTGTCGGAGATCGTATATTGTATCGCGACGCAATCGTGGCCGGCGAGCGACCCTCTCAGTTGATCGAGTGACGCTTGCGCCCCCGAAGGTCGGGGGTCGAAAGCAGGATCAATCTTACGGATCGCTGCGATTGCGTCGTGTTCTGCCTGCTGCGCTGCGAGATAGCGCTCGACGCAAAGGCGATTCCGCTCCTCTAGCGAAGCGCGGTCACTCTCTAGGTCGTGTCGGTCGCGATCGAGCGCCGCTAGTGCAATCGTCGCGCACCGCATCTCGCGTCTCGCCGCCCTGAAACGCCTGGACAGTTCCTCATTCGACGCCGGGACTTCGATCGTCTCGTCTGACAGCATCGCGCGTAGGTAGCGCGACCGGCACGACTCTGCGATCGAAAAGGCCTCCGAGAGGCCCTCGCGCCGCGTGGTAAGGTAGTGGAAAAGAAGATGGCTGGGACGATTGACTGCGGCGGCGATCCGCCTCTTTAGCATTGGGTCGCTCAGGCTCGCAAGCCATCGTTCTCCTAGCTCTCTCGCTTGGCGAGCGTGGCCGATCGCGTCGTGCAGAACTTCCGGAGCCACACTTTCACTCTCCCG
Source organism: Botrimarina mediterranea (assembly GCF_007753265.1). NCBI lineage: Bacteria > Pseudomonadati > Planctomycetota > Planctomycetia > Pirellulales > Lacipirellulaceae > Botrimarina > Botrimarina mediterranea. Next base: position 49,474 of record NZ_CP036349.1, read on the forward strand.
GATGACCGCATCTGCGAACGCGAACAAGGCGTCGATCCTGGGTGCGACGAGAGCCATCTCGTCGACGCCGCTGAACCCGTCAAAGAGACCAACGGCTTCGGCGAGGCAATCGACGCCGGCCAGCGGAACGTCCTGCAGGACGCGGAGGGCGGCTTCGACACGCAAGCAATCGGCCATGCCGGCGACATAATCAACTTCCCCCCCGTCTCTGAGAGATTGCCACCACGCCTTTGCGGACTCGAGCGATCTCACTGCGTTTTCCCCATCGCCCGACTCAACAAAGATCTCCGCCATGGCCGTCAGCGCGTGAGCGGTGATCGACCGATCCACAAGGAGGCCCATGCCTTGCAGCTGACGTTGCATTCCGACCACTTCGTCGTAGCCACGCAGTAGTTCATACCTATCGAACTCGTCTATTTCGCCGGATCCACTTCGCCTTTGATGTGATGACCGTGTCGATCCGAAGGCCGCCGCGACGACAAGCAATCCAAAGCGAACGGCGTCCTCCGCGGCAAAAGACGCCGCCCACTGTTTAGCGGTTTCGAACTGAGCCCAAGCGTCTTCGTAGAAGCCGCATTCGTGACAGCAGCGCGCCCCGCGCAGGTAACCAGCAATCGCCTTCCGCGCGTACCGCGGCCCACGCTGGCTGTAGAGACGCAGGTGCGTTTTCACGGCTTGCGACGACGCGGCGGCGGCCTCCTCCAATCGGCCTTGATGAAGCAGTGCGCTTGCAAGCACTTCGTTCGAATCCGCAACGTCTCCCGCAAATCTGCTGTCCGTACGCTCAAGTTCCGAGTACCAATACAGGGATTCTCTCGCTGCCTTCTCCGCCGCGACGGCGTTGCCCGCTCGCCGGAGAAGCGCCGATCGCAGGTGCTGAACCGCCCCACGCAATTCTCGCGAATCGGCGTCTGACTTCGGCCGGCTATTCAGCAACGCCATCAACTGATCGCCGAGCGTCATCGCTTCAGTGGCGGGGCAACAATGCATTTGAGATGCCATCCGCTGTCTCATCGCCAATGCGAGTTTGCGCCAATGCTCGTTCGGGGCAATCTCCCAAAGACGCTGGTAGACCTCTATACATCGGAGAGAGGCCTCATCGCTCTTATCGAGTAGATCAAGTTCGTGGTACGCCCACGTCAGGTTCCCGAACGAATCCCCCTTGATCCCCCCATAGATCGCCGGGTGCCGCGAGTACGGCGCGCTCGATAAGCGATCAGCTGCTTCAAAGCAGACGACGGCTTGGCGAAAATCATCGAGACCGATCGACCCTAGGCCTGCGCAGAGGCAGAACAGCGCGCCGACCCCCTCATCGCCAATCTCGGCGGCTAGATCCGCCGCTTCCATAGCCACCCGAGTCCCTGTACGGAGAACGTCGATCGCTACACGTTGCGAGTCTTCTCGATTACACAAGATCGCCCGTCCGTACGCGCGAAGAAGCCCAAACGTCGCGACTTCGGCGGCGTCCCACATTCCGGCAGGGTCTTCGGCCGGGAAAAACGCTCCTCCAGAACAGCGGAAATTAAGCAGCGCTTCGACGACGTAGTACGATCCCACCTCTCCTTCCACACATTCGATCGCCGCATCGAGTACGTCTGGGTCGCAATTCGCAACGAGCGACAGCCGGGCTATCCCCGCCCAATCGCCCTCATCTTGCATCTTGAGCACCAGTGGTTCACATGCTTTCCAGGACGCCATCGACATCTTCTCCTCGGAACGCCCACGGTAATCGCGCCGTGAGAATGGGCTAACTCACTCGAAGTCTTCACTTGCGTTTAACGTACTACGACCTGCGCATGCAGCCAACGGTTCTCGGGTTCGTTGCGACCTCGGTCCACGGACGCAGTTGTTGCGGCTACTCCGCCAAGGACTATTCAATGGTGGCGCGGTCTCTCCACCTGATGGGTGGGACCCCGGAAGTCGGGGATCGATTTTTTTTGCCCCCCAGCCCGGGTGAGGGGGCGAAAAAAAGTCTCGCCCCGGCTTCCAACCCCAACCAAGGAGAGAACCATGAGCACCACCATCGTCAACCAGTCCCTCAACAACAAGCCGCTCGCCACCGTCCGCGACGGCGCGATCAAGGCGACGATCTGGACCAACCCGACCGACAAAGGCGGAGTCCGCTACTCGGTCGAGATCAGCCGCAGCTACACCGACGCCCAGGGTAAGTGGCACGACACCCACTACTTCGGGCGTAACGAGCTCTTGCGGGTCGCCCACCTCGCGGCGAAAGCCTACGACGCGATCGCCCAAGCGGGTATCGCCAACGACGAAGACGGGGCGGGCGAGTGAGCCCCCGCGTCACGGGCCGCGTTGGCCGGGGAAACCCGGCCAACGCACCGGCCGCCTCGCCAGCGGACATCGCCCGGTGTCTCCGCGAGCTGGCCGAAGAGACGGAGGCTCTCGCCGACAAGCACACCGAGCGGCTCGACTACGAGGGCTACTCGGGGCTCGCTGAGCGCGCCGCCGAGCTGAAGGCCGTCGCTAAAGCGATCCTTGCCGAGGACCTCGCGGCCGTGATCGCCGAGATGATCGCTCAGGCGGAGGACCACCTCAGCTCTATCCACGAGCTGTGCGAGGAAGGGGGCGCGTCATGAAACCTCCCTTCCCCAAGCTGATCGAACTGCCGGCCGCGCCGCGTAACGGCAGCCCGGCGCCCGAGCTCACCAGCATCCACGCCGCTCGCCAGCGTGGCCCCTACGGCTCGTCGAAGTACCGCGGGAACTGCGGCGGCTTCTTGATCCGTGACCTGCTGCGGTACCACCAGCCCCGCCGGGTCCTCGACCCGATGACCGGCAGCGGCACGTGCCGCGACGTGTGCCGTGAGCTGGCGATCTCGTGCGTGTCGATGGACGTCCGGTTCGGCCAGGACGCGGCCGAACCGCACCTGTATGAGGCCGTCGGCAAGATCGACTTCGCGTGGCTGCACCCGCCCTACTGGCGGCAGATCGTCTACAACGACGACCCGCGGTGCCTGTCACAGGCGCCGACGCTCGATGCGTTCTTCGCCCGGATGCGGCGGGTGCTGCGGAACTGCAAGAGCACACTGACTCCGCGCGGCAAGATCGCCGTATTGATCGGCGGCTATAGCGACCGGGGAGTCTTCCAGCCGCTGCCACACCTGCTCGTGGCCGAAGCGGCCAAGGTCGGCCTGCGGATGGCGGCGACGGAGATCATCCGTCTGCAGTACGGCAACACGTCGTCGTCGCGGAGCTACCGCAGCAGCTTCATCCCGGGGCTGCACGACCAGTGCCTCGTGCTGGAGGCCGGCGCGCTGTAGCGGGCGCCCTACGCAACGACCGTCGCGGCTCACGCCGCGACGGTCTTCGTTTGCCGGAACGCCAACTTCCGAAGTGCTTAGCGTCGCTTCTGCGCCAACAGACACGCCACGACGGCGAGCATGACGGCGCCCGGCTCGGGCACCGTGGTGATCGCCGTCATCGCAAAGGAAGCGAATGGCTGGTCGAACGCCAGTTTGATTGGGAAGGCCTGGGGGTCTTCGGGATCGACGCCCGGCGCAATGCCGGTCACGAGGAACGACCCGACCCCGTGGCCGAGCAGCGACACGAAATCGACCGGCTCACCGGGCCCGAAGACGCCCAGCGTCGCCCCGTCGGCGACGACCGTGAACGGCCCGTCGAAGCCGGGCGGGAAGTCGAGGACCGACGTGAACAGCGCGTCGGACCCCGCCTGCATGCGGTACTCGTAGCCCTCGGCGACCGGCGGGTCGAACCACCAGCCGCTCGGGGCGTTGTCGAAGTCGAACGAAACGCAGTCGCACCCGGCCGGTGAGCTGGACCCGGTGGGCAAGATGGGCAGCGAGGGCGTCGAACCGCGGACGACCCCCTCGTTCGTCGCGAACACGAAGCCCGAGGTTGGAGTGCCGGCGCTAAAGCTCTCAACTGCAAGAGTAAAAATCGAATCGCCCAAGTCCTCCAAAACAGTGAAATCGGCGTTAACACGGCTGCCTGTCGCGTTGGGATTAATGCTCAGTACACTGATTGCCTCTTCGCAGGCGGGGCAAGCCGAATGCGCGAGGGTCCAGCCGGACAGGCCCAATCCGTGACCCGCCGAGTCGCTATATGGTGAAATGAGGAGCGCATCGGGCGTCGCCGCAACGTTGAAGCCGAAGACATCGGTAGCAGAGAGCGTTCCGCTGACTGGGCCCTGAACAACGATTTGAAGGTCGGTAACGTTGTCACTCCAGATGTCGAGCGGACCGAAGCTGCCATCAGTTTCGATAAAGCCGCTGACCGTGTAGTCGCCGTTGAACTGGCCGATCGAAGCGTTCGCTACCGTGAACGACAGCGGGAGCAGTTCGTAGCGGGTCTGCCCCGCGGCGGACTTCGCGACGAAGCAGCACGCGACCGCCGCCAGGACCAACAGCAATGGAGATCGTTTCATCGAGGAACAGGTGCAAAAGGTGCGATGGGTGGAAGGGGATGGTCGCAGCCTAGACCACCCCTGCTTGCCGACAAGCCATCCACAAGGATGACCTCCCGCGGGATGTCATCCCTGCGGATGACGCGACTCCTGGAGGCTCGCTTGCGCCGTTTCGAACACCCGCAGCACCAGCGTGAGCTTGTCGCTCGCCCCGAGCCGGCGGTACGCCCTCCGCAGGTAGGTGCGGATCGTCGGCACCGACAGACCGAGCTCGAGGGCGATTTCCTTGTCGGGCTTGCCGCGCAAGATCAGCTCGACAATCCGCGACTGCTGCGGCGCGAGGTCAAGTCGCTCTCGAACGTCGCGCCAGGTGGCGGCGTCCATCGGGAACGAGGGCGGCGTCCCGTTAAGAAGAACCGGTTGTGAACGAGCCATCGCCAGACCGCCCCGACGAAACAGGGCGCCGTACCAAGGTCGCTCAGCGAACCCCCGCCAAGGGGCATGAAGAACGTGCCCTGGCCGGCGCCCCTTTCGGGGCGCGGCTTCAAGGCACTGCCTCTTCATCAGGAAATTTGGCGGTTTTCGCTGAAGCAGTAACTTGACGCTCGCGCGTCAATTCGAATTATCGCCGGCTGGCGTTAAGCGAGACCGGACGGGTCCATCATACGCTCAGGGGATCGCTTCGGGAACAACGCTCACCCGTGCCCTCCGCAGACGGGGGCCGCGTTGTGATGGTGCGCTGCCGCCCTCAAGGCCGGGGAGATAATCGCCCGCTGGTGCGCGGAGAGCGACCGCCTTTTTTGAGCGGACTTGGATTAGGCGTCTGCTAAAAGCAATTCGACCCCTTCGGCGATCGCCGCGCGCCGCAGCGCCTCGTCGAGCGTCGCCAGCGCGGCGTCGCTCCGCTGGGCCAGTTCGAGGTACGCCGCGTCGTACGCGGTGAGCCCGTGCGTGAAGCAGAGCCGCAAGACCTCGCCGCTTACGCCGATCGGCGCCGTCTGCAAGCCAAGGCCTTCGACAGCGGCGACAAACGCCTCGGCGTCTTCCGCCGACAGCCGCGCGCGTTTGCAGACGTTAGTCGCCAGCCCGTTCCACAACTCGTACCAGAAGACGCTCGGGACAAGGCCCTGGGTCTCGGCGAGGGCGTCGACGACGGCCTCGGCGTAAACAGGGTTCTCGTCGCGGAGCGCCAGCGAGATGATCGCTGAGATGTCGATGACCAGGGGCATCTACTCGCGGCCCTGACGGCTATCGTCCACGAACTCGCTGGCCGACACGCCCGCCAGCTTGTCCCGGAAGGCCATCAGCCGCTGCTTGGCCGCCTGGACATCCCTGCGTGGCGCCGCGTCGGGCGCTTGCGACAACGCGCGCCGAGCGGCGCGCTCAACGAACGCCGACACGTCGGGTTCGACGGCCGCGATCGCTTCGTAGGTCGTCTCGGAGATTTCAACCTTCATACCGCTAGTTTACCCCGTTTTTCGAGGCCGGGGCAACAAGATTCGCACCGGGTGCGTTGTCTTGTTTGACAGCCGCCCCGAAACGTGCTGTGGTGCGGCCGATACTGCAACCAACGATTGAAAGGGCGACGACGATGACCACTCCATCGACTACACACCGCGAGGCCGCCCGTCCCGGAAGGTAGGGGCGGATGACCAAGCAGACCAACTCTGAGAAACCCAAGCGCGACCTCTACCAAGAGGTCACCGACAAGATCCTCAAGCTCCTCGACCAGGGCGTGCCGCCGTGGCGCCAGCCGATCACTAGCGCCGATGGCCCCGGCCTGCCGACGAGCTTCGGGACCAAGAAGCCTTACCGGGGCATCAACCTCTTCTTGTTGGCGATCACCTCCTGGGCGCACGACTACGCGTCCAATTACTGGCTGACGTTCAACCAAGCCAAACAGCTGGGGGGCAAGGTCCGCAAGGGCGAGAAAGGCTCGCCCGTCTTGTTCTGGAAGCAACACGCCACCAAAGATCGCGAGAGCGGCGAGGACGTGACGATCCCGGTGCTGCGGCACTACGTGGTGTTCAACGCCGACCAGGTCGAGGGGTTGCCGAAAGCCGAAACGCCGTCGGCAGAGCCGCGCGAGTTTGTGCCGCTCGAAGCGGCCGCGCGGATCGTCAAGGAGTACCGGGACCCGCCGGTGATTGAGCTGCGCGGCAACCGGGCGTGTTACCTGCCCCGCGAGGACCGCGTCGAGATTGCCGACCCGCTCCGCTTCGAGTCGACCGAGTCCTTCTTCGCGACGCTGTTTCACGAGCTGGCCCACTCAACCGGCCACCCGAAGCGGCTGGCGCGGGACCTCGGGGACACGCCGAGTGTCTTTGGGTCGCCGGACTACGGGAATGAAGAGCTGGTGGCCGAGATGGGCTCGGCCTTCTTGTGCGCGGCGGCCGGGATCAGCCCGCCGACGATCGAGCAATCGGCCGCTTACCTCGAAGGCTGGAGGAAGTCTTTGCGCGCCGACAAGAAGCTGGTGATCGCCGCGGCCGGCCAGGGACAACGCGCGGCCGACCACATCCTCGGCGTCACGTTCGATAGCTAGAAGCCTAACACGCCGCTTTAAGAAGTAAGGACAAGCCGCTGATGCGGCTTGTTTTTGTTGTTGCGGTTAAGGCGTTCTCTCAACACTTGCCCGCGCGTCTCGCCTGAAGTCGGGTAGAAGCCTCCCCCGCTCTCTCGGCTCTCGTCATGAAGAACCCTTGCTAAGCCTCTGAGAGAGCGTCGCAATCCCTGTTTCGCGACGCGACGTTTCACAATGGCGGTGAGACTTATCGGTGGGCCCTCTCTCAGCAAAGTCACTAGGCTTTATCACGGACCGTTTCGGTCGCGGCTTGGGTCTCGGGCGGAGCAGCTTTCGCGTGGACCCCCGCTCTGGAGGTTAGGAGCAACTTCGATCAGGGCGATGCGTCTCGCCCTGCTTTGTGTTGCGTCAACGTGCGGAGGTAAGGGCATGGGCGGCGGCCTCACTGTTTTCAGATGATTGGTCTCTTATGGGGTGATGGTCGTTGGGTCGGAGGAACGCGAAGGAGGGTTCAACGGAGAAGTGAGGGAACTTCTTCATGAGGCAAGAGAAGGGAGCGTTGCCTACAGGGGTGTGGGGAGAGCCGCTTTAAGGGTGACTTCCGGAGGGATGGTGGTAAACGTGGTGACTGACGGGTAGCCAGATATGTTTTTGCATGGCAAAAACCCGTCCCGCGAGGCCCTATCGGGCCGGCGGGACTATCTCTGGCGAACGCAGCGCCGTTCGATCGCGCCGCGGTTCACGACCCTCCTGGGGTGAACCGCGCGTCGCAGCGCCGGATCGTCCGGCCGAAATCACACGACAACGCGCGAACCAACGCGCCGCGTCGTGCGTCGAAGAGGCGCTCCGGCGCGTCTTCTTGCGCTGCGACTTGTACGCAACCCCCGCGGCCGTCCGCTTCGTTCGGACGCTTTGCCGCACCGGCGGACGCGGGCCGCTTCCATGACGGCCCGGTCCCGAAGCTTTTTGCGAAAGGAGCCGCGTGATGGCGCGCCCCCCAAAGATCGCCGAGGAGCGGCGTGAGAACCGGACCGTCCGCTACACCACCGCGGAGTGGTTAATGCTCGCTGAGCGTGGCGCCGAGGCCGGGCTCTCCACCAGCGAGTACGTCCGCGCGGCCTCGCTGTCGGCGCGTGTCGTGAAGGTCGTGCGATCGGGGGGCTGCGACCCGGCCGTCGTGAGCGAGCTGAACCAATTGTCGCTGCAGCTCTCGGCGCTGGGAAACCTCGCCAACCAGGTCGCGCTCTACCTGCACACGGGGCGCCCGATCCCCAAGGATTGGAGTGCGCTACCGGGCGCGATCGAGAAGACGCGGCGAGAAGCCTCCGCGCTGCTCTGCAAGCTGGTGGAGCAGAAATGAACGTCAAGATTGTCACCAAGCAGGGGCGGAGTTTTGCCGGGGCAGCCGCGTATCTTTTGCACGATGAGGGGCGGAATACCTCGGAGCGCGTGGCCTGGACCGACACGCAAGGTCTTGGCACGAAGAACCCCGAGGCGGCGTGGCGGGTGATGGCGGCGACGGCTCTGGACGCCGAGCGTTTGAAGCGGCAGGCGGGGGTCCCCGCCTCCGGGCGCAAGCAGGCGGGCGGGCCGGTGATGCACTTGGTGTTGAGTTGGGCCGAGGGGGAGATCGAGAACTTGTCGGCCGAAGAGATGCGGCGGGCGGCGCGGGAAGCCGTCTCGAAGCTCGGCAAGGACAGCACGAGTTCGAAGAAGGTGAAGAACGGCTACCGGTACTACGGCGACGAGTGCCAGATGCTGATGGTGGCGCACAACGACAAGGCCCACCCGCACGTCCACATCCTTCTCAATCGGGTGCACCCCCTGCACGGGCGGATGCTGCCCGACGGGAACGACCAGCTCAAGCTCTCCAAGTGGGCGCAGAAGTACCAGGAGCGGCACGGTAACGAGCACCTCACGCCGCAGCGGACGCTCAACAACGCGGCGCGCGAGCGCGGCGAGTACGTGAAGGGGGAGCCCCCTACTCCGCGGCATCAGCACGAGGCGATGAAGGGGGTTTCGGAGACGCAGGCCGCGCGGAAGGCGCTGCTGCTGGCGGAGCAGACGCGGCGGGCCGCGGCGATCGCCAAGGAGCAGCGGACGCAGAACCGTCGTGGCAGAGAGGCCTTGGAGAAGTTGCAGCGCGACGTGAGGGTGCGATTGGAAGCGGTCGAGCGGAGTGGGCGGGAGTCGCTGGCGCGAGTTGAGGCTCGGCGTAAGGAGCGGACCGGGCGTGGGCTCTCGGAGGTGCGCGACGCTTACCGGCCCAAGTGGGGCGAGCTTTATCACCAGCTCCGCGCGGAGCTGGCCGGGTTTCGGCAGAACGAGGAGAAGCTCGTGGGGCGCGTGACCAACGCGCTGCGGGCGATCGATTTCGGGGCCTTGGTGGGGGGCGACCGGCAGGCCGAGGACGGCCGGGTTAGCACGTTCCGGGAGGCGTTCGGGGTACTGGCGAGCCGCGGGGCTCGGGAGGCGGCGCTGAAGACGCAGCACGAGCGGCGTGAGGAGGTTTTGCGGCGCGAGCAGAAGGCGCGCGAGCGCGAGGTGCGGGAGAAAGAGACACGGCTCGCCGAGGCTTCGCGGAAGCTGCGGCTGGAGCAGCAGAAGCGGCTGGTTTCGCAGACGCGGCGGGATTATTTGTCGGAGCGGGAGAAGACGCTCGGTGAGCAGCAGAAGGTTCGGGAGGCGACGCGGGGGCGATGGCGGGGGCACCAAGAGGCGTGCCGCGAGGAGTGGCGGCGGTTGGTGAAGGAGCACCCGCGTTCGCAGGGGCCGGCGCAGCCGACGCCGGTTCGGGACGTGGTGGGGACGGGTGATCCGGCGCGGGGGGCGGCGCTGATCGATAGCGAGCGCGAGCGGCGGGAGCGGTTGCGGGCGGAGATCGACGCGCTGCTGGCCAAGGAGAAGGACGGGCGCTCGGGGCGTGGGGATCGGGACGGGATCGAGCGCTAGGAATAGTGAGAGACCTCGCCCCCTCGCCAACAAAGCGGGGGGCGGGCTTCGTAGCGGCTGCGGGGGGCCGGCTCCCCTTGGCGGTGAGAGCCGACCCCCCGAAGCCGACGAAGCGGGAGAGAGAATTGAGGAAGGCCGGGTTCTCGTCGCGATAGATGGCCGCGCTCCCTTCTCGCTGCTTGGGAGAAATGGGGCCTCCAGGCAGTCAATTGCCCGGCTGCAAACCGATGCTCTTCCGGTTCCGCTCGCCTGCCCCTTCCTGCACCGCCGATGTCACCGTTGAGCTTGCCCGACATCGCGCCCAAACCCTTACCTAGTTTACACTTGCGCCAGCAATGCTAGAATCGAAGAGGGCCAGAGACGTCCGAGCCCGCGGGGGGAAGATGGAATGCCAACGGCAAATAGAATCGGCCGCCATAGCAAGGTTCTTTTCGTCGTCTGTCGTCCGTGAGCTTGCACGGTGGGGGGCCTCCCCGACGTTCGCACGGCTTGTTCGCGAATCGGGATTGCTTTGTGACGCTGCCCCACTTGGAACCGTCGGGGATTTGCTCGACCGGGCTTTTCAGCACCTGAAGCAGGCCGAACACCGCCACGAATACGTCTACAAGGCGGCGATTGCCAAGAAGATTCTCCTTGGCATCCACTCCCTGCAAACGGCGTCGATGCTTACCGAGTTCCGCGTCGCCAATTGCAAGGCCGACGTCGTGATCCTGAACGGAACGGCCACCGTCTACGAGATCAAGTCCGAACGAGATAGCCTCACTCGACTGAGAGCGCAGATTGAGGCCTACCTCCGTGTTTTCGCCACAGTGAACGTCATCGTAGGCGAGAACCACGTGGAGAGCGCTTTCGACATTGCGCCCGTGGGCGTTGGCGTGCTTCTCCTAACCAACAGGTACAGCATTTCAGTATTGCGTGAAGGCGTTGAAGACGTGCACCGGACCTGCCCGCACGCTATCTTCGACTCCATTACTCTGCGTGAGGCGGAGTCGATCCTTGCCAACAATGGCGTGCCCATCCCTTCTGTGCCAAACACCCAGCGCTACGGTATGCTCAGGGAGGCGTTCGCGTGTCTCACGCCCGACGCTGCTCACCGCGGCATGGTGAGCACACTAAAGCAGACCAGGAGCTTGCTGTCCCTACAATCGCTTCTTGATAACCTGCCCGAGTCGCTCTACTCGGCCTCTCTCTCCACCCGACTTCGGAAGTCCGATCACGATCGGCTGATACAGGCCGTACAGTCTCCGCTCCAGACTGCCCTGCAATGGGAATAGCGAATTGATGTACTACCCATACTTCCGGGGCAAGCAGTACGAGCTTGTGGCCATCAGGGAATCGACGCCCCTCATGCGCGATGCGGGCTTCACGCCCATAATCGAACCTGTTCGGGAGCAAAAAAGCGGCCTCTTGAAGACACTCGACTACTTGGAGTCCGAAGGGGCGAGATCGATCCTTATCATCAACCCGCAGATAGGTGATCATAGCGGCGACGGCGAAGAGATTTCGGCCTTCCTCAAAGAGAATTGCGAGAGCCACGGCCACATCACAGTCGGCGTCTTGCTGACCGAGGGCATGAAGGCAAGCGACGCGCTCGCTATCTGTAATCGCCAGGATGCCTCCCGTCGACTGGCGTTGATCCACGCGGGGTTCTCGGATGCGAGTGGGCTCGCGCCCTACGTGCGAGACAACGCGACGCGTATTGACGCAAACATCTTCTTGGAGGCGTACTGCGGTAAGCTCTACCAGCGGCACTTCAAGGGGACTGCAACGCCAATCCTGGTCCGTGACGGATGCACCCCGCGACAGAGAAACCGTGACCATCCCGATACGCCCGAGTTCTTTTCGGACCTCCACATCACCTACCCCGATGAAGGAGTCGACGGGTTTGGCGATTTCTTAGTGGTAGGAGGCGCCTACTCCGAGGCAGGAGGGCCAGCCTACACGGTCGCCATTCATCTAACGTTTATCGATGGCGACAACGACGACGCGATGTACATCTGGCACTTCAAGTCAGATCGTCAGGACACTCCGAAGGACCCCGCGGGAAAGTTCCAGGAAGCGGTGGCGAAGCTCGTTGATCAGCTACGGGATCCCAATTCAAAGTTCTGTAAGACGCGGGCTTCGTTAGAGTTCTGCGACTTGCACGACCGAGGCCACTATCCCGGGCTTGGATACGTCAAGAAGCTTGCGATGATGCACCACATCGAGACCCTCGCGAATTACGCAGAGACACATGGGGGCCGGTAGTGATGCTCTGCTGTGGTCGATGCTTCAATGACCGCGGACTGCGCAAGCAGATCATTCCCACCATTTCGACCCAATCGGGAACGTGCCCCACCTGCGGCGCTACGGCACAAGCACTGGTCGATGCGGTCGACCTCATCGATCATTTCGAGAGCCTGTGCGGAATCTACATTCCTTCCGAAGACGGCCCCGTCTTAGTTGATTGGCTCATCGAAGATTGGAATATCTTCGCCGTTGAGCGGTCCCAGGCCCAGTTACTGCTCGTCGAGATTCTCGACGACGGACAGCGAGTAAGACGCCCCGTCACGCCTTCTGCCGACTGCAAATCGGATAGTCTCGAAAGGTGGACGCAGCTTTCCGACGAGCTTCGTAGTCGCAACCGGTTCTTCCCTACCACTCCCTTCGTCCACAAGCGGCTGGAAGAGTTGCTCGCATGGCTAATGCTCGACGAAGACGAGTGGGAGCAGCACTGGTATCGAGCGCGTATCGAGAGCGACGGCGTTCCGTTTCCCGCCGACCAGATGGGCGCTCCCCCCGGACGTCTCGCTTCCCATGGCCGAGCGAACCCCGTGGGGATACCGTATCTCTATCTCGCGTCTACCCCTGAGACTGCGGTCGCCGAAGTTCGCCCCCACCCGGGTCAGAAAGCCTGTGTTGCGGAGTTCAGCATCGCCAACTACTTGCGGGTGGTCGACCTGAGAAACCCGAGGGAATTGGTTTCACCTTTTCTGCTCGGCGACGAGAGTGCTATCGCACTGATGCGGGGCGACATCGCATTCCTGGAGCGATTAGGACGCGAGCTTTCGACTCCAGTTGTTCCGGACGCCGCGGCGATCGATTACATACCGAGCCAGTATCTCTGCGAATTCATCAAGAAGTGCAACTACGCCGGTGTGATCTATGGCAGTTCCGTTGGCGATGGGATGAACCTAGCCCTGTTCCTTCCCGATGAGGCGGCTCCAGGGGACGTCGCTGAATACGTGATTGATGGTGTCCGCGTCTCGATGAGTCCGAGCAATTCAGGGAAGTAGCAGCCCCCCTCTAACCTCGCAGCAATCGCCACCAAGGCTTCGAGAGGAACTCTCGACGCGTCTCTTCTTTAGCTTTAGTGATCGCCTTATCTTCGCGGTCCTCAAGTTGCTTTTCGAGCTTGGCGATGGCTTCACGCCACTCCCCTCCTCCCGAGCGGTTTTCCAGCAGCAGCAACGCCCGGTTGCTCCCCTCCTGGGCGAGCTTGAGGGTCTCCTGCAGGTGATCGATCTGTGCTTGCAGTTGGTCGCGTTCCCGGCGGCGTTCTTCGGCCAGGGTGTTCAGCTTTTCGCGTAGGGTGTGCAGCTCGGTGCGGACACTGCCGGACACGTCGGCCACCTCTTCCGGGGCGTCGTCCCCCTCCTCCCGGCTGAAGTCGCACTCGTCGCCATAGACCCTCATCAGCTCACTAGCGTCGATGACCTTGTTGCCGTCGTCGTCCTCGGTATACGAGAGTTTCCCCTTCTTGATGTGCTTCTGGATCGTCGTGCGGCTCTTGCCGGTGATCCGGTGGGCGGCGGTGATCGAGTACTTGGTGGTTTGCTTGGGGGTGTTCGCTTTCTGGTCGGTCACGGGTGGTCACACTGTTCGCTGTTGTGCGGACAAGCATGCACTAGTGGGCGCACTGGGCGCAAGCGAAAACGCGGCCCCCCTCCTCCTTATCCACAACCGCCCACGCTGTTCAGGGGTGTCCGTTCAGCATTGCATACGATCGCACCCATGCTGTGCGGACCCGTGGGCGCACACTGCCCAAGGGGTGTGCGACTCCCCCACTCCGCTGATCAATGAGGCTTCGTGCGGGTTTGCTGGCGAAGCGCTCGCCGAATGGTCGGGGTATGGTCGCGCCCTCCTCTGCACAGGTGGTCAACGCTGGGCGGGGGGTGTGCGTCCACCCGTGTTCAAGGGTGTGCACAAACCTGGGGACAACCGCGCAAGAATCGTGATACCGTGGTTCCACGAGACGGCCGAATCGGGGCTGTCTGTCTCTTGCAGGGCGCGGGATTCTCCCGTGTCCGCCTCAATACCAACGAAGAAAGAAAGGAGGGCGCCAGCCGAACAAGGCCGCCAGGCCGCCTCGCAGACAACAAAAAACCGCCGTTTCGAGCGGCGGTCTTTGAAGAGGTTCCGGGAAGACTGGGTCACGGAAAGCGATGTAGCAATCCCACCGTATCCGTCTTCGGTTCCCAGCGCAAGCGATTTTTTCGCCGGCGTGCTTTTGCACGTCCGCACTCTAAGGAACCCGCCACGGAGGAGGGCGCACAGCGATGCTATGCAGACACTTCATACATTCACCAATCAACAGCTAAAGAGCCTGGGAGGAGGGGGGCGCGTCGCTTCGGACGCCTTGCGTCACGCCCAAACACTCGCCGACGATTTTCGGGGACTAGAGGAGGGGGCCGACCGCTACGGCCTTCTGCTGTTAGCGAAACGCGCCGGCAAGCTCGCTGGCTTCACGCCGCGGATGCTGACGCTGCTGGAATACTACTTGGCGTTCACACGCGACTGCGACTGGGAGGAGGGGGGCCGGCCCATCGTCTACCAATCGCTCGCCCGTACGTCGCTCGACCTGGGCGTCACTGAGCGGCAAGTGCAGAAACTCGAAGCGGCTCTCTTCGCGGCCGGGGCGATCGCGTGGAACGACTCGGGCAATCACAAGCGTTACGGCCAACGCTGCGCCGATACGGGGCGGATCGTTTACGCCTACGGCGTCGATCTCGGGCCGCTCGCGTCGCTGGCCTCACAGCTCAATGCGATCCTCGAAGAGAAGCGTCGCCACGACGACGCCTGGATGGCGGCCAAGCGCGAAGCGTCTTGGCTCCGCCGACAGGTGCGGGCTCTGTTGGCCGAGTGGTCGCAGCGGGAAGAGGGGGCTTCGATGATGGAGATCGAACGCTTCGCTTCACAGTACGATGCGATCGCCGTTCCGATCCGAACCTCGATGGACCTGAGCTCGCTCGAATCGCTCGTTGCCGAGCATAGAAGCCTCTACAACGCGATCCAAGGCTCGATGGGAGTAGGGGGCCTGGAAATCGAAGAGGGGGCTCAGTGCTGTTCTTCGATCAAAGAAACACCAAGAAGTTCGTCCAGAGACGAACCCAAGGTCGCCCACTACAAATACCCTACTCATTCTTTCATAGAACCCTGTAGTCGGAGCGACGCAAGCTTTCAGGTAAGCGTACGGCGATCCTCCGAGGTCAAGGAGGCGAGTCCGTCCACGGGGCAGTCGTCTCCGGGCCTGGAGCATGTGACGCTAGGCATGGCGTTATCGGCGGCGAGTGAGCGGCTAGCGGCGCACCTGCCGCGGGACCCGGGCTGGGCCGATCTGGTCGAGGCCGCTTACCGCCTCCGCACCGAGCTGGGCGTCTCGCAAGAGAGCTGGGGCGAGGCATGCGTTGTCCTGGGGCGGAGTGGGGCGGCTGTCGCGCTGCTGGTGACGGACCGGGCGGCGCTGCGGAAGGATAACCCGGCTCGGGCGCCGGCGGCTTACTTCCGCGGGCTGGTGAGTAGGGCGGAGCGGGGGGAGCTGCGGCTGCATAGCACTCTGTTCGGGCTGTTAGGCCCTTCCAGGACCGAACGAACCCGCGGTACGGCGGGTCGATGAAATGGCCGCGCTGACACGAAGCCCGCGTACCGATCTCGGAACGCCTCTGCTAGACTGCCTGCCAGCAGCGAGGCGGCGACTCCAGATGCCAGCCGCCCGTAAGTTTGCATCAGGAACACCGAAGGAACGGTAGGCCTCAATGGCTCTCAAGAAGTCCGAACTCTACTCCTCGCTCTGGGCGAGCTGTGACGAGCTGCGGGGCGGAATGGACGCCAGTCAGTACAAGGACTACGTCCTTTCGCTCTTGTTCATCAAGTACGTCAGCGACAAGTACGAGGGGCAGGCGTACGCGCCGATCAAGATCCCCAAGGGCGCTGGCTTCAAGGCGATGAGCAGCCCACGCTGAAGGACCTGATCCTCGGCGGTCCCAGCCTCGACGGGGTTGATCTCCAACGAGACCAGAGCCCCGGCCGGGAGCTGGAACTGTGAGGACCGTAATCGACACGTGCGTGCTTTCGGAGGTCCAGCGGAAGCAAGGTGACGCTCGCGTCAGGGCGCGGTTCGAAGCCCTACCCGCCGAAGACATCTTCTTGAGCGTTCTCACGCTTGTGATCGGCAGCCGAAAAGGGTTCTTGCTCAATCTTGGTGAAGCCAAAGCGCCGGACGTCGTGGTTGATGGCGATTGGAGTAGGGGGAGAGCCATGCATGGGAGCCGAGTGTGCTGGTGGCCGTCGCCGTCGGTTAACGCCCCAAACGACCGAGCGCAAGATGGGCTAGGCCGCGTTGAGAAAGCGGATCCGCAGCAGGTCAAAGCTCGCCCGGCCGTACATTTGGCGTTTGATCGTCTTGAGCCGATTGACGTGCCCTTCAGTTTGGCCGTTGCTCCAAGAAGAAGTGAAGGCCATTCGCACCGCCGCTAGGTCGCGAGTAAGCCCTTGCGCGAATCGGCGTACTTCACGAGGTACCACCTCCCGCAGGGCGCGCTCCAGCCAGCCGTCAAACGCGGCGCCATCCTGATCACGCATGGCTTCAGGGAATGCCCTGGCCAGCTCAATCGCCTTGGACCAGCTTTCGCCCAGTAAGGAGAGTCGATGCAAGACCGCTTCACCTTCGGCCGTTCGATCCTTCGACGGCTGGACGAGAAGCCATGCCAGCTGGTCAGCGGACAGCCGGTTGCTAGCGACGCAGGAGCCCGCGACGACTGCCGCCTTACGGTCGCGAGCTGCGTCCCGCCACGGCGCCACGCGACGCCGAACGGCGTCGTACGAACCGACGTAGCCTAGCGATCGGATTTCGCTGTACAGGGTCTGCGCGACGTGACACCCTTGCTCCCAGCGCTTCTTCAAGTGCTCAAGGAAGGCGTCGGTCAGCCGCGTCCTTGCCGGATCGACCCGCTCGGGAAACGAATCCGCTTCGATAAACTTTCGAACGGTCACCGCGTGGAGGCCAAGGAGGCGGCCGATCTGTCGATTATCGAGCCCTTCACGGCTGAGCCGCCGCGATTCTTCGTAACGCTGCAGACGTAGTTCTCGACGCGCGGTGCTCAGCTCTCCCTTGGTCACTTGGGGAGGTGCTACCGTCGAGACGCCAGAGTGACTGGATGCCGACTCCCCAGCAGCGGCGACTCGCCACTCTCCCGAACATCTTCCCAACCAACGCGCCAAGGCTTCGCGTAGATTGCCCAGCAGATGCCACCGATCGGCGACCTGGATCGCTTCGGGGGCTCCTTCGCTGGCCCCCTGGCGGTAGTACTCCCCCCGGTCCCGACTGATGACCTCTACCCCTGGATGCTTCAAGAGCCAAGCGCTCAGGGACTCTTTGCTCCGCTCAGGAAGGAGATCAACCGGTCGGCGACGAACGAGGTCGCAGAGAATGGTTCCGTAGGTCGATCGCTTGCGAAAAGCGAAGTCATCAACCCCCAGGACGCGCGGGCATGGAGGCGTTTCGGAGCTCCCACGACGCAAGAGGCGGAGCAGGCTATCGCCGCTGGTCACCATGCCGAGGCGATTGGCTAGTCGGGCGCCCGGCAGACCACCGCATGCCATCGCAATCGCTCGCAGGGCTTCCTCCGATCGCATCGTTTGACGAGCGTACGGCTGAGCGACCTTGGGGAGACGCTCGGTGAAGACCCGCTGCTGGCATCCAGCGTTACAGCAGAACAACTTCCGACTGCGCCAGCGAAGCCGAACCTGCAGACCCTGCCAAGGCAGGTCCCTCAACTTGCGGACGTAGTGGCTGTGGACGCGTCGAGAGAGCCCGCCACACGAAGGACAACACGCCGTCGGCTGGCGGCTTTCGACTTCAAGCGTCGCGACCCCCTCGTCAATCTGCACGCTGCGGCAGACCAGCGACTCGGGTTCCGGTAACGAAGCGGCTAAACGCACGACTATCGACTCAACAAAGCCTCGCCTGGCCTGCTATCGAAAACCTGATCCACCTCTTATGAAGGTCTCACCGAGGAGACCGAAGGATGAGCGAGAAGCGTAGGAAGCGGCATTCGCCGGAGCAGATCGTCAAGAAGCTTCGCGACGCGGATGCGATGCTGTCAGCGGGCAAGGATCAAGCGGTGGTGCTGCAGACGCTCGAAGTGAGCGAATCGACGCTGGAGCGTTGGCGTAAGCAGTACGGCTGAAGAAGCTGGAGGAAGAGAATAAGCGGCTGAAGCAGCTGGTGGCGGACCTGTCGCTGGACAACCAGATGCTCAAGCATCTGCAGGAGGGAAACTGGTGAGCCCTTCCCGGAAGCGTGCGGCGGTCGAGGAGCTCAAGCGAGCGTTCTCGGCGTCCGAGCGAAGGGCGTGCAAGGCGATCGGCCAGCCGCGTTCGAGTCAGCGGTACCGGGTGAAGCCGCGTGGCGACGAGCCACGCCTGATTCAGCGGATGCTGGAGTTGGTGCGGAGGCGCCCGCGGTTCGGGTACCGGCGGATCGCGGCGTTGTTGCGGGCTGAGGGCTTCGGTGCGAGCGAGTCGCGTGTTCTTCGGCTGTGGCGAAAGGAGGGCCTGAAAGTGCCTCGTAAGAAGCGGAAACGGCGTCGGCTGGGCGTGGCGGAGAACGGTTGTGACCGGCGCCGTGCGACGTACCGCAGCCACGTCTGGACTTGGGACTTCGTGTTCGACAAGACGACGCTCGGGAGCCCGCTGAAGTGGCTGTCGATCGTCGATGAGCACACACGCGAGTGCCTGGCTCTGAAGTGCGACCGGAGCATCACGAGCGAGGACGTGATCGACACGCTGGCGGAGCTCTTCGCGATGCACGGCGTTCCGGAGCACATCCGCAGCGACAACGGCAGCGAGTTCACCGCGAAGGCGATCCGGGGATGGCTGGAGCAGCTAGGCGTTGGGACGCTGTACATCGAGCCGGGGAGCCCTTGGCAGAACGGCTACGCGGAGAGCTCCCACAGCCGGCTGCGTGACGAGTTCTTGGCGGTCGAGCAGTTCGAGTCGCTCGCCGCGGCTAGGAAGCTCACGGTCGCCTGGAAAGAGGACTACAACCACCACCGGCCGCACAGCTCGCTGGGGTACGTCACCCCGGCCGAGTTCGCGGCCCGCTGCCCTTCCTCCGCTTCGAAGGCTGCTTCGGCTACGCCTCAGCAGCCTTCTCCGCTACGGCAGGGCAGCGGCTTTACCCAACCCGCACCTTCATAGCGGGTGGTACAAGAATTCGAGGCTGGTCACGCCGTGCTTGGCGTCTCGGACAGAACCTCTATGGCGATTCCTCTACGCAAACTGGGCCGAAGCGTTCACCAAGATTGAGCAAGAACCCTTTTCGACTGCCGATCACAAGCAGCGACTGCCAAACCTCATCAAGAATTCCTTCGGCTTGCCATTCGCCCAGCCTTCGCCAACAGGTGCTGGGGGAGGGGTATCTCTCGGGAAGGTGCCGCCAACGAGCCCCGCTGCTAAGCATCCACAGAACAACTTCCAGGCAGGCACGGTTGTCCTCTCGTGGGCGGCCCCCCCTTGCGTCCCACCTCGGGCCGACGGCACAGCGGCTCGATCCTCGCCCACTGCTCGTCGGTGATCTCAACACTCGGTCGTCTCGCCATGACAGCCTCCTTTCAGAGACCTTCGTAACGTAACTCCCGACGTGGCGAAACCTTAGGTCACGCAGATTTTGAAACGAGTTCTAATCGTAAGCGCGCGTCAAACGTCGTCTGAATCGGCCTGTGCGTCCAATAAGTGCTCTTTAAGCGCGAAGTACTACCCCATTCATCCAATTTTAATGTCTCTTCTTGTTCACGGTTCGAGTGGCCCCTCCTCAGCTACAAATCGGACGGAGCCGTCGCCATAGGCCACGTTACAACCGTTTGGGTGTGGGCCGCCAAACCCGCCATTGCCGCCGCTGCGGTCCCCGGTCGGAGCATTCGAGACGGTGCGACGGACGTCCTCACAATCGCCCGTATACATACTGAGCCGGTCGCCGGCACTTTCACCTGTCGCGTAGTCCCTTTGATTGAGCCCCTTCTCAGCTGTAAGTAAAGTCTTGCTCATCCCCTTGTCAAGCAGGACCTCCGCTACGATGACTTCCGACCTTTTGTAGGAGAGGGTAAAGTTGATTGCGTAGTCGGACTTAGCCACCTCCGGTGGCGGATCGACGTTTTTGAGCGGCAGTGGGCCGCGGTACGGGTAAATCTCCGACTTTCGCCGCGATGGGCAGTTAAGGACCTCAAGTGGCGTCATCATCAATTGTTTAAGTGATTGCTTCTTCTCATCAGTTGATTGACCACTCCCGAGGTCGCGTAATGCTGCCTGCTCAACAAACGGCAGGACGTTGTATATCCACCCTCCCGGCTGCCTCGGCCCGAACCCTAAATCGGGGTCGCCCACCCACTCCTCGCCCCACCCACCCGTAGGAAAATGCTGATACGCGTCGATATGAAGTTTAGCGGCGAGCGCCTGTTGCCGGAGATTATTGACGCATGAACTTCGACGAGAGGCCTCTCGCGCCATTTGGACTGCGGGGAGTGCAATCGCCAATAAAGTTCCGATTATCGCAATTACCACACAAATCTCAATTAGTGTGAAGCCCGGTGGAGGGCATGTCCCGAAGGACGATGCAACGACGCGGTCACTGGTCGCCGCTTTCGACCGTCGTCGGCTATAGCGTGCGATGCACCACAGGGCCCTTAGGCCGTCGTGAAAGCCAACTTTCTTGCCTTCCTGGTAACTACGTGGCTGGTAGCCGACTGGCTTCTCAATGATGCGCCACCCCGCCGCGGCCACTTTGGCGGTCAACTCAGGCTCGACACCAAAGCGGTCTTCTTCGATCGTGATTCCTTCAATAACTTCTCGCCTAAACGCCTTGCACCCCGTCTCCATATCGGTGAGTCGCAGACCAGTCATTCGGTTTGAGAGCCACGTAAGTGCCCAGTTCGCTACCTTATAGACGCAATGACTGCCTTCGTAACGGCTTCCCAACTCGCGCGAGCCATAGACGACATCTGCCTCGCCATCGAGGATGGGTCTGGCAATCTCAGGGAGAGCTTCAGGAGAGTATTCAAGATCCGCGTCCTGAACGATGATCACTTGCCCGGTACAGGCGGAGAACCCCGAACGTAGCGCGGCGCCTTTGCCGCGATTCTCAGCATGACGGAGCATACGAACGCGTTGCTCCGTCGCGAATTGACTAATTACTTGCCGGGTTTTATCGTCCGATCCATCGTCGATGAGGACGACTTCGTCAACCATCGCCAACTTGAGTAGCTGGCTTACGACCTCTGCGACCGTGCGGTGTTCATTGTACACTGGCACGACAACTGATAGTAATCTGCTGCGCGAGATGGTGTTCTCCACCTCTAAAGTCCGGACTGAGACAGTAACAGTCACAGCTTCGCCTCCTCGTCGAGAAGCAGCTCGCTATCGACCGATACCACCACTCCGTCATTGATGATGATCTCAACTGGGGTGTGGACAAACCAATCTCTATCGTCGGGCAGCCGCGCAAATCCTCGATTAAAACCATCTTTTGCAGTCCCTTTGGGAAACGGGGGCGTCTCGACGAGCAGCACGCGTTCTCCTCGAATCAGCCGTCTCTCATAACCAGGCATCACCCGTTGGCAGTCTGAACAGCCATGGTGATGCATGAGCACTACCCATACACCGGACGCCAATTCCGGCTTTCCCTCCAGAACTTCGAGCAGCGGCAACTTCTTGCCAACCCAGGTTTCGGGCTCCAGCAGTACAAACTTATCCACAGACTCTACGGCTACGCCATGGACTGGAGCCAACTTCGACATAGCAAAGCCTAACGGGACGCCCATTAAGGTGATTACAACAACTACTAAGCGGACTCGCTTCCATGCCGAGTAGAAAAGCCGGCCTCCCCCCCTCCGAGTGGCTAGCAGGGCGGCAACCGCGAGCAGATCGATAAGCAAAATCACACGCGGATCGACGACAGCGGCCCCGAAGCAACCACAAGACTCCTCCCCACTAAGCACACTCCGCATTGCTATCAAAGCAAACACGGTAAAAACCAGCATAGCGGCATCGTGGACAAAACACCGCCAGAGCCCTGAGGCCAGAATGACGCCGAATGCCAACTCGGCTTGCACGATCAGCAGCCTTCCCACGAACGGCATTCCGTCAAAGACTGCCCTCGCAGATTCTCCAGGTGAAAGCCCCTTGGTGATCGCCGCGATTACCATCAGGGCCGCGAGGACACTCCGAACGTAGCAATCAGGCGCAATCCGGGCCCAGCGAATGCGTCGATAATCGGCACTCATGTCACCTCTTCTTCTTCCAGCCTGACGAGCAATTCCTTCCAACCCCTTGAGTTCCGAAAACCAATGACCCGCATCAAGATGGCACCAAGCACTGCCAACACTACAATCGATACTTGCAAGACCGCTTGGTCCGAAGTGACAGGCGCGCCAATAATGACGTAAAGCAACGGCGCCAGACCAACAACAACCCAACAAACAAACTCAATCGCGGGCGCAATCTGCCACAGCGGGATTGGCTTACTAGACCCTTCATCGGGAAGCTGAGACAGCATCACACTTGAGTCTCGGTCAGAACTGGGACGGATTCGGAAACAAACGGAAGTATGGCAAAATACACACTTCACAAGAGCGGGACTCGAAGCGTTGAGACAGATAGATTGCCTAACTTCAGTTGAATGTAATCACCATCTTCGCGTACGTAGTCGCCCCTAACCTCGACTTCGATCCGATGGACGTCTGACTCAACTACCTCACGCGGAATATTCGCCGTTACACCGGCCGGCGAGCTCGCAGACACAATTGTAAACGGAACCCCACCCACACTAGTTAACCTTAACGCGTACCTCGATGCATCAAATCCACTCCGAAGCGCCTTCTGCAAGTGGAGAGTGCTTGGCAACACCTCCACATCTCCAACGACGCGCCCATTCACCGGAATTGTCAGCAATGCCTTGCCGGAACGGCTATCTACAACCCGTGCCCCAGAAGCAAAGGCGCCGAGTGGCAGTGACTTGTCGACAATGAACAAGTAGGTCGCACTACGACCGTCAACCGGCAGTGAACGAACCCTCAACCCATCTAAGTGCACATGTGCCCGACATTCTTCCAAATCAACTTCATCAGACACACTATGGATTGCAATCTGCCTACTTACCGAGCGTCCATAAGGTATATCGCCGAAATCCACTGAGGCGGGAACAGCTACTACATCCCCAACAACTTTGCCGTGAATGGAAAATAATGTTACGCTTGTCCTATGGCCGGCTTCACCAGAAATTAGCAACTTAGTAGACACTTCTGTATTACGGCTAGATCCGTCCACAAGGACTTTGAAGAAGTGCTTTGTATTCGCAGGGATTATAGCACCAACTTCCAACTCGGCCGTCGTGCACTGACACGAAGTCTTAATATCTACTATTCTTAAGGGCGTATCAAAAACGTTTTCTACAGCTGCCTGCACCTCCTTAGTACTGCCGGGCGCAATTATACCCAAATCAAGCTCGATCTCCTTCTGCACTGACGATGGTGCGACGCCACTGTCGCACCCAGCGACGTAAACTATTGCAAGAAGTGGCGCCATGCGGACCCATCGCGAAGCGCCTCGCAATTGAGACAATGACACAGCGACAGCGGTTGCCACAATTGCAACGCTAAAAATTCCCCAAATGAGCGCGGACGAATCTGTAGATAGATGCTCCTTTGAAGCCGCTAGGTACGCTCCAGTCAAACGCCCTTCGAGCATCGAAGGGGCAATAGAATGGAATTTGGGCACATCTCGTCCGTGCTGCTGCGCTGGGTCATAAATCACTACACTGCCGTCACGGCTGTTGATCCCTACTATGGCTATATAATGACCGCTGCCGTTCATTAGTGCATGCGCTATGAGAGGACAACGCATGTCGAGCGCCTCGCCAAGCGACGCTTTAAATGCTAATGATTGCAGACCCGCTGCAGCCAGCCAATCCTGAAGCTGCTTCATTGACAACGACGTGTCAGATTCCCACCCAAGAGAAGCCGAAGCGTCGATTGAGTGGCCGAGCCTGCTAGACACCAATCTTAGACAGTCCAATCCACAGGACGATTCCGCGGTAGGATGCGCTTTAGCACCCGCCATGGATGCAACCAGAATAACGCCGAGCAAGATGGAAAGCATGCGGCAGCGTTCTAAATAAAGCATATTCACAATCGTCTCGCAAACCTCACGCAAGGCATTTCGACAAGGGCGAAGCTACGCTACAAGCACCAACCACAGAAGCCCAATTGCAGCAGAATGGCTCGCGGTTACCGTGCCCGGTAACTAGATCGGGGAATCGAAGCATGAGGTGTACAGAGTTTAAGTCGCACGCGAGACGAAGAGTATATCGCAATCCGCACAATCCCAACCCTTGCCATTGCCTTACATATAAATACGTCAGGCCAGTTATCTACGAATGCGCTGAACAATCAATGCCGTCGAGGATAGCAATAACACACCCACTGTCACATACAACAACAGCATCCGAATGCGACCAGGGTCGCGGGGCTCTACCGCTTCAAGATCGACGGCACCGGGATCTGGAATAAGTGGCGGAAGTTTCGTCGGATCTTCAGTGTGTAACTTGACAAGTGTTGGCAGGCTTTTAGAATCTACGCCCTCTTTAGGAGCCCGCAGCCGCACGTTGCTCCGGTTGTCGTACACTAGCGAATAGGGGCCGGCCTTGAACTGAAAAGTGTCATCAGAGAAATTGGGGTCGTTTATTCGAATGTTACTTGCACTGTACATCCAGCTAAACACCTTAACACCTGATTCAGGATGGTCAACGGATACGCTTCCAACGGAAGGGACCAAAATCCCGCCGGAAATAAAGTGCTTATCGACCGTGTAGATCTCGCGTACACCCTTCGCAGAAATGCGTTCAATAGAGCGAATAACTCCATCCTTTGGACTTTCGAAGACGATCTTTATAGCTCCAGACACGCCTGGCGTGCTCGATGGCAACCGGATAGTAGTAATACCACCGGAGGATTGAAGCTCGATCGGCAACGTTTCCAACGCACTCAGATCAACGCTCTTAAGCGCACTCAACAAGAACCGATCAACCAACATAGGCCAATGCGGTAAACGATTTTTGACTACATCCTTTCCATCGGGACCGAGGCCAGTGTGTATTGCTGTGGTTTCAAGACCCATTTCGGCAGGTATGCCTTCTAAGACCTGATCGTTTCCTTTGTGCGCATGCTTAGGAATATCATACATGATCGTCGTAAGATACGATGTTCCGCCGTCAAACAGATCGATGTAATCCTGCTGCGGATCAGCACCACCTCGCACTGACCTGGTGACAGACGACAGAAAGCGTCCAAATTCGTCGGCAGACCTGTGTTGCATATAATCCACAGTTCGGCCTTCACTTTCGTAGATCCACTCAATGTCAGCCGTCAGGTTGCGAAATCCTTCAAATCTCTCCGTGCAACGTTTGAGAAGTCGACTTAGCTCATCGTGGACGGTAACTTCCGCCTCTGCGTATGGCAGGAATGCGACTAATGACGCCACGATGAGCATGGTTCGCATACCCAGGCTTACATAACGCAAGGTCAGCATTCCAGCACCTTTGCAGAGATACAAAATCATAGTTCGGATACTGTTTACAAAGGACCAGACAGACCTTTGATCATATTGCTATATCTAAACGGGGCAACCGGCCGTACAAAGTGAGTGCATCCTTTAATTCCGACGGTGTAGACACAACCTAAATGAATCCGACAGACTTGCGTAAGCGCAACCGGTATGCGCGTTGCTATTGCGCCCCCGGACGCAATGTACTTAGCTTCTGCAGCAATTGCAATTGTCTAGCACCGCAGATGGGAACGCGCGACGGCATGCCAGCTAGAAGATTTCGGGGAATCCTTGGCGCGACACCGCATTCATACATCAAGCTGTCGAATAGCAAACGCCCTAACCGTGGGGCCGAAAGGCCGTGCAAGCGCGAAACAACATTGGTAGGCTTGAATGTGTAATGTAGTTTTGCCAAATGCAATCTTGTTGATTCTCGGCGTATACCCATAGCCTGCGGAAGTGGAATGCATGTGACGAATACAGTCGCACGCCAAGGCGAATAGGGAGCGGCCGCGAGGCAAAATATTAATGACAGACGGAGCAGTTTAACTCTTTGCTCTTGCGCCGCACAACGAACCCGAAGGTAACGGAGCAACGCGCAGTATGCACAGGGCCACGCTCCGATTCAGACCGAGCCAGAGAGTTAACGCGCAAAATACATTGGGCATCTTACGTTCTTTCATGCTTACGCATTACCCGTAGACTCTACGCGCACCGCATTCGCGCAGACAATCAACAAGCGTTCTGCGAGGGCAGCATGCACCATTGATAGAGCAGCTTAACTAAGCTCGAATCAGCCCAGCGCTACGAACGTAATACGTTGGCTCGCAAGACATCAATAGATCGGGCACACCCCAGTTACAAATAACTCCGAATCTTCATTGACGGTATTCCATTCACCGCAAGTGCCGTCGCATCCCGCTTCGGTGCATGGCCTGCTTCTGAAGCACAACATGGGGATATAGTGGTCACAGAAACTCCACCCCTTTGGCCAGAACTCGCAAGTCGGACGAGTTATGTTCCCCCATTCAATTTCCAGCCAGCAGGGCACTCCCATCGGACAATTATCGCCGTCGTCCTCCTCGCATGAACTCGTACCGCCACAAAGGGACTCGTCCGGACCCTTCTTGTAACAGTTTGGCACGGAACCATTAACTGAATCGAGCTCCGAGGCGCTCATAAGCGTTACAGACGGAAACGCCAGCAGCATTTGCGCGAATAGCAAAGTCGCAGAGGAAAGCGTCCAAAAAGCGGGCGATGCAAGAACCTTCATAAAAATCGATTCCGGTAGGCTGGCGATTAATAGGATGTTGCGGCAAGCGACCAGCGACTTGACAAGCAGTCACGACTCAAGTCAAATCGCCTTTGCCTGCGTGATCAATCCCGAGGGTTTTCGCAAAATAATGGAATCGTGACGCGACGTCAAGCGTACGACACACAAAAGAGGCCACTTCTGCTCTTCTCGGGATTGCTGCGCTTCATGCAGGTTCATGTGCATCGACGTCAATTGAACTACTGCTAGTTAGCGATCCAATCTCGCTCGGTTTACCACGGAGATGCTCAGAAGATGACTGCGTCCCTCTTAAGGAAGAGACGGATTCGCGAGCTCTCGAACTTCCGGCTATCGAACCGTCCAGAGATCATCTTTTACCGTACCGACTTACGACATATTTCAATAGGCACTTTATGGTGTTCCGCAGGCCCGATAGGAAGCAAAGGCCCCTAACACTTCACAAAAACGTGCCGTCGAGGAGGTGAGTCGGCGAGTCGGCCCTTCTCAGATGCTCGGACCCGTAAAGCTAGACGCTTGTTCGATTGACCCTACTTCCTGCACCCCACGCCAATGCAGGGAAGGTATTTCCCCCGGGATATCACGCGCCTTAGCACTAGAGAGCGAGCGCTGAAGTATCGCATCCGTACTTCACTACGTACAACGTAGTGCTACTACTGCAGAAACCTTATCGGGCTACTGACCGCACTACCACTTGCCTTCTCCGACCAGATTTTAATCGCCTCTCATGCCAGAGCTCGCAAAAACAGCAAGATCAATGTCATAAGAGATGCTGCGAACGCTTCCATCACAGTACATTGTTGAGAAGGCGCCTAGATGCGCGCTTCCGAAACGCCAAGAGTCGTTCATCGCATTCCGTTCGGAATCCCTAATTGGAACCAGGCCGGTTGTGCGAATTGTGTCGCAGTCATATCCAGTGTAAAGACTTTCATTATCCCCACCGAAGGTCTGATAAAGCTCTCTGTCGCTAGGCACGTGTTTTTCGCCGACCGCGATAGTTCGCGACATACCACGAGTTACTTCAGTAGACTTAGTCTCGCTTTGTTGAAATATTACTCCGGTGCTAAGAGCTCTAGGTATTCGCTTTAAGCCAGACCGCCCCTTCCACTCATCAGCCTCGCTTAGGTTTACGGGGCCTGTTGTAGTCACCGGGTTGTCCCATGCGCCCAGACAAGCCGCGTAATCAGATCTTGCGAATTCAATGGGGATCGCGTTGAGTTGTGGAAACGCGACGCCATACAAATAGGGATGAGACCGCGGTACCCGCCTCGACGGACAGGTAAAAACGTCGATAGGATGGGCGACCGCGCTGAGAAGAGCCGAATTATTTGCGCCATTCCCAACACCTACACTAAACTGATCGCGTACTGCACCCTCCCCCACGAACGCAAGCAGCGAAAAGCTCCACCCACCAGGCTGCCTATGTCCATAACCCTGCTTGTTGTCACCCAGCCAAAGCCACCCCCATCCTCCTGTGGGGAAGTATCCGAACTGCTGTTCGTGCAGAAGGGTTCCAATTCCCAGTTGACGCAGATTATTCTTGCACTGCGACTGCCTGGCCGCTTCTCTTGCAGATTCGACTGCTGGAAGCGCTAATTGAAGCAACAGCCCGACAATCGACAGCGTTACAATAAGCTCCAATAGAGTGGCGGCTGTATCGCCAGCACGGCAACCTTTGCAAAGCCTGCGACTGATCATACTCACCCAACACTTCCGGGTTACGAGAACTGCAAGTATCCGTGATTGATCTGGACCCGCTTGTTGACCTCTCATCGATTAAGCAGTTGAACCACTGGGGCACAGGCAGCTATGATCAGCTGCTGCTAGCCGCCAAATTGATCATACCTGATCAATTGGTTACGCTCACGCTGTATGTGGCCATGGGACAGGCTGCAAGTGTCTCATACGTAACCCTCGTAGTCAAGATCCGTATGCAGATCACTGCAATCGCGGCAATACGTCTACTAGATCCCTTCTAGTTGCTCAAAACCGATCCTCTAGCAATGCCACCATTTGCGTCTTGGCTGTGGCTAACCGTCTAAGCCGACACGACAGCTGCATAGTTGCTCGCGTGCACGGTCGTCTCTACGTTAGGGGGGGCGGGTAATATCCACAGGCGTCTTAAAGTGTCCCCATGGCATTGTCTAATCGTATGCTTCGGTGCGGACGTAAGCAAGAATATGCGTTCGAAGTCGTATCTTTACTGCTCCGAAGGAGGCAAGCAGCACACTTTATCCTAGTGCTGCTGTTAGCAGCCCACACCACTGCCGTGGCGTACAATATATTTGCGCACAGTCCAACCGTCAACGAGCCCGCACATCTGGCGGCCGGACTGGCATTTTGGCATTTAGGGCGCCTAGATTTATACGAGGTTAATCCGCCCTTCGTGCGGTGCGTCGCCGCGCTTCCAATTCTCTTGATAGATCACGAAGTAGACTGGGCTGCGTATAGGGCCGATGCGAGATCCCGATCAGAATTCGCCGTTGGAGCTGACCTAGTACACAGGAATGCTGGCACCTTTTACGTCATGCTTTTTATTGCAAGACTTAGTTGCTTGCCATTCACAATAATAGGGGCAGTCACCTGTTATGCATGGGCGTCGGACTTGAGCAGTCGCACTTCTGGGCTACTCGCCGCAACATTGTGGTGCACGTGTCCAAACATACTAGGGTATAGTGCGACACTATTTCCCGACTCGCACGCCTCCGCCGTAACCGTTGCAGCAGCTTATCTATTTTGGAAATGGTTGAGAAATCCTAGCTGGCCTAATGTCGTCGTTGGCGGAATTGTTCTCGGCATTGCCGACTTGTGCAAGTTTACGACGCTCGGCTGCATACCCGCTTTTCTCGTCTCATGGTTAGTTTACCGTCTCGCACATGGTAACTTGAAGACCATGAAGTGCACTCTGATAGATTGCTCAATGATGATGACGCGATTGCTCGTCGCGCTAGCTGTAGTTAATGCGGGGTACCTATTTGAGGGAACATTGCAGCCCCTCTCGCGATATAAGCTAAGGAGCGAATTCTCCAGAAATCTTGCCCCCCCCCCTGTGCAAGGCAGTGTGGCAAGTGAGCAAGAACGAACTGCTCTGACGACATTTGCAGAATGCTTGCAGCATTTCCCGATACCGCTGCCGCAGAGTTACATCCGTGGAATGGACTCCCAACAGGTCGACTTTGAAAATTACGGGCGTCCGTTCTTCATGGCGGGACGCTGGAGTGAGACCGGCTTTTTTTCATACTACATATACGCGTTAACTGTAAAGACGCCCACCGCGGGCATCTTCCTGTTTGCACTTGCTTGTGCTCGTCGCGTTGGAGCGTTCTCGGGACCTCATTCGCTTGCGGATGACATCGCCTTGCTATCGCCTGCGTTTACCATCCTGCTTATAGCTAGTGTAAAGACTGGAATCAACGAGCACTTTCGGTATATACTGCAGGTGCTTCCATTCGGGTATGTGTTTATCGCATCTGCGTGCTTTGGGAGAACGAAGCGGAGTCGTCGCCTGCCGCTAACACTGCAACGTTTTTATAACTATGCACAGTACATCCCCAGGTTTCTTGTAGTTTGGTTTGTCGTTAGCAGTATATGGGTATTCCCGCACAGCCTATCGTACTTTAATGAGTTGGTGGGGGGGCCGCGAAACGGTCGCTTTCACTTGCTGGGAACCGCAATTGATTGCGGGCAGGATCATTTTTATGTTGAGCAATGGCTGAAAACTCAGCCAGCTCAAGATTGCTTCGTGGCCCTTTTCGCTTTTCGGTCGCCGGCTTCGTTGCTACAGAGCTGCGCAACGTGTGATGAATTGGCATCGAACGCGCACGGTGCGTTATCATCGGTAATAGTTAGCGCGAACATCCTTGGCGGAATGCCTATCCCTGTAGAAACTGCTTATGGCGTATGCGAGTTTTACTGGAATGATTTGAACATTAGGATAGGTCGAGATCCAAGACCTTTGACCTACAGTACTCTGCTTACGGAATGACGTGGGTATTTAGTGGAGCTCTTGATTTGGGGCGGCGCTAAGGGCGTCTGATCCCATGGAACATTGGGTTAACCAGAACATATGATTAGAATAGTCTGCAAGCTAAGTGTCTTGTGCGGCGCCCTTGCTTGCGCGGCTTATGTGGGCTGGCTCGCGCTGGATGGCGAGCAGTACAAAGCTGCTACCTACATTGATGTTCAGATTGCTGGAATGAATGCACATGTTCTGTGGGCTTCTGGCGGGACTGTCGGGCGTAGTGAAGCCAATGCATCGCCATGTATTGTATTGCTTCACGATGCAAGTGAAGACCTTCGGCATGAGAAGAATTATGCCATGGCAATCGAACTAGCTGCGCTGATACATGACGCGACAGATAGAAAGGCGACTGTGCTGACTCCGCGCTGTCCCGATCTATCCACCTGGGACTCCCAGGAACTTGCAGGATTGCTGACTGATTTTAGTGCCAGGGACACTGTCAATCCACTTCGCGTGCATCTCATTGGTGACGGGATGGGCGCATTTGCAGCGTGGGACCTCGCGGCTTCATCGCCCGAGAAATTCGCTACTGTTACAACGTTTGGAGGGTTTCCAACCAGGCCTATTGACCGGATGCCCCCGGCCTGGCTGTCTCAAACGCGTCTGTGGCATTTCGATAGTACGGTAGACCGCCGCGGGCTTAAGCAAGCAATTTCGGCGAATCATTATTCGTATGCGGTTTGGGATCAGGCATTTGCGCAAGGGGATATTGTACGCACAACGCGATTAGACCATAGCTTTCTGCGATCCGCGAAAAGAAAGGCAGCAGCGTTGCAGAGGTCGGGCGCTCTGGCGTGGACGATGCGGTCTGAGTCAAGACTCGCTTACAAAGTAGCGTGGGATAATGGAATGCCTGAAGAAGGAAGCGTCTGTACTGGCAACATAGTGCGGAGCGGGATGGACGGCGACCAGGTGATGGGACAGGTAAGGGTACATCTGCCAAAGGATTACAAATGGACGATTGAAAAGTTTGAGAACACGCTGCTGCTATATATTAGAGACTTTGAATCCGATTCGGGGCTTCTAGCTGATGGTACGTTAGCGGCTTATGACGGCAAGTCGCCCTCCTGTATCGTTGTTGAGATGGACGTAAGGTTATTTACAGAGAATGGCTTCTCTATTACATCGGCTTGTGACTTATTGGATAGAATGTTTGTCGTAAACCCTGAGCGGATCTTCGGGATTGCTCGGGGCGTTCTAACGCGCCTCCTCTGGAAGCAAGCAACGGAGGATCCAGATATTTTTGCTGGTTTAATTCTAGAAGATTATCAGCCGCCATTAGAATTCGAACACGATGCACATAGGTTGTACACATTGCCCAAGCTATTCGTGCGTCCTTCGCAGAGGGCAGCGGCGGCTATCAAGTATATGAAGAACGTTGCGAGTTACGTTGCCCCGAATGGCGTTTTGCCGTCACCTGCGTCCATTGAGCCAAGCGACTCGGAAGTCGATTTAAATCAGAGCATCTTAGGCTGGATGGCAGTGCAAGTAAATAATCGACGGAATATTGAGCGAGACGCATGGCCGACCAATGTCCCCAATTTAGCGACTATGGCGAGTCCCGTTACAGCTGCAAGGTTCGAACGTCATCTTGTTGATCGCGTGCCTCTGCAGAAGGTGGGGATAGACGAGTACTGGCTATATAGCCCGTGTTTTTCCTCTGTTGAAAGTCCGCGATTGGTTCTTTGGCTGCATGGGCATGGCGACGCGGAACTAAAGCTTCACAGCGGTGCCCTAAAGTACATTGACTATGCTTTTGATGGACCTAGCGGTCAAGAGATCAGAAAAAGCTTTATCTGTGCGCCGCAATGCCCTGATGGCGAGGCTTGGTATTCTTGGGACGGTGGATCAGAGACTGAACGAAAGGCGGATGTATTGGAGTCTGTGGATCGACTGGTTCGGGAGTTGAAAAGTCACCATGGCATACGAAGCCGAGATGTACACCTGGTAGGTATTAGCTCTGGGGCTGATGCCGGGTGGGAACTATTGCGCAGGTTTGGTGAAGACTACGGGGGGGCCGTCCTTTGTGGTAGTCGGACGAATTGTAAGATACATCCGGATGCATTTGCAGGTAAGCGATTGTGGGTATGTAATTCGATGTGGGATCCTTACGGGACAAAGTTTCCTCGCTCAAATGCAATTGCGGCAAGGAATGCAGGGGCTGAGGTCGTTCTCACCGAGATCGCGTCGACCTCGCATTTCTGTTGGGCTGAAGCTCTGCTGGATTCCACTAGCCTCCTGTGGGTGTTGAAGTGAGGTGACCCGCTTCAAGTTCTTGTACCGCCCGTTGTGAAGGCGAGAGTTGGGTAAAGGCGCTGCACTGCTGGAGCGGAGAAGGCTGCTGAGACGTATCCGAAGCACCCTTCAGATCGGAGGAAAGGGCCGCGCACTCAGCCAGGGCGACGTACACAAGCGATCCGTGCGGCCGGTGGTGTGCGTAATCCTTTCGCTAGGCGGTGGTGAGCCTCCTCGCCGCGGCGAGCGACTCGAACTTCTCGATCGCCACGAACTCGTCACGCAGCCGGCTGTGCCGTTCCGCTAAGTAGCCCTGATAAAACCCCCGCTCCGATTGGCACGAGTTTTGCGCCTTGTTGATTTGCTTCTGGAGCGAATTCAGCAGGAGGATGAAGATGGTGGCTTCACGGATGCCGGAGGAGTTCTTTGTAGAGTTGAAGGCCCACCTGCCGCCGGTGCTACGGGCGGGGCCGCGCGGGGGGCGGCCACGCGTGGCTCACCGCACCGTGATGAAGGTGCTGTGGTGGGTGCTCGCAACCGGCAGTCGCTGGGAGGAAGTGCCCCCGGTGATGGGCTGCAGCGGCCGCACGGCCCACCGCAGCTTGCGGGCGTGGGAGGAGCTGGGCGTCTGGGACCGGCTCCACATGTACCTGCTGAGACGCTTGCGGAAGGCGGGCGAGCTGGAGCACGCCACGGTGGTCGTCGATTCGGTCACCGTTCGGGCCTTCGGCGGCGGCGATCGATCGGGCCCCAGCCTCGTGGACCGGCGAAAACCTAGCTCTCGGCAGACGCTGCTGGCGAATGGCAACGGCATGCCATTGGCGATCCGAACGGCCGAGGCCAGCCGCAACCGCGGCGACGGCCCGCGGCGGTGCCGCGAGCTGCTGGGCGCGAAGGTCACGACGATCCCAGACGCCGTTGAGGCACCCGGTGACCACACTGCCGAGTCGACGACGTCAGGGGACTGCCTGAATTGCCAGTCAAAGCGGCAGCGGTCGATCGAGCTGCAACCCGCCCACGGCGTGCCGACGCGACTGGCGTTGTCTATTCGGCGCCGGGACCAACTTCCTATACACGTTATAGGCGTCGCCATGCGCGACAACCTTGTTGCAATTCGAGGCGTGATCGCCCTGCTTCGAACCGACACGCGCCGATTATTTGAAACTCGCTCTCGGGAGTACGGATTGGCGCCAGAGCTCGATTCGACGCCCAAGGAAACCCTCAACGCGCTGTCGAATCCCTCTCTCAGCAGTGCACCGACTGGGCTACGGGGCAATACAATCCCCACAGGACGCCGACCACTCGGTTTACTCCAACGCGTTGTATTCGAAGCGCCGTCACGAGACATCAATTGGCACCCTCTACGCGGGCACTTCCGATACAACAGAAAGCGTTATGACAAATAGAGGCGGCCAATCGTAGGAGGGCGGCGGCTCTTAGCCCTGTCCGACCGCTTGCATTCTGTCAAATCCGGTTTCGATTCCGACGCCATACGGGCGCTTAGAAGAGCCTACGGCGCGGCATTGTCAGCACCCCTCACCAGCCGGCGTCGAGAGTTCTTGACTCATGGGGTGGAATGAGGCACAATAAACCAGTCAAACTAGTCAAACTAATGGAGGCGGGCATGCCGCACACCGAATGGAGCATCGCCGACGCCAAGAGCAAACTTAGCGAGGTGCTGAACTTGGCCGAGCAAGAAGCCCAGATCATCACCCGCCGCGACCGGCAGTATGTCGTCATGAACGGCGACGCTTACCGCCGCTTGACCGGCGCTCAGCCCACGCTGAAGAATCTGATCCTTGGCGGTCCTAGCCTCGACGGGGTTGATCTCAAACGAGACCTGAGCCCCGGCCGGGAGCTAGAACTGTGAGGACTCTGATCGACACGTGTGTGCTTTCAGAGGTCCAACGGAAGCAGGGAGACCCGCGCGTCAGGGCAAGGTTGGAAGCCCTTGCCGCAGAAGATATCTTCTTGAGCGTTCTCACGCTCGGCGAACTGAAAAAAGGCATCGACAAACTCAAGGCCAGTGCCCGTAAGCGCGCCTTAATCGACTGGTTTGAGCGAATTGTGCTCACATCTAAAGACCGCATCCTACCGGTCGATACCGAGACGGCCATCATCTGGGGAGAGATCGCCTCTATAGCGGAGCGGAAGGGCAAGACGGTTCCCGCGGTCGATGGCTTGATCGCAGCGACAGCTCTGCGTCACGGACTGCATCTGATGACCCGCAACGTGAGCGACTTCGAGGCGACCGGCGTGATGCTCATCAATCCTTGGGAGGGCGTGTCGAAGCAGCACGACTAGCCGCGACCATCAGCCTACTAATACCACTCTTAAGTGAGTCAAACGAGGCTCCAAGGGCCGCTGGACTGGACTGCGACACGCTGCGTCACTTGGTGTTCACGCCAGTAGTCAAACGCGCGAAGCTGCCGGTCTGAGTGGCACAGAAAGTGGCACAATTTGGCACAGACTTGGGTTGATTCTGGGCAAATGGGGCGTATGTTGCGCTCAGCTTTCGGGCCGGAAACCCTATAAAATAAGCGGTTTTCGAGAATGACGCCGATTCAGCCCAATACCTGGGGGTCAAAAGGTCGCAGGTTCGAATCCTGTCGGCCCGACTTTCTAAGCGGTTGAACAGCAACGACTTACGTCGATGTGCTGGCGTCCGCGGAAAACCCATGCTGTTTTCAATGCTTTTTTTCCTCGGTCTCTGGGCAGCCTCTCGGCCGGCCCCGAGCGTAGAGGGGACCAGGCGGTAAGCGAGCGCCAACTCGCCCCCGTTCCTTGCACAACCAGTCCCCACTTCGACGAGGCTCATCATGTCGCGCCAGCCCACGCTGCGCCGCCGCTGTTCCCTACCAAGTCGCCCGCACCCGCTTCGGCGAGCACCTCGCCAATCTCCGCCGCCAGCCGTTGCCGACGATCGACCTGCCCGACCGCTGCGTCGCGGAGGTTTGTAGCCGCCACCTCGAATGGGCGCAGAAGAACCGCAGCAACAACCTCTTCCGACACCCGCCGCACCGATCGACGTGGCCGCCCAGCACCTTGGTGCGACAGGCCACGATAGCGCGGAACGCGCGGTGCTGGGCGTGCGAGAGCGTCTTGCCGTACCCATCGAGGAACCTCGATCCATCTCCCCGGAACACCTCGGCCGCATCGAGCCGAGGCCGCTCGGTCATGCCGTGGCGGCCGGCTCCCCGTTGAGGCGGTCGAGCGGGCTCTTCGTCTTGCGGATCGTCGCTTGCGAGACGTGCGTGTAGAGCGCCGTGGTGGTCACGCTGCGGTGACCCAAGAGCACCTGGATCGTCCGCAGGTCGGCGCCGTCTTCTAATAGATGCGTGGCGAAGTTGTGACGCATCGTGTGGGGCGAGATATTCTTGCTGATGCCCGCCTTCTAGACCCGGCTATCGCTGCCCTCTTCAACTGCCGATTCCCGTTTCCAGAGAACCGACAAAAGTAGACCTGCTCTTAGTGAACCACGGTCAGACCGCTTCTTACCACCCCTCAAATCACAAGAAAACGTCGATTTCGAAGGCTTTACGGCGACGGATGGTGGGTTATGTTCGGCGTTATAGCATCCAGCGAATATTCTTGGCCAGCTTTAGCTGTCTCATCGGGCAAATCGCGATGTCAAATCAGACCTACGTTAGGAAGCACAGGCAACGGCGGCAGATTCAACTGATCGGGTTTGCCACCGCGATGCTGGGTTTGGCAGTTCCGATGCTCGACGCAGCAACTGCCGCCGAGTTGGGGTTTACGTTCACCGGGCTTGTCGCGGCGTATCCCCTCCCGGGACAATCTCCTTTTGGGCTGCCGGTGGCGTCGGTTGGCACACCCGTTCGCGGCCACTTTGTCTATGACACGTCGCTCACGCCGACGTACGACCTGAGCAACCCGAACAAGGCCGCGTTCCGCTCGGTCGTCCACGGCGGGTTTGCAATCGAGATTGACGGCGTCGCCAAAATCGTCGCCAGCGATTATGCGATTCAGGTCGCGAATAACGTAACCCAGCCATCATCCGGTGCGGTGACCGACCTCTTCGGCGTGTCGTACTCGGACGCTCTCGTCCCGGCCCCAACAATCCCGTTGCTGATGAACGGCCACTCCGTCACGCAGGGGGCGTTATCGATTAACTTCGTTGCCCCTCCAAACTTGATGGATGCTCCCGAACTACCGGGGCTTCTTTCTTTGGAGGCACTGCTCGCGGCAGGGGAATCGCCGTTTCATTTCGTAACCGACACGACCAAACCATTCCTCTTTCCCAAGCTCGTGTTTGCCATCGATTCAATAGAGTTCTTCGACCCGCGTGGCGATTTCAATTTCGACTTCGTCGTCGACGAGCACGATTTGTCGCTTTGGACGGAGAGCTACGGATCCTCCAACGCCCTCTCCGCGGATGGCAACCGCGACGGAGTCATCGACGCCGCCGACTACACCGTCTGGCGCGATCGCTTAGCCAGTATCGCCGCGGTAGTTCCCGAACCCTCCGCGATGGTGGTCGCCCTCGCCGCTATCCCGCTGTTGGTCGCCATGCGATGCGACTGCAGCGAGGACTAGATTCGCAAGCTTCAACGAGGTTCCCGTGAATCGCGGCCACACCATCATTGAGTTACTAGTGTCGATGGGCGTGATCGGCGCCCTCGCCTCGTTGCTTCTGCCCGGCGTCCAGTCGGCCCGCGAAAGCGGCCGGCGGGCAAGTTGCCAGAATAACCTTCGGCAGGTCGGGGTCGCATTGCTTCAACATGAAGCTACTCACATTGAGTTCCCGGTGGGAGCGGCTGGCGGAGGATCGATGGGCGTTTCGTGGATGGTTCGCATCGCCCCATACCTCGAAGAAATGCAATCTTACGACCGCCTCGACCTCAGCGGGGGCAAGCACGGGCTAGTAGTCGTCCATGCCGAAAATGGTAGAGCGATCGACGGACTGGAGATCGCCACGCTCGCATGCCCTTCTAGCCTGATCCCGCAGCTAAGACAGGTAGGCGCTTTCCAACTGATGATGCCATCGTACGTGGGGGTCTCAGGGGCAAGCAACCACGATGGTTTCCCAGAGCAACGCGTGGCTGAATGTTGCATTCCACGGATGGGGGGTCAGATCTCCGCGGGTGGAGTGCTCGTCCCCAACTACTCGGTGCGCGCGATGCAGATTACTGACGGCCTTTCTAATACGCTCGTCACAGCGGAATGCTCGTCATACTCATACACGTCCGACGGTCGTGAACGAAGAATCGATGGGGGATTCCCAAACGGTTGGATCGCCGGGACGGCGGCCCGAGGGGTCCCCCCTGAATACCACCCGGGGTTTGCGCCGCCGAGTTGGAATATCGTCACCGTACGGTACACGCCCAACACTGCCGACTACGATCTGCCTGGCGTCGATGACAACCGGGGACCTAACAACCCTTTCACCTCTAACCACCCGAACGGAGTTTACGCCGGATTCGCTGACGGGCGAGTCGTATTCCTCGACGAAAAAATTGACCTAAGCCTGTTTAAATCCTTAGTGACACGCGATGCCAACTGATCGAATGTTGCATACAACTGGCGCTACGAAATTTCAACTCCCTTATTCTAAAAACAGTGAGTCATCGCCCATGTCACGTCGAAATTTTGTATTCCTTGGCCTCGCGCTGCTTATCCTTTTCGCGATGGTGGTGGAGCGCTCTATCGCTCAAGAAGGCGCCGACCGCGCAGCGAAGGTGGCCGAGCCCTACGAGGAGACTTGCATCCTGAACCCCATTACGGTGCTGCCGGTTGGCACTCTGTACGCGGCTGAGTTCCACGAAGACGAAGATTGTGCTGAACCGTGGCCTACGTACGCAATCGGTGAGAGCGACAATTGGCCGGAGATCTGCGAGAACGAGGAATGCACCGGAAGGTTGAACTACGCGAACTTTCCGGGCCTTGACTATCCGGTTCATCCGTCGTACCCGCTTCCCGTTTGCGCTGAGGCGGAAGAGTGTGTCGACGTGCTCCGATGGAGATACGTAAACTTCCAGTATGCCCCTCGGACGCGAGAAGACGGAAAGAGGGAACAGGTCGAGACGCTTGCAAAAGTGTTTACCTATTGCCTGTTCGGCCGCAATGACGACCATCGAAACAATCCTCTGCGTGTCTTTCACGTGGCCTTCGAGATGCAAAGCCCCGCGAGCGGCGATGTCCAGCACTACCGGGTTTCCACTGAAGGGATTCGCGAACTGCCCGGGGGTAAGGCGTTTGCTTTGCAGTACGAACGCGGGGCTCGGATACTGCTCCTCACTGCTCAGTAAGAAAACGGAAGTCGTCGGTGTCGAGACGCGGACGACTGCTCCGAACGCAGCGAAATACTAGCCGAGGCCGTACTTCGTGCCGCCACAAAACAACGGAAGCCATCGCATTGCGTGATGGTTCGTCCGGCTCAATTCCACTGTCGAGGCGGTCGCGATCCGCGCCGCGGGCGATGCGGGTGTCCGAGAGCGAAGCGACGCTGTTGGTGAGCGTCCTAGTCCCTGTCGCCGCTCCGGCCGGAGTTGTGGTCCACTCGGCGAGCCCTGCGAACAATCCCTTAATGCCGGACGAATGCGCCCCTTCGTTGCTTTTCGACCTGCGCGAGATCAGCTCCCACTCTCGTTCAGTAGGCAACCGTTTGCCCGCGCGCTCCGCAAGCTCCACCGCCTGGTCGTAGCTGACGGTTGCGGGTGAGTTCGGCGCGCCATGGCTGCGTGGATCCCCAAAGGGTCGCCCCTGCCGTAGCGCGAGAGCTTGGGCGAAAGTCGTTGGGTAGGGATCGACTAAAATGAAGTCGTCGACCGGCCCATCGGATTCAGTCGGCACCCGCAACATGCCTTCGACCACTTGGTTCGGTGGCGCCTCTATCGGTGGCAGTTCAATAACATTGTTCTCGCGGATCAACCAGCGTGTGTGGCGAAACTGCCCGGGAGCATCGACTGACTTGGCGGGGACTCGTCGAAAGACTTCGTGAAACCGCCCGTCGTTCCAGCGAGCCGCAACCAAATAGTCACCCGGGGTGAGTCGCGCATTCCCTGGCGCCTCGATCGGTTTAGACGACATCTCTTCGACGAGTAACCGTCCGGTTGTCTCCTCGATTGGCACAAACGCGACTTGCGCTCCGGGGGGCGCCGTCAGGATTGCGACTTCCCGAGCGCCACGAAGCTCACGATTCTGCAACTGCAGCTCCCGGAATGCCAATGCTGTTACCGCCAGTAGTGTAGCGAGCAACACCACTACTGCTGCGGCGGGCCTCCTTTGCACGGTCTGCAGAAGCCGTCGCAATGGGTTGGCCCGCCGAGCCAAGATCATCTCGCCCCGCTGAAATCGGCGCAGGTCAACGGCTAGTTCTTGCGAGGTCGCGTACCGGCCTTCAGGCCGCTTCTGAAGAGCTTTGCGACAAATCGTGTCGAGGTCGCGCGGGACGCTACGTCGGAGCCGACGTGGCATCGGCGGGTCGATATGAATGACGCTCAATAGCACGGCCGCGCGGTCGCCCGAGTGCGGCGGCTGTCCAGTCAATGCCTCGTAGAGGATCGCACCTAGTCCGTAGACATCGGTCCGACAATCGATCTCCGAGGTTTTGCCGAGCGCCTGCTCGGGCGCCATATAGGCGGGAGTCCCCAAAAGTTGTCCGTGCGCCGTCAAGGCGCTCGCGTCGCGTTCCCACTTCGCCAACCCGAAATCGGTAATGCGGGGCACGCCGTCCAAGTCCAGGAGAATGTTGGCCGGCTTGAGGTCTCGGTGAACGACGCCGTGCTGGTGGGCGTGGTGCAACGCTTCAGCGAGCGCTGCGGCCAACTCGACGACTCGCTTCACAGGAAGTGGCCCCGCTTTTAGCTCGCGGCCTAGATCCCCGCCCTCGATGAACTCGGTGGCTATGTAGGCATAGGGGCCATCTCTGCCAACGGCATGCACGGTCACGAGATTCGGGTGCCGGAGCTGCGAGGCGGCTTGCCCCTCGCGCAGGAAACGCTGCCGGACGTCCGGCGACATGTCGATAGCATTTGGTAGCTTTAGCGCGACGGTGCGGTCCAGCCGAAGGTCATGGGCCTGCCATACCTGCCCCATCGCGCCTTCGCCCACTTTTCGTACAAGGCGGTAATGAGCAATATCGCGTCCTTTGACAAGACCTTCTATCGCCGGCGCGACCCAAGAAGCCGTCGGCTGCTCTGCGCCCTTGGAGTCAATCCCGATATGGAAATCGAGTGCCTCGATCTGTTGGCGGAGCTGGGGGTAGCGAGCTAGATATTCGTCGCGAGTAACGGTTCGCAACCTGCTCGCGTAGTCGATGTCGAGCACAAGCAGCTCGTGCACCAGCCGATCATGCAATCTTGGATCGCACTGTTGCGCAAACTTGTAGAGATCGACACTTTCGCCTCGGCGGAGCCTAGTCTCACACTCATCACAGCGGACATCGACCCAATCGTCATCTGACAACGGATTCGGTGAGTCAGACGCTGGCTGAGGAGGTAGCATTGCCTAGGTCCTCGGCCCATCGCTTGCGAATCAACTGGAGCTTGCGCTCGACGGACCGGGGGCTGATCGCGAGCTCCCCGGCGATCTCGGAGACAGTGTAGCCTTCGATTCTCGCGATTGCGACGCGTCGCACCACGTCATCTCGCAACATCCCGAGCAGCCGCCGCTGCTGCTCGTCTATGACCAAAAGCGACTCTGGCGTTGGCTCGTCGCCAACGAGCTGGTCGAGAGAGAACTTCAAGTCCCTGCCGTACGACGCCTGAAGGGCGGATTCGGTACGCACCCTACCCCCCCCACGCTTGAGAGCTGATTCACTGCGGTGGAGGTCAACGACTTTCTGACGGCTAATGGCTAGCAGCAGCCACCACAACTCGTCGCGATTTTGGACGTCGGCGAACCGCCCCATTTCAGCCCCTCGGCACACTACAGCAAAGACACTTTGCGCGATGTCCTCTTCATCGGAAACTCGATGAGAAGCCGTTCTTAACTGCCGTTTCGCGAACAAGACGAGCCGCCCCGAATAGCGGTCCCAAAGCTTTTGCGCTGCGGCAAAATCGCCGCCTTTCAGGCTGGAAATCCATTCGCTTATTGAGCCAGTGGTCACGATCGAGAGCCTAGTTTCTGACTTTGCCTACTCCTCTCACACTACCCAGACGCGTGGAGGTGGCATAGACCGCAGCGCCCACCTTTTCTTGCGTATGCCCAACCGTCTTCACTTTTTTGGCGGGCGATTTTGCTGGAACCCGGTTGGTGAATAGGGCCGTTCAAGGGCTACGAGGAAGCGAATGGCAGGCAGCGAGCGTACGCACAGCCATGCCGACTCGACAGTAAGGAAGACTTCCGCTTGCAGGACGCAAAGAAGCAAAACTCACCCCGATCTAGGAACCCTTCAATGTCGTGTGGCTGCAACAGCCGCGGGTCTGCACCCGCCATTGTGCAACTCAGTCTCGATTCTCTCGCGTCGCTGAAATCCCAGGCCGCTGAGTCCGCACCCGAGGGTTACACGACCCAACGCCTCTGGATGATCGGCTCGCGGCCCGTTCTAGCTACTGGCACGGCCGACGGAAAGAAGGGATGTGTGACAATCCCGCAACTTGGCGTCCCCATCAAGCTCTGCTGGGAGATCAAAGACGCCGATCTGATCCCGCCCGAAGTATCGGTCCGCATACGGGTCACGATCTCGGTCGCGAACACCGAGTACTTCTCGGCACTTCTTGTTTTCAAGTGCGATAACTTGCTGAATCCCTCTAGCTGTACGGTGTCGATCGAAGGGGAGCACTCTCTGCTCGAAGCATTTGGTCCCAGCTGCGACTGGTCTTGCCTGCGAGACTGTGCGCCAGGCTGTCTGTCTTGTGGCACCAACTACTGGTGCTGGGCCGGTTGCGCAGGCGCATGCATTTTCCGCTGCTGCAGTCTTTAGGCACGAGGGTTCGCGTCGAAAAGACGTCGAAAGTGCTTCTGTAACCGATGCGCACCTATGTCGTCGTTTATCGAAGGGATCGACGCCTGCCAGATACGGAGGCGCCGTCCGCAACAAGCCCCTCTTGAGCTTCTTATTGCCGTCTAGAAACCTATGAGAGAGTAACTATGCGTACCATGCCAACCACTGGGCGAGTGGTCCTAATCTTGTCGCTGGTCGCCTGCGTCGTTACCGGCGCCCGAGCGGACGACGCGGCGGATCTAAGCCGACTGAAGTCCGCTTTACGAATCGCGGCGGGTCCAATCGATGAAGGGCAGCAAAATAATCGGAACTCGCTCGGCACGGGAAGTGTCAAGCATTGGCTGACCTATCCGGGCGAGCTGTATGTAACTCCTGACAGTGACAACGAACTCTACCAAGGTAAGGTCGCGTACCATTTTTCTGGACGCGAACGTCACGCCGACTACGTGCTCGGTGGCCAGCGTGGCACTAGCGACCATCAGGCCTCCGGCAGAGTCACCGCTCGTTACGAGATCACACGGAGTGGCTCTGTTCTGATCAAGGATCAAAAAAAGCATGGAGGAAGAGGCCGTGTCGGCAACGCCATTCTTGCCCATATTGGAAGGCTAAACGGCCAAGATCTCCGAGAATCCGCTCAGGAACTAGCTTCGGACGTTAGCGCCGATATCGTGTTCTCTGATCTTGTCCTTGTGGAATCCGTCGCTGATCTTCTCCAAGAATTCGCGACCGCCCCTCCGGAGAGCGGTGACGCCGAATTCGATCAAGCCGATTCTGCGGAACAACGCCAGCTCTACGAGACGCTCGCGGCGGGTGCAGCAGCGATCCTGCATGAAGAAAAATCTGTCCTCCAACTCCAGTCATCGATTGAGCAAGCCGAGCAAGGACAGTTGCTGAGGCTAGTGCGATCATTGGCCGATGATTTGGAGGCGTCGGGAGAATCGTGTCGTCCACAAGCAGCGGTGTTGAGGTTGTTCGCGCAACAGCTCGAAGGGATTTCTGGAGACGATGGCCATAGCGAGCTATCGCCCGAAGCGATTGTCGACTACCGAGATAAGCCCGCGGCAAAAAAGGCCGCCGAGTTGCTGAAGTCACTCGCCAAAGGCAACGAACGATCGGCTGGATGGGAAGAGTTGTCGTTCAACACATCGACAGGAGAACTTCGCGGGAGAGCGTATATCCGATCTCGACACGTAATCAAGGTACGAGTTCCGTTTGATGGCAAGAAGAAGGTTGTTGTCTACGATTGGA
Source organism: Botrimarina mediterranea (assembly GCF_007753265.1). Taxonomy (NCBI): domain Bacteria; kingdom Pseudomonadati; phylum Planctomycetota; class Planctomycetia; order Pirellulales; family Lacipirellulaceae; genus Botrimarina; species Botrimarina mediterranea. The sequence goes on from NZ_CP036349.1 coordinate 93,887, forward strand.
AAGTGAAAGGAGACTTCCGCGGTAATCCCAGCACCGGAGACGCCAACGGCACAATCGACTTCGGCCGTGGAATTCGCATCGACGCTAAAAAGATTCTCCAGTTTTTTCCTCTAGAGGCAGCCGAAGCCTCCCAGTCTAGCAAGCTCGAAATCTCACCGGTCGTCTCTACTGCGGCTCACGAGGGCGAGTCTAGTTCCGTTGCGAGCGCGATCACAGCCAGCTTCCGGCCCGATCTACAGGTCGAGCGTATGGAAAAGCTGAACGAACTCGGACTGGCTTCAGAGGAGGAAGCGATCGGCCCCACAGACCGTTCCATAGTTCTTCATGCAAAACAGGCTGTAAATGCAGACGACTTACCCTTAGTGGTCGCTGCGGACCAAGAATTGCCTCCCATCGAGACCTTCTTCTTCGAGCCACCGGAGTCGGTTTGCTTGCCCGATGAACGTGTGCGTGTCACCAACACATCGACCTATCCTTACAGCGCCAACTGCCAGCTCATTATCAAGTTTGTCGGCGGAGGCGGAGCACGGGGCACGGGGTGGTTGATGGGGCCGCGTCTTGTAGTAACCGCCGGGCACTGCGTGCATCAAGGTGATGGCGGTAACTTCTTTGAAAGCGTGGAAGTAATTCCTGGCATGAATGATTCGGCCCGTCCCTTCGGTTCGCAAGTGATTCCCAGCTCGCGTTTGCGAGCATCGAACGACTGGAAACAGAGTGGGCTCGTGCAGAGTGACTACGGCGCTATCCTGTTAAATTCAGAATTCCTTTCGCGTACTGGCGTAAGTCCGGGGAGCCACAATATCGCGGTGGCACGAGACAGCGACCTCCAAGGCGCTGAAATTCTCCTATCTGGTTATCCGGGCGACCGGCCTATCGGCCAGCAATGGATGGATCGCGATCCACTGCAAACTGTCCAGCCGGGCCGACTGTGGTACATGCTCGACACCTACGGAGGCCAGAGTGGCTCAGCCTCCGTTCTCACGACGAGCGCCAAAGCGGTAGGGATTCACAATTACGGCGGCTGCCCTAACAAGAGCACCCGTATAACAAGTGGGGTGCGGGCCGATCTTGAGCAATGGCTCCAAGAAAGCGACCAGCCATAGCACCGACGCTACTCATCACTGTCACTAACCGGGGCCCGCCAACTACGTTGGCGGGCTTCTTTGTGATCTTGCCGGTACCTCGGTTACCATGGCGCAGGCTTGGTAATCCGCAGCATGCTATGAAGCTCTGAGCCGCTTATCATGCCCATAAAGTATACAGTGACGCCAATACGAACCATCCAATGACCGAACCTTGAACGGGCTAGGCAATAACTCCGGGATTTGAGCGTCGATTGTCGCCGAAGCGCTTACCCGTCCGATAAGCAATGTAGTGACGATCTTTACGAGCACCCTGCGACGTAAGGTGTCGAGTGATTGGCTTTCAGAAGCGTGGCCGGATGATGGGCGAGTGGTCCGAAAGTCAAGTGCGGACGCCCAGCGAGAAGAGCAACCCTAATGTGAGCGCCCTGGATACCGAACTCTCAACGATCAAGTCGCTCGACGGTGTGAAGACGACGTTCACGCAACATTGTAGCCAACGACCAGCTGCATCCCTTTGCCTTCCCGTCGCAAAAGGTAGGTGGGGGTAAATCTATGCTGCTTTCCGTGCTGCTTTAAATGAAACTAAATGCAATTTTGTGCATGCTCTTGCAATGGGTGGCGTTTCGTAAAGCCCTGTGATATAAGGGTTCTTCGTAGTCGCGAGCGTGTTTGAAATACCGTCTGAATCGGCCTGGGGGTCAAAAGGTCGCAGGTTCGAATCCTGTCGGCCCGACTTTCTTCAGATAGAGGCCCTTCGGCGAGAACGTCGAAGGACTTTCTCCATTCAGGGACGAGACTTACGTCGTCGAGTCGGTAGTTCAAACCGATGATTTCAAGCAGACGACGTTTAGCCCGGTAATCGGCCGTAAGCCACTTCTCGCGAAGGACTTGCGAGAGTTCAAACGCCTTGATGGCGATCTCATCCATTTCGGCCCGGCCGCGGTCGGTCGCTTCGAGTTCCACGCTGAGCCGGCCGACCTGATCGCGCAGCACCGTCGACTTCGCCGCGTACGTGTTGGCGTCGATCTCATCGAGCAGCCTCTACAACCTCGAAAAGCGGCGGGAAGACCGGCCAGATCGCCCCGCGGCGGGGCAGGACAGGCCCCAAGCCGAAGCTCGCCGAGCACGGCGAGCGTCTCTTCGAACTGGTCGAGGAGCAGCCGGACGCGTCGCTGCGAGAACTCCGGGATCGTCTGGGCGTGGCCGTCTGCATCGGCACGGTGCACAACACGCTGCGGCGGCTGGGCGTGACGTTCAAAAAAAGTGGTGCACGCCGCTGAGCAGGACCGGCCCGACGTGGCGCTCAAGCGGACCGCCTGGCGGTTCTGGCAGGCCCACCTCGACCCGCGGAAGCTGGTGTTCCTCGACGAGACGGGCGCGAGCACCAAGATGACGCGGACCCACGGCCGGGCGGCGTGCGTGGTCGATCGGGTTCCCCATGGCCACTGGAAGACGACCACCTTCCTCGGTGCGTTGCGGCCGAGGGCATGACCGCCCCGCTGTTGGTCGAAGGCCCGATGAATGGTGAGGTCTTTCTGACCTACGTCCAGCAATGTCTCGCGCCGACGCTCCGGCCGGGCGACACCGTCATCATGGACAACCTTTCTAGCCACAAAAAGGGCCGGGGTCCGCGAGGCGATCGAAGCGACCGGCGCGCGGCTAGAGTACCTGCCGCCCTACAGCCCCGACCTCAATCCGATCGAACTGGCCTTCGCCAAGCTCAAGGCCCTGCTCAGGAAGGCCGCCGCCAGAACTGTCGAACAACTCGGACAAGCCATCAACGCCCTGCTCGACAAGTTCCCTCTGGACGAGTGCCTCGCCTACTTCCGACACTGCGGATACCGAGAACGGTATTCGTGGAAATGCTCTAGTGCCTATCCTTCGTACGATTTTGCAGGTACAATAACGGTACCTGCTCCTTCACCCTTCAGGAACCAGCGGATGTCTGCCGTGACGGTGACTCGGAAGAATTTTCTCGAAGACCGGCAGGGGCGGACTTTCTCGGACGTGCTGAACGACCCGGCACAGCCCTTTGACGACGTGCTGTCGTTCTTCAGCGATTCCAACCGGCAACGACGGATGGAGGAGTCGGAGATTCACCACGATCGTGCGCCGCTCGCAGGGGTGATCCGCGAGCTCGAGGCCGAGCCCGCCATTGATGAGTACTTCGCCGCGGCGCCCTCCGTTGAGACGAAGCGATTTCGCCAAGCGATTGGCGTCTTGGTGCGGATCGTCATGGAGCGACGCGGGTGGAAGAAGACCGGCCGCAAGGGTTCGATGGGAGTGCGTGCTACGGCTTCAGCAGATCACTCTTCCTACAACACGGGCGGGCTGGCGTTTTGGTTTGTTCGCGCCGAGCGTTACGAGCTCGGCAGGGGCATGCCGTTCGAGTCGGTCTCACAGCGGTGCAAGCGGTTGGAGTCCTGCGGGCAACTCGAACGAGATTCGTCTCTCGCTTCCTCTCACAAGCGCTAGGTAACCGACGGAAGCCGTTCTCCCATTCGAAGTTCGGCTTCGCAACGAAGACTACGCCTGCTTAGTCGTCGTTGCTGGCTTGCAGCCGGCACACGTTCTGATCTCATCGCTTAGCTCCGTTTTTGTTTTCAAGTCCAGCGAGCCGATTGTGTGCGGCCGTGTCACGGGTCGCTGTAGCTTCCGGATTCCGTACGGCCCTGGCGTCTCGCACCGGCAGCTCAGAGCCCTGGTTTCCGCATTGCCAGGCGTGTTGTTGGGCGCCGACCTCAAGGCGGGTGAAACGCCCTGAGCGGCGACAAGCTTTCTTTGGCGGCGTGTCTGTAGCCGCCAGATTGGAAAAGTTGCGTCGCCGGCTGTTGCGAAGTATTCCGTCGCGCCTGCTTGAAGTGGCGTGACAACAAGAACTGTTAGAAGGAAAGACGAAGTGATGGCAATTGATTCAAAACCCCAAACTGTGCCGCGCTACTTTCTCCTGACGGAGGAAGAGGCGCCCGATGGCCCACGCTGCCACGACTATGTCGGTGGGCCCTGTGCGGCGATCTTCGGGTTCACCGATCAAGCGGCCTTCGATGTGTTCCGTACCGGCGTCGACGCGACGCGGCGCCCTTATCCCCTGCTTGGCGTTCGCCTGGCCCGTGCGATGGAACTCCCCGGCCTACAGCTAGTGGTTCTCAACGCCCGCGGCCCTCACGAAACGACTTTTGATGCGGCCACGGCCGAGGCGGTCTTCGCAGCGCAGAAGGCGCCGGCTAGTCCGCTGACGGCGTCGCATCGGCTGTCACTAGGCGCTGATTCAACGGCTTACGACGTCCAGCCGATGGACGCGTGCGGCGAGGACAGGAATGCGAACGACGCTGCTCTCGTATAAATGGTTCAGTGATCACGACCTGACATTACTTTTCGGCTGACGCGAAGGATTCGCCTGCCGTCGTACTAGAGATGCACTCTTGAGGAGAAGGATGAAGATGAGCGAGAAGAAACCCGAGCCGCTGCAGCGGCCTGTCGCCCAGAAGAAGTGCCCCGTGTGCGGTCACTCGTCGTATTCCATCGATGGCATCCACCCCCAATGCCATCGCGCTCAAGCCGACAAAACGCGGCTCGCCAAGCACGCCGCCGAAGTCCGGGCGAACCCGCCCGAGCCGGACGCCAGCGCCAAGAAGACCGGCTTCAATGGCGCCATCCGATTCGGAACATGACGCTCCGCCATCGAGTTGAACGGCTGTTTGGTCCTGAGGACGTGCGGCCATTGAACGAACGCTTCAAAGTGCTGGGGGTCTTCAACCCTGGCGCTGTCGTTGTTGGCGACGAGGTCGTGTTGCTGGTCAGAGTAGCTGAAACGCCATCCGATGAGAGGCCCGGCTTCGTGGGACTGCCTCGCTATGATGCGAGTGGCGACGCGGTCGTCGACTGGACGCCCGTCGCCGAACTTGATTGCACCGACCCCCGTGTGGTGCGGCGGGAAAGCGATGGCAGAGTACGACTCACGTCCATCTCTCATTTGAGAGTGTTGCGGCGGCCCGCTCGGGGCGATCCCGCTTGGAGGGTTGGCCCGGTGTTCCTCCCCGCATCGCCAATCGAGGAGTATGGCGTTGAAGACCCTCGCATCACCGAGATCGACGGTCGCTACTGGATCACTTATGTCGCCGTCTCGCGGCATGGCGCTGCGACCGCATTGGCTTCGACGCTCGACTTCATCACATTCGAACGTCACGGCGTAATCTTTCCGCCAGAGAACAAGGACGTTGTGCTCTTCCCTCGCAAGATCGATGGGAAGTACGTCGCACTCAACCGGCCCACGGCGAAGACCAACTTCTGCCGGCCGGAAATCTGGCTCTCGCGCTCGCCCGACCTGCTGCACTGGGGCGAGCACCAGCCCCTCCTCAGTGGTCTCATCGACTGGGAAGCCGAACGCATCGGCGCCGGACCGCCACCAATCGAGCTGTCGTCAGGGTGGTTAGTGATCTACCACGGTTGCGGCGTTTCGGATCAGTGTGTCGGCGTTGGCGAGTATTGCGCCGGCGCCGTTGTGCTCGACCTTTTCGATCCGAGGAAGGTTCTTCGCCGTAGCTCTACGCCCGTGTTGCGCCCGATTGCAGATTTCGAGCGAGAGGGTGTTGTGCCCAACGTGGTCTTCCCAACGGCGCTCATCGAAAGTGAAGCGACGCTGAAGGTCTTCTACGGCGCCGCTGACACCGCCGTGGGGGTCGTGGAGTTCCCGCTCAGCTTATTGCTCGGATCGCTGTGCGAACGGTGATTTCGTTTCACGTCCAGGAGGCGCACAAGTGGCAGAATCGGATGTTCATAAGGTCGCGTTCGTCGGCGATTATCCGCCGCGGAAGTGCGGCATCGCTACCTTCACGCATGACCTGAGCACCGCGGTTGCGAAACACGTATCGAACGAGTGCCTCATTGTCCCTGTGGACGATATCGACGGGGGCTACGACTACCCACCCGAGGTGCGTTTTCAGATCGTTCAGCAGGATCGCGACTCCTACCGCCGCGCCGCTGACTTCCTCAACTTTAGTAGCGTCGATGTCGTCTCGCTCCAACACGAGTTCGGCATCTTCGGCGGGCCCGGCGGCGTTCATATCCTGTCGCTCCTTCGGGAACTGAGGGTGCCGGTCGTCACGACGCTACACACGGTGCTCCCCAACCCCGACAAGACGCTTCGTCGCGTCATGGAACAGTTGGTGCAGCTCTCGACGCGCCTGGTGGTGATGACCGAGCGCAGCCGCGCAACGTTGCGAGAGGTCTACCAAGTCGCGGATGAGAAGATCGACCTGATCGTCCACGGCATCCCCGACCGGCCTTTCGCCGACCCGAACTTCTACAAGGACCAGTTCGACCTCGCTGGCAAGCAGGTAGGGCTCACTTTCGGTTTGCTCTCGCCGAACAAAGGGATCGAAGTCGTCATCAAAGCGATCCCGGAGATCCTCCGCTCGGCGCCCAACTTCGTCTACGTGGTGCTCGGGGCGACGCATCCAAGCCTCCTGCGGAACGACGGCGAGACGTACCGGATCGGGCTGGAACGGATGGCGAAAGAACTCGGGGTGCAGAAACACGTCGTCTTCTACAATCGCTTTGTCGAGCTTGAAGAGCTGACCAACTTCATCGGCGCAGCTGACGTCTACATCACGCCCTACCTGAATGAGGCCCAGGCGGTCTCGGGAACACTTGCCTACTCGTTTGGCTGCGGACAAGCAGTTATCTCGACTCCCTACTGGCACGCCGAAGAACTGTTGGCTGACGGACGCGGCGTCCTTGTCCCCTTCGGCGATTCGCGGGCTATGGCGAAAGCGACCACCGATCTTTTGTGCGACGAGCCGCGTCGCCACGCGATGCGTAAACGGGCCTATCTCCTAGGGCGCGAGATGGTCTGGAGCCACGTCGCCGGCCTTTACTCGGCGTCATTCCAGAATGCGCGGCGCAGCCAAGCGACGTCTCCAAAGCCCCTGGCGATCAAGACCCTCGACGAGCAACCGCTCGAACACCCAAAGATCCGCCTCGACCACGTCCTGCGGATGACCGATTCAACGGGCATCTTCCAGCACGCGACCTACTCCCTGCCAAATTTCCAAGAGGGTTATTGCACCGACGACAACGCCCGGGCGCTGATCCTCACGGTACTGCTCGAAGAGCTCGGGCACGACTCGGTAGGACTGCATCAGGCCGCGTCGAGCTATGCAGCGTTCCTGAACCATGCGTACGACCCAGCGATCGGTCGGTTCCGCAACTTCATGAGTTTCGATCGCAAGTGGCTCGAACGTGACGGCTCGGACGACTCACAGGGACGCACGCTCTGGGCGCTCGGGACCTGCGCGGGCCGATCGCAGCGAAGAAGCTTTCAGTCATGGGCCGTGCAGCTCTTCCAACAGGCGCTCCCAGCCTGCGCGCAGACAAGTTCTCCCCGCACCTGGGCGCTGGCGCTGATTGGCATCCACGAGTACCTCCGCCGGTTCAGTGGCGATCGGCTCGCGAGCCAAATGCGTGATAAGCTCACTGACAAGCTCATCGACCTCTATGATCGCACCGCGACCGACGATTGGCCGTGGTTCGAGGAGGTCGCTTCTTATGCCAACGCGAAACTACCTCACGCGCTGATCCTCAGCGGACGCTGGAGCGGCAACGAGAAGGCCCTCACAATCGGGCTGACATCGCTCAGATGGTTGGCTGTCAAGCAGCTCTCGCCCGAGGGCCGCTTCCGGCCCATCGGTTGCAATGGGTTCTGTCGGCGCGGCGAGCCAATCGCCGCCTACGACCAGCAGCCGATCGAAGCCAACGCGATGATCTCGGCTTCGATCGAGGCCCATAACGCCGGAGGGGACCCCTTCTGGCTCAACCAAGCCCACCTCGCGTTCGACTGGTTCCTCTGCCGTAACGATCTCGGTCAGCCGCTCTACGACTCGGGCACCGGCGGCTGCCACGACGGTCTACAAGAGGGCCGCGTCAACGAGAACCAAGGCGCCGAATCGACGCTGGCGTTCCTCCTGTCGCTCGCCGAGATGGAGCAGCTGGAAAGCTCGCTGCTAATTGCCGCCCCCACGAAATCACCCCCCGCGGCTTCCGCTCCGGAAAATCACCAAGCCCTACGACTTGTGCATGCAGATTAAAAGAACTGGGATCGTTCTCTCCCCCAATAGCCGGCGGGTCATCCTACGACCTTTTATTCCGTTCCCCGAGGAGAGGAAGCTACGTATCATTGCGCGAATCGCCACGTTGTCGGAGGAAGAGGTCGATAAGCAACTCTCTCACATCGTCGAGGAGTTCCACGGCCGGCATCAGCGGCCACGCGACTTCTTGCTCCGTCGATTTGACAGGGTCCGCGAGCACCTGATCACCGACGCGCCGCTGAGCGAGAACCGGCAACTCTTGATTGGGGCTTACTTCACGCAAGAGTACGCCGTCGAATCGGCAGCGCTCTTCAACCCGTCGATTGTCTGGCATCCCGATCAGGCGGGGTTATCGGTAGGCTCGAAGCGTTTTGTCGTGAGCCTGCGCGCCACCGGCGAAGGCCACCTCTCGTCGATCACCTTCCGGACCGGCGTCATCGACGCCCAATGCCGGATCGAGATGGACGAGCCCACCCGTTTCGCTACGCCGCCCAACGTTCTGCCCGACCCGGGATACCAGAAGGCGCTCTTCCATCGGAAGCTGACCGAGCTCGGGTTAGCCGGCGTCTTCACCAATCACGTGATGGACCGCCTCGACGAAGAGTTCTCCCTTGAGCAACTCGACGCCGCGCTACTGCTCACCGTCCGCGAGAACCGCTCCCGTCATCAAGAGCATCTAACGGTCTACGACGGGATCGTGGCGCTCGCGAAATCAAATTACGAGATCATCTACCCTACCGACACCAAGCTGTCAGAGCGGCTCATCCTCCCTTACAGCCCGACCGAGTCGGCGGGGATCGAAGACGCCCGCTTCGTTTGTTTCGAAGAACCGGACGGAGACATCCGGTACTACGCAACCTACAGCGCGTACGACGGCAAAGTCGTGCTGCCTCAGATGCTTGAGACCGCTGACTTCCTGCGGTTCAGGATGCACACCCTCAACGGGCCAGGCGTTGCGAACAAGGGCTTTGCTCTCTTTCCGCGCCGGGTCAACGACCGCTACGTGATGATCTCACGGCAAGACGGCGAGAACCTCTTCTTGATGGAGTCCGACAACCTCTACTTTTGGCACTCGAAGCGGATCATTGTCAGGCCGACTTTCCCTTGGGAGTATGTGCAGATCGGCAACTGTGGGTCCCCGATCGAGACAGACGCCGGCTGGCTGGTGCTCACCCACGGCGTCGGCGCGATGCGCAAGTACAGCATCGGCGCCTTGCTGCTCGACCGCGACGATCCCTCGCGCGTCATCGGCCGACTGCGACATCCGCTGGTCACTCCCGACGAGAACGAACGCGAAGGTTACGTGCCGAACGTCGTCTACAGCTGCGGAGCGGCCGTCCACGAGGGCGTGCTGATAATCCCTTACGCGATGTCCGACTACGCCTCAACGTTCGCGACGATCGGCATGGACGAAGTCTTGGCTGCCATGGAGCCGGCCTGATTGTCGCCTAATGACGGGAGGAGGCTTAACTGCTAACCTGCGTCGAACTAACAGCCTGGGCGGCTTTCGACCAACGCGAAACCTACGGAGGCTTCATCGTTCTGCGTAGATTGGCGCCGCTTAGCGAACCGTCCTGGACTGACAGCTCTTTTGAGTCGGGCCAATTGCCCTCCCCCTATGCTCCGCGAGGGACGTACTAGCCCCGCTCTAGCTGGCAAGCTGCTAGCAGCCCGCCCAAGTTACGGCTGATCGTCGAAACGAACCGTTCAACTCGCGTCCAGTCGCTTCGGCTTTCGTAAAAGGCTTCTCTGCAAGGGTTTACGACGAAGCCGCTAGCGGCCATCAATCGCCGAAAACCCAAACTGGCACAGAGTTGGCACCGTTCTCGAAAACGACTTGGTTAGTTGCGTAGAGAAAAGGGCGTCTCGTCGGTGGCAGCCGGCGAGGCGTCTTTGGACCTCCCAGCCCGATTTCCCGTCTCTTGAAACGGTGATATCGGAGGGTCCTCTCATGGCGCACGGCGCCCCCGAACCCTGGCTCCGCAAGGGCCGCGGTTGGTTCGTTACTGTTGGCGGCAAGCAGCACAACCTCCGACTCCAACAATCAGTCGTACTACGTCACCTACCCCGACAACGATTTACCCCCGCAGGCCCAGCAGCCGTTCCTGCCCGACTCCGGCGCCGGCAAGACGGAGGCGCCCAACGGGCGGTTTGTGGAGGTTCATGTCGATCGGATCACGGCGTCAATCGGCAGCCCAGAAAATTTACCCGGTTTAACGCTCGGAGAAGCGTCAGAGAACGCGCAGCCCATCACCCTGGAAGGCGAGACACGCTTCGTCGCCACGTGGGGAGGCATCGACATCGTACTCGACAACGCCGGCCGTGCGACGGGTGAATCCATCCAGCCATGGCTTAATCTTGATGCCGCGGGCGAGGTCGTTTTAAGGTTCACCAACGGTGATCATGGTGGATATATTCTCGGAGGGCCTTCGTCAGGGGAGTTGGCCGTCGATGCGGTTGCTGGGACCGCATTAAAAGTCGCCGGCAAGGCCGCCCTACCCGTACTGCGGCATGTGTCGGAGAAGATCGCGAACGCTACCAAAGGGAAGCTCGACGATGTAGTAAACTATTTCAAGAATCGCTTCGGCGGGACCAAGACTACGCCGGATGTTCAGGCCCCAAGGAGGATAGGGGCTGCCATACTCGACCCGGACAACTTCGATGATTGGGATCGCGCCGAAGAAATCTACGATCAAATTCGTCGGTCAACGACTGACGTAGATGAGATTGCCAAGAACTCTGGAATCCCTCGCAGCACGGTTGAGCGTGTTAAGAATCACTTGTTCAACAACGAACACTTGCTTGATGATGAGGTCAGGGGAAGGTCGATGCTCACCCAGAGATAGCCAATGCTTGGGAACGGCTACGCAATGGGACAGGCACCGCCGCTGACCGACAACTGTTCAAGCATGAGCAGGCGGAATCGATTTTCGAGCAACTCTTCGGCGGCACTTATCGCGGAGCACATGACCGAGTAAGCGATACGTTCCCCTCAGGATTGGAGTAAGCATGGCAATCTACGTTGGCATCTGGAAAATCAACGAAGACGATCAGTACGCAACGTACGAGTTCGGGCCAAACGAAGACCGCGTTGGTGTCGTCAGGGTAGCCAAAGAAGATGGCAGCACCGAAGTCATCACTGAAGTTCCTGATGATGAAAAGCGAGCCTACTCGCCATGTGCCAGGCGTAAGTTGCTACTGCACTGGCGTAAGCAAGAATTCCCAGACAAGACTTGCTTCGCTTCTTGAGCCGGGTGAACCTATGAGAGGAGGCCGCGCCGAGTAGGCGGTTCTTCGGATTGGTGGTAAACGAGGGTTGTCATCCTTCCCCGTTTCCCCCGCAGGAGACCGTCATGAATTACGTCGGCGTGGACCTTCACAAGAAGTCGATCAGCGTCGATGTCATGAGTCTATTGCGCGAGGCGGGTGGCATGCTCACACCCAATATGGGGATGCGCATGTGAAGTGAAGTAGGTCGTCGATCCTGGTCCACATGCCCATCCGCTTCGCGTGTGGGCATGGCACCCGGCTGGTGAGGTAGTCGATCATGATCCACCACTTGTTCAGCGATACTACCAAGGAGACCCTGATCGGGGCGAATTACCGGGTTACAATCAGACTCCATCACAACGGAGTGCAAGCGCGAATGACAGGTCAAGAATGGGTCTGCAATCTGACGCCGACTCATGGCGACAAGGCGGTTTCATGTCTGGTTTCTCAAAGCGGATGAAAGAACTCTTCGGATTTCACTGATGGAATTCTGCTATCAATTACGGCTCCACTACGAACAACAATGGTCTAATAATGCCACTGTGCGTTCGTGGGACCACGGTCCTACTGGGCAACTTCCTCCAGAGTTCTGTGTCTTGGAGTTTCCACCAAGCCAGACACGCAGTATGTGGACCTACGCTACATGTTGCATGTCTCAAGCGAATGACAAGAACCCCATAGAGATTCACCTATTTTCTGATGTGCAAGCGAATGCTCACGTCGAGTTACTAACGGTCATTGCACACTACCATAGAACTGGCAAGCAGCTTGGTCTTGGGCACACCGTGAACTTTGGGCGCCCTTGGCTTCCAGGGTCAGAGTGTGACCATGGTTTGCTTTCGTTGCCCTACCTTGATGGCCCCAACCTTGAGTTTTTTGAAACACCGCAATTTACCAAGACCGTTTGTTGTCTGTGGTTAGTCCCCATCACTGCAGCAGAGGCGAACTATGCTAGGTGTAACGGCCTTGAAGCACTTGAAGAGAAACTCGAAGAGAGCAGATTCAACTACCTTGAGTCTCAACGCCCAAGTGTCGTTTAAGGGGTGCAGCTCTATGCTGTAAACCACCTAGTGTACCGCGTCGCTGTTCCGCGATCGTATTGCGCTGAGCCTTCGTAGGTGATAGAACGCATGGCGTTCTAACCGCGGAGGGCGCGATGCGAGTAGCGGTAGCGATCGAGTTGAGGGACGAGGAGCGGGTGAAACTCGCAAAGTACAGCCGGGGCCGCTCGACGCCCGTGCGGCTGATGAAGCGGGTGGCATGCTCACACCCGTAGGGGATGAGCATGCGAACCAGGATAAACGGCCCCAATCAATTCGCATGCACACTCCGGGTCGGGGGTGAGCAGGAAGTCCGCGACGGTCATCAACCTTCAAGCCGCATGTCCCTCCGCTTCGCTGGGGGACAGGCCACCCCACCTTTCTTACCCGCTCGCCTGTCCTCCAGCCGCGAAAACACCGGGGTTTTTGCGATGTCCTCCCTGGGCCCCGAGAAGGGCCCTTGAGCGGGTTTTCTCGTCGAGGTGGGTAAGGTTCGAGCGGGGGCTCAAGGCGAGCCGGAAGGGCCCTTCTTGGCGATCTGAACGCATGTTTATAGGTGGTCTCCGGCGCGACGGGTTCCGACCCGGCGGGTGGCGCTGTCGAAGAGAGGGGGAACGGCGCCCGAGAGGTGAGCCCCACGTCGTCTTGCGAGACCTCGACAAGGAACCCAGAAACGAACAAGGCGGGGCGTCGATCTCGATGCCCCGCCTCGTCGTGAACTGAGTGGTGTCCGGTCGAGATCAGGCGAGCCCGCTCCGGCGAACGCCGGTGGCGTGAGCCAAACCGATCAGCCCGACAAGCACGCAAGCCGTTGGTTCGGGGACCTGATTGAAGCTCAGGTTGTCGAGGGCGTGCCGGCCATTCGAGCCGTACGTTTCGCTCGTGCGCTGGAAGGTGAGGGTGTAGTCCTCGCCCGGCAGACCGGTGAAGTTCGGCGCGATGTTGCTGACCGAACCATCGACGAACGTCACCGACTGGCTCCAGACCACGTTCGCACCCGAATCCGTCAGCGAGAGGTCCCATTCGGTCGTGCCGGCGGTCTCGGCGGTGTGTCCGAAGTCGAACGAGTTGAGGACGAGCCGGACCCCCGGGTCGGCCGCGAAGCCGATGGTGTGCAGGCCGAAGTCGAGCTGACCGATGCGGGGGATGTCTCCCTCGTTGTCCCACGCGCCGCCGCCTACCGTGGCGCCTTCGATCGACGCGAAGAAGTTCGAGGTGTGGATGTCCCAACCGTTGGAGTCGGGATTGCCGTTGTTCTCTTGGCCATTAACGTCCCACGCCACGACGATGTTGGGCGTCGCGTCATTGGTGACGACCAGGCCGCTGGCGTCGGCGGTCGCGTTCGAGCCGTAGTTCTTGGGGACGGTCGAGTTGCTGCCGCCGAGTTGGCCGAAGCCGAGCATGGTGGCCTGACTCGTGCCGGCCCCGGTGAGCAGAGCGGCGCATGCCGCCAGTGTCGCAAGTTGTCGGATCATTGGTTCTTACTCCGTAGCGCGTGTCGTGAACAGAAAAACAAACAGTGCCTCTCCCTGTCGCCGTCTTCGATGGATCGCAGTTCCGCAAAGTGACGTTAAAAAGCTCGGCGGGCCGCCCTGCCCTGCTCGCTCGGACGATGTCGAGTCGGCCACCCCGCTCGGCTGGAGTCGGCCCGCCGGGAAGATCCTCTGGCGTCCGCGCTCGGAACAACGCTTCCTTTGCGCGGTCGTGAAGGCGACTTGATCAGTTGGTTCGCCCCCTCCGCCGGCAAGCCGAGAGCACGGCGGCGACGCTCATCAGGAGCGCGGCGCCTGGTTCGGGCACAGCGGCAGCGAAGCTCGCCGCAACGGACTTGCCGTAGTTGTTGCTCCACAACACGTAGTCAGCCTGGGTGACGCTTCCAGGAGTGGCGTCGTTCGGCAGCGTGTTGTTGGTGTTCAGGTTGTCACGCCAGACGGTATAGTCGGCCGCGTCGACGACGCCGTCGTCGTTGTAATCGCCGCCTACCTTTGTAGCGGCGCCGATGTACTCGACACGCGCGTTGTAGACTTCGCCTTGCGAGTTGGTCCACAAGAAGGCGAGGTCCTCCGAACCAACCAGGCTGTTGTAGGCGCTGCCCAGGCTAACGGCGCCAGCGCCGGCGGCGAAGGTGGTTTGGCCGGCGAAGAAGGTCTCGGCGAGACGCGACGGGTCGCCGCCGAGCGCCAGCTCCCAACCGTTGCCGCTCCCATTCCCTAGCGGGAATGGCCCATCGCCACGGACGCCATTGAAGCTCGACGAGACCAGCGCGCCGGCGGGGCTCTCGATCGTGTAGCCCTTCATGAAGATGTCCTCCGCGCCCGATAGGTTGTTGCGGAGCGTCATCTCGCCGTTCGCGCGATTGACGGTCAGCACCACGTCGGACGGCCCGTCGAGCAGACGGAACTCGTGCCCGCCGATGCGGCTGGTGCTGGTCAAGGTCCCCGACGCGGCGGTCTCGGTGATCCGCATCGCGACGTACTGTCCGGTGCGATCACCCCCCAGGCTGTAGGGACGGATGACGCTGTCGTTGATGCGATTGTCGCCCGGCAACAGGTTGACGACGGAGTCGGGGGCGTCGTTCGGGAGAGCGCCGCCGAAGTCGCTGTTGCTGAACCAGAACTCGAGTTTGCCAACCTTGTCGGCGATGGGGTTGCCGCCCGTTCGCTGCGCGTAAGCAAACCAGTTGGCGGTGACCGGAGCGCCGTAGTCCATGAAGACAACAGCGGAATCGACGGCGCCCGGCGTCTCGCCGCCGATCGCGTACTGCCCGAGGAACCCGCCGGGGAACAGATCGGGGTCCGTGTAGTTGGTTGAGAAGAGGTCGAACACGATCTGTCCTGATTCATCCAGGATCGTGTCGTCGAAGAACTTGTCGGGGCCGGCGTTGGCGTTCTCGTTCTGCTGCCCCTCGGGGATCGAGATGACCGGAGTTGAACCGACAACGCCGAAGTTTTGCAGCGTCTGGGCTTGGGCCGACGTTCCGACGGCGACGGCAATGAATCCGGTCAACAACGCCGAGGCGCCCCGTAGCCGGCGACCCGTTGATAGAACGACTCCCGCGAGCGCCAGCATCGCGACGGTTGACGGCTCGGGGACCGCGTTTGGACCGAAGAGGTTGCTCGCGCCGCCGGCGAGTTCGACGAAGAGGTTGAAGTCATGGATGTCGCTGTCGAAGTCGCCGTCCAGATCGCCGCGCAGGTAGGCCTGGGCCGCGGTCAAGCCGCTGTAGCTGCCGCCGAGCCCTGCACGGAAGAGCGGCCAGTCTTGGGCGTTCACGATGAGGTCGCCGTTGTAATCTCCCCACGGCACGGGGCTGCCCACATACTCGGGCAGTATGGCCAGGAGCGTTCCGCTCGGATCGTTGATCGTGATGGCGGCGTCTTCCCAACCGGTAAGGGTCGTTCCATCGCGACGAAACCTTGGGAGGATACCGAACGCGTTCCCGAGGTTGTATTGTCCGCCCGCGTTCAACGACAAACCGTCGTTGGGACCGGAGGCGTCGTCTTCCTCGTGTAGGGAGGTCGCCGTGCTGCTGACGATCGACCAAGTCTCATTGGTGTCGGCGCCGGTGCTTGCCACGGAGGTCCATTCGTCGGGGATCAACGCCCCGCTCGTTGAACGAATCTCGTACTCGCTGAACGAGAAGGCCTGATCGGCGCGGATGTGCGCTGTTCCGGCATTCGGGCCGCTGCGGTTGATGACCAGCGCCCCGATCGGATTGGATAGGTCCGGGATCTGATTGAAGCTCAGGTTGTCAATCGCATGCCGGCCGTCAGAGCCGTAGGTGGAACTGGTGCGTTGGAAGGTGAGGGTGTAGTCCTCGCCGGACAGACCGATGAAGTTCGGGGCAAACGTCTGCGCCATCCCGTTCGTGAAGGTGACCGACTGGCTCCACGCCACGTTGGACCCCGAATCCGTCAGGGTGAGGTCCCACATGGTTGTGCCGGCTGTCTCGCCGGTGTGACCGAAATCAAACGAATTAAGGACAAGCTGGGCTCCGGCGTCGGCCGCGAACCCGATGGTGTGCAGGCCGAAATCGAGTTGGCCGACACGGGGCACGCCCCCTTCGTTGTCCCAGAGGCCGCCGCCGACGGTGACACCCTCGATATCCGTGAAGAAGTTCGACGTGTGAATGTCCCAACCATTGGAGGCCGGGTTCCCGTTGTTCTGCTCGCCGTTGACGTCCCACGACACCTCGATATTTGGGGTCGCGCCGTCGCTGACCACGAATCCGTTGCCGTCTGTTGTCGCGCGCGATGCGAGATTCTTCGGCACAGTCGAGTTGCTGCCCCCCAGTTGGCCGAAGCCAACCGTGGTGGCGTGGCAGACCCCGGAGAGAAAGAAGGCTCCCGCCACGAATAGAACCCGGTGCATCATCGTATGTACTCCCAAGGATGGATCCTCTATGTCAATTGCACGCTTGCCGCCCGTGGGGGCGGACTCATCAGCCCGTTGTTTGCCGTCTGCCCAACGTCGTCACTCAAGCCAAGCGTCTTACCGAGGCGCCACCTTGGCGACGCCATCGTCGTTACGAGCGCCCATGCGTCGGTAGGTCTCGGGGTCGACGTCAAAGCCGACCGTCACGACCGAGCCATCGCACATGGAGAACAAGCAGACGCCGGGATGGCTGCTCCCGAAGATCTCGCGCGACGCGGGAGCCCCGACGTCCGCCACCACTGCCGATAGCGTTTCGTTTGTCGATCGAGGTAGGTGAGTCGCTTTGCGAGGCACGCCCGCGGCGGAGACGCCGGTGTAGAAAGTCGATCGCACCATGTCGTCTTGGAAGCCGATGAACATCGACCAGTCATCGCCCTGATACAGGCCCGTCTCGTAGTGCTCGGCGGGCGTCCACTTTTCACCTAAGGCGAAAGTGTTCGAGAGGCCGTCGGTGATTGCCCGCGACGGGACCGCGTTTCCGCAGAAGGAGACGCCCGAGAACAAGGCGAGCTTCGGCGGGAAGCCGGCCGGGTAGGTCTGCTGCACGTAGCTTGCCGGCGAGATCGAGCGGCAACGGCTGCCCCCGCTGATGTCGTAGTCGTTGTCGTCACCGACGCTGATGGCGTAGTCGCTGCGGGCGGCTTGGGTGTAGGTGTATCCCATGACCCCACCTGCGCCGTCGCCGGTGCGGACCGGGCCGCCGTGAGGGTAGGGATAGGGCCCGCCGTTGCGACGAGAGGGGCAATTCGCCAAAGGCAGTGGCGTCGCATCCCGCTGGATCATCGCCTCGCTCCTCGCCGCCCCGGTCAGCCCCTCGCCGGTGTCGTGTAGGGCTTGCTCCTCGACGTAAGGCAACGTTGCAAACAACCATCCTCCCGGCTGATCGGCGCCGCTCCCCCGACCCGGGTCCGAGCTCCACTCCCCAGGCCATCCCGACGCCGGCCAAATCCCGAAAGTGCTTTCGTGATTAATCATCCCTAGCGTCCAGTTCTTCAGCTGCGAGGTGCACTGAGAACGACGCGCGGCTTCTCTTGCCGCTTGAACGGCCGGCAACAACAACGCCACGAGGATGCCGATGATGGCGATTACTACGAGCAGCTCGACCAGTGTAAACCCGGACGTGTGTAAATCATTGCTACACGGCGAAGTCGGAGCACGGTCATAGCGCCATGTATAAATCCATGGCCGCTGAGGGCTAATCGACGTCTTCGGTCCCGTTTTAAACATTCGCTCTCTCTAGGTCCCAGCCAGCATGTACATCACACTACGGGCGAACACAGCTTGCCACGTGCAAGTTGCAGTTGCGTGGCAGTCAGCAAAGTAACGCAAGCTTGATTAGCGCCAACCGCGAACGCACAATCTTCTCTAGACATTCATTTATGCGGGTGGCGCCAGATTAAGTGCGCGCAACACCGATCGGCGCGCGTCGCGCCGGATCGATCTTTCTTGAGATTGCAGCCAACACCGGATGGCCAAACCCGAGCAGACGGGGCGGCCAGCAAGCGTGGTCGACTGAGTGATGAGAAGTTACTGCCGTGGCAGACTTCGCCTTATCCAAGACATACCGCGGTGGCGAAACTGGTTGCGCCGCGAATGCGATTTTTTTCGAGGCATCCCGCGGGTGGGCATCCGCAGCCAAAAGGCGGAAGACCCTGCTACGCCGACAATTCTCGCGGTTTCATGCCTCCGCCTCGCATCCCCTTCGGTCAGAGCTCGCCCCAATCGACGCGAGCCAGGGGCTTAACAGAATCTTCAAGTTTCTTGCGGATGCTGCGCAACGCCCCTGGGAGTCGCGGTATGTCACAGTGGGGCTCGGCATGCCGTAAGCAGCTAGGGGGCGCGAATGCAACGACCGACTGCTAACGGGACCGCCGACTTGCTATCATCGGCAGCCTGCTCGTCGCTGAGGGCAAGCACCTTTGCTTGATGATCCCCGTTGGCCGATCCGCCGTGGCGAAAAGCATCAACCTCAACGATTGAGAGACGGCGTTGATTGCTATGAACCAGGACCCGGGCGAGGGACGGTTGCAAAATAGCGACCCGCCCAATCGTGGCGACTTTGTTCAGCTGTTGACGAAGGCACAGCTGGGGCTGCTCCGCTACATCACCACTCTCGTCGGAAACCCCGAAGCGGCGTCGAATATCCTCCAGAACACTAACTTGTTGCTGTGGCAGAAGGCCGACGAGTTTGAACCCGGAACCAATTTCGATGCATGGGCCACAACCGTCGCTTACTGGCAAGTGAGGGCGTATGGCCGCGATCGTAAGCGAGACCGGCATATCTTCAGTGATGAACTTGTAGTCCAGTTGGCGGACGAGACGGACGAGGGGAGGGACATGGACGTCACCATCAGCTTGTTGCGGTCCTGCTTGCAAAGTCTCGGGGACAGCAGCCGTGAACTGATCAGCATGCGATACAACCTGGGACTATCGATACAGCAGCTATCGTCCCGGCTCGACAAATCCCCTTCTGCCGTGAAAGGCGCCCTGTTGCGCGCGCGCCGTGCCCTCCGACAGTGCATCGAGAGCAAACGTTTGCAAGCGAAATAAGACCGTCGCGGCAGAAACAAGCGTCGTTTAGTTGCGGCTTTTATAAACTCATCAATAATCAATACGAGATAGGGAGAGCTCTTTGAACAGCCGGGATTTCAAGGAGATTGAGCGGCTGGTGTCTGCTCTGCACGATGACGGTCTATCTCGCCGAGATCTGGCGCGTTTGGAAGAGTTGTTGAAGGACGACCCCGCGGCGCAGAGGCGATATCGGGAGTTGGTTGACACACACATCGCCCTGTGTGTTGCGAGCAGCTCGATGGAGACCGAGCCCTCTGGCAAGGAGCCCGCGAATCGCTCCCAGTCCGCGCCCCTTGTTCTGCCGCCGTTACGCGGCGCTTCCGTGCTACCGAAGCCGACAAGCTGGGCGTGGCCCTTGGCGACGGTGATGGTCGCGCTTGTTGCGGGCAGCCTGCTCTTCATGCCGGGTTCGGACCCGGCGCCGCGCGGGGCCGGCTCGGTCCTTGGTCCGTCGCAACAGGCCGGTTTGACCACCCTGCCGGCGATCACGCATGTCTCGTGGGAGGGGCCCGCCTTCCAGTCGCATGTCGATCAGGCGTTACCCCAGACGCGGGTTTTGCCCGGCGCCATCACGCTACGCCTTCAGGAAGGTAAGACGGCCGAGGGCTATGTCTTCTGTCTGTATCCAGGGACTTCGGTGGATCTCGTCGCCACGTTCGACGCAACTGGGGAGAACAGTCTCTCCATCGTTGAATTCACGGGTGGAGAGCAACCCGCCACGAAGAAGTTGACCTTCCACAACGCCGGCGAAGGCCCCAGGCCATTCCACGCCAATCCGGCTGCGAAGAACCGGCGTTACGGCGTGTTGGGACATTGGACCGAGTCCAACCCGGGGCCGCTCCCCCGGTTCTTCTTGCTGACCGGCGTGCACAAGCTCGCGCAAGCCACTCTCGATGCAGAGTGGCGGCTGAGCGAACTTGAGGTCCTGCTTGAGAATGAGGACGCCGTCCACATCGGCTGGGACGACAGCGGCCCCGCTCCAGTCGCTGGTGAGTCCTACCAAGCGGACGGCGACTACGATGACTTGGCGGCGAGTCTGTTCTTCACGCCGATCGCTGGCATGCGTTGGCCCGACTCTCCTGGTCAATGCGTCGTCTCGGGAAACGTCGATTCTCAGCTCGCTATCCCCGACGACGTCGGCTCGGGTTTCGAGTTTGATCTACCGCCAGGCGGTAGGGCCATCGTGAAGGGCTTCAGCGAAGCGAGTTACCCCAGCGGAATGGTGCTCATCGACGCCGAATCCAACGAAGTGCTTTGGTCACGCGTTAAACCTCGGGCCCGGACGGCCCATCTCGGCGCCGCGTGTATCAGCAACCACTCGCAATCACTTCAGAAACTAAGGCTTGTCGCCGTCTACAAGGCTTCGGCCGCAGAGGACGCCGTGTGGCAGGCGTCGGCCGTCAAGACGCTCTACGAGCAGCCTCGCTTCAGGATTCTAGGGTTCGACGATTCCCTTGGCGACGAGGACTACAACGACGTGCGCGCAAATCTGCTGATCGAAAGCGGAAGCGCATCGACCTTGTCGTCCGAGAGTCTCTAAAGGGACAGATCGTTGACGAAGTCACTATCGCGGTCGAGTTGGCCGCGCTGACGAGGGAGCCCTTCTCTAAGCAGTGGCGTCGATGAATCGGTCCGTGCCAATGACCTGCACCGGCGTCTGACCGATTTCGATGGCGGGGCTTAGCGGGTGGTCCACGATGCGGAGCTTCCGATCCAAAGTCGACGACGCCTGGCCAGGGAAGGGATGGCGTCCACTGCATAAGCAAACAGAGTTGCTATCGGATTGTATAGCCGACGAGAGTCGATCGATAAGGTTCGCTGCACCGCCGCGCTAGAGCAACGCATAGCAGTAGGGCCGTCGCCGGCTCGGGTACCTCGAGAGTGTTAGTCGAAGGGCGTAGCGTCAGTCCGTAGTGACTGGCCCAGACTTCGAGATCACTCTCGTCAACGTTTAGATTCCCGTCGCCGTCAGCGACGAGATTGAAGCCGGTCTTGCCGAGTGTGTCGCGCCACACGGTGTAGTCGGCGGCGTTGACGACGCCATCGCTGTTGTAGTCACCGAGCGACCTGCCCAGCGCCGGTTTGTCGGTCGTGTAGACGACGGCGCCGGTGTGGTTGGTCCCGTCGGTGGTTTGGTAGCGGAACGAGAGGTCCAGCGGCATCGTTTCGTCCCAGGCGTGGCCGAGGTCGTGCAAGCCGCCGGCGGCGATGGCTGCTGAGCCAGTCGCGTTGAGCTCGCTCAAGTTGGCCGGGGTGGGGTTCGCTTCCGACCAGCCGGCAAGCGCTTGGCCAGCGAGGCTATCCCAATCGGGCAGCAACGAACCCGACGGCGAAGAGATGGTGTAGCCAATCAGTTCACGGGCGTCTTCCGACTGATTGATCATTGCCGTGCGGCCGGTCTCGACATCGACAAGCAGGGTCAATCCCATCTCGGCGCCGAGCGCATATCGAATCGCAGGGGTGACGTAGCGCTGGTACCCAGTGGCGTCGGGGTGGACCCCGTCGGCGACGCGTTGTGAGAACTCGTCGAGCGAGTTCGCCCGGAGCGTTTGCCACACGGGGTAGTTGTCGATCAGCAGCAAGCCCTTCTCTGATGCGACTTCTCGATAGACCTGGAAGTACTGTTCGAGCAACGGACGCTTCGAACCGGAACCGTTCCCGTTCGGCGCGTCCCAGGCCGGGTTCATGGTCTGCAGGACGATCTGAGCCGCGGGGTTCTGGGCGCGGACCTGTTCGACCATCGCCAGCAGGTTCGCTCGCGCTTGCGAGGGCGTGATGCCGGCGTCGATGTCGCCCTCGTCGTAGGCAATGAAAGCGTCGTTCGTGGCGAACTCGATAAAGACGGCGTCGGGGTTGTGGGCGAGCACCCGCTCCGGGAGACGGGCCAAGCCGGAGTTCGAGGCCTTGCCGCTCAGCGCGCCGTTGCTCCAGCTGATCTGCCCGGGGTAGTCGGCGTTGAGCTGATTGGTTAGTTGCGAGACCCAGCCGCCGCCGGCCGTCAGGCTCGTTCCGTACACGACGATGTTCTGACGCTCCCCCGCTTCGAGCCGACGGATCAACTCGCTGGTCGAACGCGGCGTCTCGGCAGCGCACCGCCCGAAGGTTGTCAGACAACCGGTCAAGAGTAGCAAAGCCGTCAATTGGCGCATCGGCGATCGCAAACAGACCATCACCTTTCGCATCGCCGTCCCGGTTGGAGAGCCAGCGTCACGAGGACCAGGGCAAGCGACAACGGTTCGGGGATCGCGGTTGCGTCAGGAGCATTGGTGGCGCCGTAGTTCGAGCTCCACTGGACGTACTGGGCGGGCCCGATCACGCCGCCGATGGCGTCGTTCGGCAGCGTGGCCGACGTGCCTTCGGCGTCGCGCCACACGGTGTAGTCCGCCGCGTTGACGGCGCCGTCGTTGTTGTAGTCGCCGGCGAGCAGCGGCGGCACCTCGGCGAGGTCGCCAAAGTGGACCGTCCCCTGGTGGAAGCCGCCGTCTTCGGTTTGATAGAAGAAGGTAAGCGGATCGGACGGCCCGCTGGCGACGTCCCAAGCAACGCCCAGAGGCGCCTCGGCGCCCGATCCCATCGAGAGGGCGTCGCCGATGCTGAGCTCCGAGAGGTCCGAAGTCGTCGGGTTGGCTGTGCGCCAATCGGTGAGGCCGCTGCCACTGTAATCGGGGAGCAGCGAGTCCGTCGTCGATGAGATGGTGTAGCCGATCAGGTCGAGGGCCTGGTTGGACTGATTCTGGATCGTCGCGGCGCCGGTTTGCGGATCGACGACGAGGACTAGGTCGTTAAAGCGGCCGACGACTTCCAGGCCCGCCTCGACGTACTCGCCGGTGGGGAGTTGATAGCTCAAGCTCACGCCGTCGGCGCTAACTCGCGGCGCCCCAAGCGGCGCGGAGGTATCGACGGTGAGTGGCGTGCCGAAGTCGTGGCTCGATCCCGGCGCGAACTGCTGGGTGCCGGTGGGGTTCAGCTCGGAGAGCGCCGTCGAGGTCGGGTTGGCTTCGTACCAGCCCGGCTTGCTGTTGTCGTCGGCGAACGATTGCCAGTTGGCGTCGTCGCTTTGCAGGCCTGAATTGGCGCGGAGCGTGTAGTTGATAACGCCTAGCGACGTGGCGTGCCCCGCCGGGTTGGAGAGGGAGGTCTGTCCCGTAAACCGATCGATCGTGAGGACCAATCGTTGATCGACCGACACCACAACGCCGTTGCTCTCAGTAGAGACAGAGAAGTACTGCCCGGCGTTGCTCAACAGTCCGGGGCTCTGCTCCACCGCATCGAACCCACCGGTGACGGACGATCCTTGCATGATCGTCCAAGAATTGCCGGCGCTAGCGACGAAGCCGCTGCCGGGCGTGGCTTCGAGCCGCAGGGTGCCGGCGAGGTCGATCTCGTTGGCGACGGAGACCGGGTTAACGAACGACGACGGACCGCCCAACTGGGCGACGAGCGTTGAAGCGGCGTTCTGTGTGTACCCTTGCAGGCTGAAGGCGCCGAGGTTGTCGCGAAGCACCAGGCGACCGGTTCCGCCGACGCCGTTGGCGAGAACGCCCGATCCCGAGACGCCTGGTTGAACCGTGAGCGACCCGCCGTCACGGAGGACCAAGGCGCCGCTAGAGCCGCTATCCTCGCCGAGACGGACCTCACTTGGTGAGATGGCAATGGCGTGATCCACCAGGGCGACGCCGCCGTTGGAGATCGAGGCGTACTCGCCAGAGCCGAACGTCCCGTCGGGCTGGAAGTTGAGCGGCGGGTTGCCGCTCGCCCAGTTGGCGCCCTCACCGCCGCCAAAGTCGCCCTCGTCCCAGGCGAGTTCGGCGCCGGGGGCGCCGATCCAATCGACTCGTGTCTGCGCTGAGGTCGGCGACGCCCCGTGCAGGGCCGTCAGCACGACGCTCGATGCGAGCGCTGTTTTCAGAATCGTCATCTTCTATTCCCGTCCTTATGTCGCTTCGGTTCAGCGAGGGGCCTTCAGAGGTGGTACACGTGGGACTCGCAGCTCGTCGCTCTCGTTTCAACGATGACGGGCGCGCCGGAGCGTCCCGATCACAGCTAACGCTACGAGTGACAACGTCGAAGGCTCGGGAATCGCTTGGAAGTTGATCAATGCCGGATCGCCGCCGAGCATCAGGTAGTCGGTGCGCCACATGAAGAAGTCTTCGTGATCGACGGTTCCGTCGAGGTTGGCGTCCCCTTGCTCGAACGTGGCGCCGGTGAGGTAGTTGGCGCGCAGGATCTCGAAGTCGTCGAGGTCGGTGCCGTTGGACATGTTGAAGTCCGTTCCCATCAGCGGCACGTCGTCGTTCGTCAACAGCGTGGGCGGCAGCGGGGTCCCCTCGGTACCGGTGTCGGAGACGAACACCGCGGTCTTGAAGGGGTCCGTCTGCGACACACCGAGGATGAACGTCGCGATGTCGTTCGTGTCGGCCTGCAGGAACGCAGTGAGCTCGGGGCTTTGGAAGTTCACCAGATCGAACGCGTCGGACGGCTCATCGAACAGGAACGTGTCGAGCAGGATAGCGACTTCGTCGTTAATCCCGTTTGCTGTCGTGTCCGAAGCTGGCCGAGGGTCGACGACGCTCCCGCCGCCGGTGAAGTAGGGGAAAGTCGCGAATGAGACCGTGGCCTCGTCGAAGTTCTCCTCAGCGCCGCCGTTAGGGATGCCGTAGAGGAAGAGCTGATCCCCGGCGTCGAAGTTATTGCTGGGATGGCCCGACGAAACGCCGCGTGGCAACTCCAATCGCAGGATGCTCTCCGAGACTCCTTCCGTCAGCCCCGACAGGTCGAACTTGAGCAGGCCGATGCGGTCATTGCCGCTGGTCTCGGTGTCGCCCGACTGCGTCTTTATACGCAGGAAGCCGTCGTTTTCGATGGTGTTGTTGCGACGGAGGACGACGTCTCCGCCGACGCCGAAGACATTGTTCGTGACCTCGGCGCAGAGCGTTGCGGGCACGGCCGCAACGGCCATCAGAGTGGCGAGGTGGGATGAGATACGCACGAGAAAGGCTCCTGGTGATTTGGAGATGCGGGTATCGGTGGGATTCGCCTGCGGGCGGCGGACGGCCTCGCACAGCGAAGCTGTCGAGTAGGGACGCTACACAAGACGTGACACGGAGCCCTGTTGAGTGAGTCGAGTTCTAACAGCGTTGTTGACGTCCGCCGACGATCTGGGCGCCGAGGAGCGACATCGCGAAAAGCACAGCGGCTGTCGGTTCGGGCACCGGGGCGTTGGCGTTGGTCAGCAGCGTGGGCGGCAGCGGGGTCCCCTCGGCGCCGGTGTCGGAGACGAACACCGCGGTCTTGAAGGGGTCCGTCTGCGAGACGCTGAGGATGAAAGTTGCGATGTTGTTCGTGTCGGCTTGCAAGAACGCCGTCAACGCCGAGCTCTGGAAATCAACGAGGTCACCGGCATCCGACGTGGCGGCGAAGGTGTAGGTGTCGAGCAGCACGGCGATGTCGTCGTTGACGCCGTTGGGGGTCGTGTCGGTGAGCGGACGCGGATCCGTAACGCTTCCGGACCCGGTCAGATAAGGCGATGAAGCGAAGGTGATCGTCGCCTCATCGAAGTCCTCGTCGGCCGCCGCATCGGGAATGCCGTACAGGTAAAGCGTGTCGCCGGCGTCGTAGGTGTTACCTGAGTGGCCCGAGGATTGACCACGTGGCAACTCGAGCCGCACCGCGGCATTTGTTACAGGCTCGGACAGCCCCGAGAGGTCGAACTTGAGCAGGCCAATCCGGTCGTTGCCATGGGTCTCGATATCGCCGGACTGCGTTTTGATACGCAAGAAGCCGTCGTTCTCGACGGTGTTGTTGCGGCGTAGGACGACATCGCCGCCGTTGCCGAACGTGTTGGGGAGCATCTCGGCGCTAGCCGTTTGCGCAAGCGTCGCCAGGCAAAGCGTCGCGACGATGGCCGCACTGCGTTGGGGAGGCAGAAGGTTCATGAGGCGTTCTCTTCGTAGGATGCAGGGACAAGAGTGGTGAGTCGCTCGTGACGAGTGGCTGCGTTGACAAGAAGAAAGAGGAGGGGATGGGCTCGTTGCATTGTGATGAGGGGTTCGGTCGAGTTAGTCGCGCGGCGCGGGGCGAGCCAGCACGGTCCCGCGTATGAGCATCGCCGCGAGGGCGTAGGCCGCGGCGGCGGGCTCGGGCACGTTCAGCGAATCAAGCAGCGCCAGATCGCCGCCGGCGCTGACGTAGGCGGAACGCCAGAAGTAGAAGTCGCGGTGGTCGACCCTGCCGTCAGAGTTGGCGTCCCCTTGGAGGCCGACCGGGACGTTGGACAGGAAGTTGCTCTGGAGGATGGTGAAGTCGGCGACATCGATGAGACCATCGCCGTTGATGTCCGCCGACAACGAGCCCGCGAGCTTGACAATCTCTAAGGTGTTAATGAAGCCGCGTAGTTCGCCATCGCTAAGGCCTTCGACGACTAGCACCACGTCTTGACCGGTCTCGACCTTGAACGTCTGAGCAATGGTCGATGAGCCATGGCGCCATGCCGACGTCGTATCGTGGGCAAGGGAATGCGGGGCTGCTTGTTCATAGTCGGTCGCCTCGCTCGATGAATCGACGACGAGGCCGTAGACATTGAACCCTTCGCTGGCGGAGGTGTTGGTGTTCTTGGCGGAAAGGAAAACGTCGTAGACGCCCTCGGCGAGGCCGGAGAGCCGCACGCCAAGATCGACGCTGCTGGACTTCCCGTCATCAACGAACAGAGCGCTCGACGCGTTGCCGCTGTACACGCCGAAGTTGGTCGCCGTGCCTTGAGAAATGACGCTGAACCCGTCCGCGTCCCAGTCGATCGATTGTTGCCCCGGGAGGCTCTTGCCTAGATCCACGGTGAGGTTGACGGACGCGCCGAGCGAATCAACAAGTCCGCCGTTCGCATCGCCCGTCATGAGATTCCAAACGACGCCCGGCGCCCCACCCAACGCGTGCCCTGGGCTGTTGGCGTTGTCGGCGACGACCGCGCCGAAATTCAGCAGCACGCCCGGGTCGGCGGAGACGTAATCAACGCCCAGCACGGCGTCTTGGCGGACGAGCCGCGAGCGGAGCATCGCGTACGGCATGTCTTGCGCGGAGACGCCGTGCTCGCCAACCGCCACGGCGGCGACGCCCGCCGCCTGACCGAGGCTCATGAACACCGGCTCCATCCGCAGCGACCCGAACGCGATATGACTCGAGCTAACCGCCACGGGGACTAGCAGGTTCTGCACCTCGCTCTGCTTCGGAACGATCGCTCGATAGCTGATCGGGTAGGGACCCTGAGCCGGATTGACCTGGACGTCTCCCTCGGCGACGACGTACCCGCTAGCCGAGACGTGGTACTGGACGTTGTGCGAGTCCATCGCGTACCCGCCCATGCCGATCGAGTCCGACTGCTCAAACCCTTGCTCTTGATTCACGTGGCTTTCGGTGATCACAAAGTCACCGACCATGCGACGCCCTTCACGGACGTAGATCTGATCGGGCCAATGTCCGTTATCGACGAACTCATCGAGAGGCAGTCCCCAGTCGTCCATCGAGTTGCGGATCGAGGCCGGCACGCGGGGGTGATTCTGCAGGGTCCAGACGAATCCTTGCTGGTAATCACGATGCGCTTGCAGCATCTCTTCGCGGGTGTCGTAGTCGGCTTCGGCGAAGTTGACGCCCGTCTCGAGCGTGTAGTTGCCGCCGATGAAGTCGGTCGAGGCGCCACTGTCGTTGTTGGAGTCGGTCTTGTTGTTCGGCATCGGCGAGAACTTGAAGAACCGGTTGGACTGCCCCGCCTCGATCGCGCGGAAGAGAATCTCGTAGTCCTTCTCGTCGTAGCCCGTGGGCTGCGGGACCGGGGTGCGGTTTGCCGGGTTGTTGGTCAGCACCATGCGGTAGTTGTAGGCCTGAAGCCGCTTGTCGCCGGCGCCGTCGGGACCTCCCGCATCGGGATTCACGCCGGGGAGCAAGCCGCTCGAAGCATCCCCCGGTGTGTTGTAGGGGTCGATGCAGCACGGCAGTTGGTTCTTGACAGCGCGGGCTGTTTGGATGCCGTTGAGGGTTTCGTTGTACTTGCTGTTGGCCTCGCGCCCGATCGTGTAGCTGACGCCAGCCGCCGCCATGAGGTCGCCCTCGTAAGTGGCGTCAATGAACGCCGGCGCGGAGAAGGTTTGGCCCTCGAGCGTACGGATCGATTGGATCGTCTTGCCGGCGCGGGCGACGCCCGTCTCGCGGTCGAGGCGCCCGGCGACCACCGGGATGTTGTGCTCGGCCGCCATGGCGTTGAAGACGCCCTCGGCGATCTTCGGCTCGAACGTGAACATCATCTCACGATTCGTATCCGGATCGAGCGACGAGCGGTTGATGTAGGCCTGCCGTGACTCCAGGTCCCAGGCGGAGTCGTCCAGGTAATGGTCGTAGACGCGATTGTAGAACTCACGGCTGAGACCGCCGATCGCGTCGCGGTTGCCGATGTCGGTCCAGCCCAAGCCGTTCGAGGTCAACCCTCCTAGCCGCCGGTCGGGCGACACGATGACTACCGACTTGCCCATGCGGGCGACCTCGACGGCGGCGGTGACGGCGGCCGAAGTTCCGCCGTAGACGACGACGTCGTACTCCGCACCCCGCGACGGCGCGCCGCACACCGCTGCCGCGATCATGGCCGCCAGCAGAGAGCCCATTCGCTGCGGCGTCGAATATGAATCAAGGTTAGCCATCGTTCTCGAGATAAAGGCGGCGCCGGGGCGTCAGTCTTCCAGTTCAATCAAGTAGGGTTCGGTTCGGTCGGCCGCGACCTCGACGGTCAAGCCGCTGGTGGCGAAGTCGGTGTAGCGTTTGGGGATCAGCAATTTGCCGAGGGCTGTCTCGGTCGCGGTGTCGGCCGACGGTTCGCGCGAAGAGACTCGCACTCGATTCGTGCCGAGCGGCGCGCCGGCGCCTTCGCCGAGCATCTCCAGTTCAAACGTTCCGTCCGGCTGAATCCTGCCGCGGGCGGGCGGGCCGCTTAGCGGTTGGAACATCACGACGCCGGTCGTCAGCGGCTTTCCCTTGTAGGTCACCTTTCCCCGCACCGGCGCGAGCTCTTGTGTGGAGCCGCATCCGCTCATCACCACGCAGCTGGCAACGACCAGCGCCATCGCGCCTCTCGAACTTAAGCAGGGGGTGAGCGTTACGCTTTTTGAGAAGTTGCAGTTCAACGCAGGTCTCCCACCGAGACGACCTCTTCGCCATCGACCGTGAAGCACGCCTTGTAGAGATCAATGGCGACGCTGTCGGGGACGAAGTGGACGCTGCCGTCGATCATGGCGAAGTTCGCGCCGCCCGGATGAAAGCTGCCGAACGGGAGGTGGTTGTACGGCGTCTCGTCCGCCTCGCGATCCACCGCGGTGTTGGGCGTGTAGACAGCGACCTTGAACTCGTAGGGCACACGCTCGCTGGTGCTTGCCAGCCTGGGACTGCCCATCCACGGCCGGATGTTGCCCGGCAGCGAGGAATAGAGCCCCGGGAGCCGATCGATGTGGACGAACTCGCCGAGGAGGAAAGTCTTGCTCGTGCCGTCGGTGACCTCACGCAGCGCCCGGCCGTCCTCGCTCCAACGGAAGGCGCCATTGAGGGGCAGGTCTCCGTAGCTTGGCGACGCCAGCAACTCTTGACGCCCCCCGCCGGTGACAAACGTGCCGCCGTTCCCCTGGTAGGTAGTGATCGCCCCGATCGCGCTGGTCGACGGATTGGTAGTGATCACCGGCTCTTCGGGGTAGTCGGGGCAGACGTAGGCCCCAACGACCTGCATCCTGAGCGGATCGTTGCGCGCGTTGGTGGACTTCAGGTCGATCGAGTCGTAGAGCGGCTGCTGCTCGAGGTAGGGAAGCAAGTAGGTGAAGAGACCGTGACGCCCTTGCCCCGGCGTGCCGACAGGCAGCGCCTCTCCATTCGCCCCGGCGTAATTTTGTGCGGCGAGAGACATTTGCTTGAGCTTATTGACGCATTCCGAACGCCGCGCCGCCTCTCGGGCCGCTTGAACCGCGGGCAAGAGCAACGCGACGAGAATGCCGATGATGGCGATCACCACCAGCAGCTCGACCAGCGTGAAGCCTTGTCGTCCAAGCGGGCTACGCTTGCGGCGTCGGGATTCAGGGTTACGCATGTGACTTCGAGAACGAGCCGTGAGTGAGAAGATACGAAGAGCAAGAGGGCAAGGCGGCCCCGAGGGGACATCCCGGCAACCTTGCTCTGAGTTGATAAGGAGCGATGACAAGCGGAGGCGTTCGTGCCGTCCGAGGTAGAGTCTGCCGCGGGGGCCCGTGAGGTGGCGGCCAAAATCGGAAGAAAAACCCGTCCACGGACGGAGGCGATAGCTCCCCGTCCTGGCAGTGAACTTTGTTGATGTTTTCGCTACTGCCAGCGAGAATTGCCGCCACCCGAGTTGTGGGGTCGGCAGATAAAGCATTAGCGGAGGCTCTTTGTCCGGACCCCGATCTCTTCTTCGGCAAGCTAGCTATCCGCCACGCGGCCTCGAACCCATGCCTGCTGACCGACGGTGGGCAATGCTACCGAGCGCAAATGAGCCAATGAGCGATCGAGAATGCCCGACAACTGACGCTCCCGCGGAGGGGCACGAAGCCGAGATCGACCAGTTCATCCGCCGTTTGACGGATCACCAGGTAGACCTCCAGGGTTTCATCCTGTCGTCGTTGGGCAGCTACAGCGACGCCCTCGATGTGCTTCAGCAGACGAACATCGCTCTCTGGAAGAAGGCTGACCAGTTCCACGCCGGATCGCCGTTCATGCCTTGGGCGCTGCAGGTGGCGAAGTATGAGATCCTCGCTTTCCTGCGGAAACGCCGACGCGACCGCCATCAGTTCTCGAGCGAGGTCGTCGAGTTGATGGTGGATATGGCGATCCAGCGCTCGTCGAACCTCTCGCAGCGCAGCGAGGCGCTGATGGATTGCATCAAGGAACTGCCGGAGCGGAGCCGCCACTTCCTGGCGATTCGTTACGCCAGCGATCGATCGGTCTCCGAGGTTGCGGAGATTTCAGGTCGGACCGTGGAAGCGGTGAAGAGCGTGTTCTTGCGCATCCGTCGCTCGTTGGAGGAGTGCATCGACCGGCGACTAACGTCGGAAGCGCGATCCTAGTGGCGGAACCATTACTCGACAGGCTTGATACAACAGCAGATGGATTCGATGCAGGAAGACGCGAAGCAACCCGTACCGTCCTCAACCAACGCCGACACGCCCAAGCTCCGTCGCCTGTTGGCCTCGGTGGTGCTCGGTGACGCGTCCTCGGACGACTGGCAAGCCCTCAACGACCTGCTGCTCCAGGACTCCGGGGCGAGAGAGTACGCTTCGCGCTACTTCGAGGAAGAAGCAAGCCTGCGGAGAGAGTTCGCTCTTTACGATAAGGTCGCCAACTTCAACCTGCCGGGGGAAGACGCGGCTATCGCCGGGCGCGCTCTGCCGAAGGAAGTATCACGAGTAGCGAAGCGCTGGAGGGCTTTCGCAGGGGCGTCTCTGGCAGTCGCGGCGGCCTTGGCCGCGATTGTGGCGACCTACTTCGACGGCGTCAGTGACCCAGCAGCAAGTGTTCCATCCGCAGGCGTCGCCAGAGTTGTCGTGGGCGCCATCGACTCAGCCGTCGGTGACACGCCAGGGAACACCGACATCCGCCCCATCCACATCGGCGACCGCATCGCAACAGAGGAGGGGCTTGCGAGCCTGCGTTTCGATTGCGGCGCCGAGGTGGTTTTGAAAGGGCCCGCCGAGATCGAAGTCGTCTCGCCGATGCGCGCGCGGCTGATCCGCGGAACCCTCACCGCACAGGTGCAGGAGTCCGCCCACGGGTTCCGGATCGACACGCCCAATTCCCGAGTCATCGACCTGGGAACCGAGTTCGGCCTATCGGTCGATGACGAGGGCGATACGGAGATGGTGGTCTTCACGGGGAAGGTCGCGTTGCAATACGCGGCCGCGCTGCCGATTGATATCGGCGCGCCGGCGCCCAATGTGCCGCTGAGCAATCTCGAGCTTCTTGGCGACGGACGCTTGCTGACCGACGGCGAAGCCATGGGCATCAGCCGGTCAGGCGAAGTGCGTCGCCTGATGATGGTGCGCGACACCGACTTCCCACGGTCGTTCGCCCCCATCCGGCAGCCGAGCCCTACAGGGCGGGTCCTCGAGCGAGTGTGGGACAACATCCGCGACCGCGACACCGCCAAATGCTACCGCGTCTCCGAAGGCGGATTCGGCGAAGACGCCCAGGCGTTCGTTGATCGCCATTACCAGTGGAACGGCATTCAAAAGGAGCACGGCCTTCCCCAGTTCCTGCGGGGCGCCGACTACGTCCTGCCCTACTGCGACGACAAGGTCGATGAAAACCTCAAGGTGACGGTACGGCTGGCGCAGGCTGCGAGACTCTACGTCTTGCTGGATAACCGCTTAGAAATTCCCGCGTGGCTGAAAGCGGAGTACCAAGACAGTGGGTACGATGTAGCTATCGACGAGGACAATTTCTCGAACGAACGCTCTTGGCAACACCTCGGCGTCGGGCCCGGCGAGCTACTCGACCGTACTTGCTCGGTCTGGTTCCGCGACGTCTTGGCGCCCGGCGACGTTGTGCTCGGCGGCATCAAACCGCCTAGCGACTGGTCGGTGATGTATGGCGTCGTCGCCAAGCCGTTGAACGATGCGAGCCGCGCCGCTGCCGAACCGGCTTCTCATCACCAAGCGACAATCGGACGGGGCCTCGTCCATACGGGCGTGTTGCCTCGGCCGATCGCCAGCGCAGCATGGGAACGGGTCGAGAGCTTCGACAAGGTAACTCTCGCCCCCCCTTCCGCCGAAGATGCGGCGTCCTCCAGCAAGGGACGTCGAATGATCGCTCACTCACCTGGGGGGCAGTGGCTCCCCCACCCCAACGTAACCGTGCTAAAAGCCGGAGTCGTGCCCGCCCTCAACGACGGCCTGCTCTCTCGGAATAACGACGACCTCGAGCGCAACGCTTGGTTTAACAACCAAGGCCGGTTCACGCTCGATCTGCTCCAGCCCACCTTGATCCGACAGATCAACGGCTTCTCTTGGCATCGCTGGGGTCGATCCTTGCAGCACTTCACCGTCTGGGGATCGAATGCCGAGACGCTGCCACCGATCGACTTCGAGACTTCGGACGAAGCCCGAGACTGGGAGTTCATCGGCTTGGTGGACAGCCGATTCGGCGACCCGGGCGGCGTCCACGCCAGCCAACTTACTACCTCAACGGGATCGATGGGCCCGTTCCGACACCTGCTGTGGATCGTCGAACGCTCCGAGCAATCGACGTTCTTCGCCGAAGTGGACGTGCACGCCTCGATCAGAGATCGCGATTGACCCGTGCTCGCCCGCCGGGGGCATAGTCGTCGGGCTTAGCTTTCCTTCAATCACCACGGCGCCGCCCCCCGCCCGACGCTTCCACCCCGGGGCGCCGGGAGCCAACTGTGAACAGGTGTTTAGAGGGTCGTAGAGGGCCCTTGCGACGCGTTCGGGGTCGTCTTTGGCTCAACGGTCCACCCCGCGACGGACCGCCTTAAAGGGCCCTTCTGGGGCGTTCTGCGGGGCGCCGTCTTTCCTGCGGTTGGCGGGGCCGGGTAGCAGCGGAACGCCGTCGCGATGGGGGCGGCTACCGTGATTCGTCGGCGGCTATCGCCTTCTCGATCGGGCGAGGCCGATGACCGTGCTCGCTAGGGCGATAGCGGCGGAAGTCGGTTCGGGAACGCCGGCAAAGATCGAGAACGAGTCGATCGCGATCGCCGCCGCGTCGCTGCTGCCGCTCTGAAGGCGGAAGCGATTGAGGGCGAGGCCGGCGTCGTAGAAATGCACGGCCGTGCCGACATTGACGCCGTCGGTCACCTCGAGCACGCCGACTCCGGTGTTGTAGACGTAGGTGAACACGCCGGTCACCGCTTCGCTCTGCAACCCGGTGTAGTCAATGACGCCGCCGGCGAAGCCGTCCAGAGCCCAGCCGTCAACGGCCTGTCCGCCGCCGGGGTCGCCGACGAAGAGCTTCTCATCACCGCCCACATAGAACGACATTCCGGCATAGCCGTCGATGTCGAACATCAATCCGTTTGATTCCGCGGAGGTGAAATTGAGCGTCAGGATCTCGCCGGGGCCTAACGCGCGGGTCAGGTCCAGAAAGCTGCCAGAGTGCTGCCCAACTTGGTCGGTATCGAGGACGCCGCCGACGATCGTCTGCGAACCCGCTGACCAGGGCGCGCCGCCGATGTCGGCGAGCTTGCCGTTGACGGCTGTGCCGTCCGCTTCGCTAAAGTCGTCGGCGCCGATGATCTCGGCCGAGGCTCCGCAGGTAAGGCCGAGGCAGGCCAGGGTAAGAGCGGAGGTGAAGATGCCACTCATTGCTTTCATTAGTCGACTCCAAGGAGAAAAGACCCGCGTTGCAGAAAAGAACGTCTAGCGCAGAAAAGAGCGTCGAATCAAGTTGAATCACTTCATAGAGGGGCCGCATCCCTTCACCGTTGGGGCGTGACGAGCTGAGGGCGCCTCTGTGTCGCAGGGAGAATCTTCAGAAGAGAATCGTAGGAGCGGATTCCGAGCGCGTCGCGTCCGCATGATCTATCCGCAGCGTCGCTGCTAAAGCGGACGCATAAAATCGGGAAAACTTCTGGCGGAGCGCGCCGCGAGGCGTGCGTCGTCGGTCGGGCCTTCCGCCTGGACGGGTCGTCGCGCTCTTTGAACTGGACGCCGGTGGTTACTCGGACGAGTCGCCGACCAATTGGATCGCCTCTACGAGCGCCTCTCTCGTCGCTGTCACCAGAACGTCATCGAAGGCGCAGGTCGTCTGCTTGCGGGAGTCGGCCAACTCCAACCGGAAGCGGTCGAAGCGCAGGTTCTCAATCGACTTAGCGAGATGGGGGGCCGTCTTCTCGATGAGGTTTGCCGGGACATTGCACCACAAGCGGACCTCGGCGCCGGTTGGACCCATTAGGAGCTGTGCGATCCAGAGGACGTTCTGGTTGTCGGCCGTCCGCTCCTGCACGCCTGAGGCCGTTGCATCGCGGTCGAGCGGGTACTGATGCTGAGTCGAGCGATTGGGCCCTTCAAAAAACTGCATGCCATAGGCGGATTGATTGGAGGGCACGCCAACGAATAGCGGCTCGTCCGTCTGCCGTCGATCGCCGCACATCAAGGAGAGTCCCGCCCAATCTACGCGGCCTTGTTGTGTCCCGGTGAGTTGCGATCGCCAAGCAATCCAGACCTCTCCCGGCATGTCGCCGACCATTCCCCCCGCCGACACCAATCCCGCTCGCGCGAGCCGCGAATTCTCGGACGTGTCGAGATAGACAAAGTACTGCTGCCCGTCGGCGGCGATGATCGATTTCGACGAAGC
The DNA here is from genome assembly GCF_007753265.1 of Botrimarina mediterranea. NCBI lineage: Bacteria > Pseudomonadati > Planctomycetota > Planctomycetia > Pirellulales > Lacipirellulaceae > Botrimarina > Botrimarina mediterranea. The sequence goes on from NZ_CP036349.1 coordinate 129,713, forward strand.
CGACATCGGGGTCCCCTCCGAGAGATTCGGCCCAAGAATCAGGCCTTGCGACGATCCCTGCCGCCGCGGATCGATCCCAATCGATCGCCGTTCAGCGCCTTGCAAGCGATCAAAGCCTTCGTAAGCCAGGATGCCCTCGACCCGCATGAGCTCGTAGAACGCGACCTCGGTTCGCGCCGCTTCCGAACCACGCTCGACCGCAACACGGAGCCGCACCTCGTCAGGGCGGACGAACTCTCGGTCGTGAAGCAGGGGCTTTGCTTCCTCGACGACGGACTGATCGGCGCTGACCGAACTCCGCCATCCCTCTTCCAACGGCGTTTGCGGGGCGTCGTCTCCTAAGCCGCTCATTTCTACCAAGCCCTGGTAGACGGCGACCGACGTGGAGTCGTCGGCGCCGAGCTCGACGCCGAACTCGGTCCCGAGGTCACGAACCACCGCGGAAGCCGTGCGGACCACGACCTGTTGTATCTTCGTGGAGTTGAGCCCGACGAGTTTCCCGGCGTGAAGCAGGACTTCATCGTCCCCGCTGAACACCACTTCGGCTGGGCCTTCCAGGACGATCAGCGAGCCGTTCGCCGACGAGAATTGGGCGATGCCCCGGGGGATCGCAAACGAATCGCCTTGTCGGAAGGACGCGCCAGTCGCGTAGGCGAAGCCTTCGTCGTTGCCACGAAGATCGCCGAGTAGCTCGTCGAGCGTAGCGACGACCGGCGGCAAAGGAGGCGCGGGCTTTTCACGCACCGGCGCCGGGGAGGATGGTTCGCTCTTCGCCACCTTCACTCGATCGCTTGACCGCTCATTGGTCGCCCGCTTTTCACGCGGACTCTCCTGGCTGCCGCTTTGCAAGAGCAGACCGACGCCGACGAGCACGATCGCGGCCGTCGCCATAGCCAGGACCGATAGAGGGCCGACGCGGACCGTGTTCGGCCGAACAACATGGACTTCCGTTGGAGTCGCCTTCTCGGCGAACAACTCGATCTGCTGGATCGCCTGGCCGACCACCTGTCGTAGCGACTTGTTATCGCTTGTCGCCAGGGATTCGAGGAGACGCTCAACCGACAGCTGCCGGTACGCGCACTCGTGGAGCATGGCGAAGGTGTAGAATATCCGTCGATGCCGGTCGGACGACCTTAGCCACGCCTGTAGTCTCTCGATCGTGACGTTGTTCAGCCGTCGCCGATCGAAGAGATAGCTGGCGATCAGCAGGTGCTCGATTTCGGTGTGGGCGGCGCCGCCAAAGCGTCGCTCGCAACAATGCCTCCAGATCGACAACCGTGCCTTTGCCAAGTCGAGCTGGACGCGGTCGGTCGCCAACGACATTCGCTCGGCGATAATTTCGGGTGGGAGCTCGTGGAGGTACCGCAAGCAGAGCAGCCTGAGGTGCTCCTCACTCATCTTGAGGGGCACGTACTCGCTCAGACGCTCGTAAAGCTCGCTAGGGCTAGCCTCTTCGTTAGCCGAATCGCCGAGGCACGACGACGCGAACAACTCTTCGAGGTGAAGCGTTAGGTCCTTCTCTAGGGTCAGGAACTCTCGGATTCTTTGCCGAGAGGACTCGCGGACTAGTTCGCAAAACTCCTGCGGGCCAGATTGGTCGTGGTAGCCATTGGCGATGTCTTCGATGATGGCCGTAACGACCGCATCAATGTCGTCCAGGCGCGGCGAGCAGGCGGCGACATAGCTCCGCATCTGAGGATAAAGTTGCGTCCACAGCAGATCGATGGCCTCATGGCCGGAGACGAGTTCGAGGATTTCCTGGTAGCAGGGGTCGCGGCTGTAGCTGCCTTCCGCCAACTCGGACAAGCTCGCCGGCTTCTCGCTTCTTGGGAAGGACTCCGAGAGAACCGCCTTGGCGCGGCTCCGGTCCGAGAACTTCCACGTGAGGTCGGCGTCGAGCTGCATGTGTTGCAAGAAACGAGCGCGAGCGTCTCGGTCCGAACGTAGCTGACGGCATAGCGACTCCCATCGGGGGGGCGTGATCTCCCCCGCCTGCCACGCGCCGATCAAGGCGTCGAGGCTGTTGTCCTCCGGCGTGTTCTCTCGATCAGTCATATGACGATCCGCGCTTTAGGCGTTCGCTGATCCCCAGCCCTTAACGGTGACATCGATGCAATGCTGTAGCAGGCGGCGCACCCGAGCGACCATGCGACGCGCGGTCCGTGTCGTCTTGCCCAGGGTTGCGGCCAGCGTCTCGCTGGTCATGTCCTGGCGGTATCGCATCTCCAAAAGGACACGGTCATCGACGCACAGCTTCTGCAAGCAACTGTCCAGGGCGTCCCGGCGCAATTCCAGCAACCCTTCGTCCTCGACCATCTGCGACGCCAGTAGATTCAGAACCTCGTCGTCAAACCAGAGGCGATCGGTCGCCGACTTCCTGCGATGACGCAGCACCTCGTAGTGGGCGATGCCGCACGCCCAGCGGTAGAAATCGCGGCTGGCGTCGAACTCGGCCCACTTTTTCCACAGCGTGACGCAGGTCTCTTGCAGGATGTCGTCGGCGTCGGCTTGGGAGGGAGTCAACGACGCTATGAAGGCGTTCAGAGCACGCTGGTTTTCCGCCAAGAGCTGGACAAAGAGCTCGGGGGAAGGAGCCGTATCGGAGGGCATAGCGATGACCTGCTTTAGCGTCTAACGGCGTGATCCGCAGTCCATCGAATCGGAAGAGTCGAATGATCCGCCGCTCGCGACTCCCGCTTTGGTCGGCGGTCAAGCGAGCTACTCGGATTGTTCGGAGGGACGAAGAGAATAACGGATTCTCTAGCTCGCTCCACCCGTGTCCGCACAAGAGGGCGGTCCCCGGACACGAGAAGTCGAAAGAAATGCAGAATTATGTCGCGTTCTCCAACGAGAGCAGCCGGCGCCAGCGTGAAGGGACCTAAAAGGCAAGTTGGTTCAAGAAAAGCATCGGAATTCGTGTCCGCTTTGCGGCGGTAGCAGCGGAGATATAGGTGCGGCGACTTCGCGCCGCTCTCATCGGCTTGTACCCACTTGTAACGACGCTCCTCGGAACTAACGACGCTCGTCTGAACTTAGTCCACCTGCATGACCGGTGGTCGACTCTCTCGGGCAGCGGGGCGCCGAGGGGTTGGTTCCACCGGTCGGTAACTCATCGAGACGCTACGCACGTTCACGCAACGCTCGCCTCTGTGGCTGGTGTGCGCGGTGACGCATTGCAGCGCCCAAGGAATTTGCACCTATGAATAAGCTTTGGTTGCGTCTCTGTTGCGTGTTGGTGGTTGCCGCTGTCGTGAGGGGCTACCCCGTTGAGGCGGTCGTGCTCGTCTCTGACGACTTTAGCAGCACGAGCTCGGGCGTCGGTTGGGAAGTCGGCAACGCCTGGGAAGGCCTCGTCGACGGCGCCGTCTCATCGAATCCGACGGGCGCCGCCAATGTTCAGAGCTTCAGAAACTTTGCGACGCCCCTCGACGCCTCGAACGGGTTGACTTACATCCGCATCACCTACACGCAGGCGATACCGGGCACGGGCGCCAGCTGGGGCGGTCTCGCCTTCTTCGAAGGCGTCGAGGGGACGCCTGGAGACGAGACTTTCTTCTTCGGCAATCCAGAGGCGGCGTTCAACAACTACGGCATCGACGCGAAAGTTCCGGACGCAATTTATGACAGCCGGTTTGCGGTCGATACCGAGGCGCACACGTTGATTGCCGCCATCGACACCACCGGCATCGACCACACTTACAAGATTTGGGTGGACAACTTCAACGAGTCGGTCCCGTCCGCTTCGGGGGTGATCGTTGGTGGCGGACCGATCGATGCGGCGTGGGGAACGATGCGACTAGCGAGCAGCGATCCTAACACGGACCTTTACGACGATCTGACGATCGCCACGAGTTCGTCCGACGTCGGTCTCGTCAACATCGACGCCACGCTGACGATCGATCGCGCGACGGGGGCCACGACGCTCTCGAGCGCCACACCGCTCATGGGACTGATCGGCTACACCCTGACCTCGTCGGCTGGCGCGTTCGAATCGGAAACGTGGACCACCGTCGCAACCAACTACGACGCTCCCAGCAATGGTGGCGACGGGTCGGTCGATCCGGATGACAGCTGGACGGTCTCGTCTTCAACGGCCGCACGACTGGCGGAAACAATCTCCGCTATGACTCCCGGCGACGGTGGAGTCGTAGGAGCCACGCCCATCGATCTCGGACAGCTCTGGTCTCGCTCGCCATTCGAAGACGTCGTCGGCACGCTCATCCTGGATGACAACGGCGAGCCGCTGCCAGTCAACGTTAATGTCGTCTATCAAGGCGCTCCGATTGCCCAGGGCGACCTGAACGGTGATGGCGCCATCAATCAAGCCGACTGGACTTTGTTCAAGTCGGGTCAGGGGGTAGTGGACGGCGAGCTGTCGCCGCTCCAGGCCTACCGGATGGGAGATATGAACGGCGACTTCGATCACGACCTGAGCGACTACGGCCTCTTCGTCGACGCATACGAAGGACTCAATGGCGCCGGATCGTTCGCGGCGATGCTTCACGCCATTCCCGAGCCGGGCTCGCTGCTAATCGTGGGCGTCGCGGCCTGCGCCCTCATGCTCAGGCCGATCCGGGCGCGATCGGTAGCGACGGCGTTCTGCGTCGCCGCAACCCTATGCCTTGGCGCCTCGAGCGCACAAGCCATCGTCTTCGCCAGCGATGATTTCAGCGCGGAGGGATCAGGGACGGGGTGGGCGGCAGGAGACACCTGGGGCAACGTCGTCGGCGGGGTGGCCGACACGCAGGTCCTCAACGGCGCCTTCCGTGATTTCGCGACTCCGCTCGAGCCCTACCTGAGTGACAAGTTCTATATCGCCTTCGACTATCAAACGACCGCCGGCAACCAGTGGGGCGGACTCGCTTTCTTCGAAGGGAGCACCGGCACCGGGGCGGAGACGCTCTTCATTGGCGACCCCGGGCAGTACAGCGCCTACGGTCTGGACATGAAGCAAGGGCAGACTCTGCCCGCCACCGGCGGCGAAGGCGTTCCCATCGACACGGCGTCCCATCGCTTGATTCTCGAGATCGATTGGGACGACGACGGCGTGGCGCCGTTCGATGATAAGTACAGCTTCTGGGTCGATACGATCAATCCCCAGTCACCGACTCACTCGGCAACGATCCAGAACTCACCGATCGGGGCCGGCTGGCAGTCGTTGCGGCTGCAATCGGCTGGGGGCGGAGAGTTCTTCAAAGTCGATAACCTGATCATCACCGACGAGGCGGCTCTGGTGTTTTCGGCGCAGCTTGATCTGCTGGTGGATAAGGCCACCGGGGAGGTCACGCTCCGCAATCCCACCAACAACGCCATCGACCTCAGCGCCTACAGCATCGAGAGCGGCGCCGGCATGCTCAACGCCGGGGCGCCGGCCGGGGATTACAACGGCGACCTCAGAGTCGACGCCGCCGACTACACGGTTTGGCGTGACGGGTTGGGAACGACATTCACCCAAGCCGACTACGACGTCTGGAGTGAGAACTACGGCGCCGCGGGAGCGGCCGGTAGTTGGGAGAGCTTCGCCGACCAGGGCCTGGCTGGATTCCCCCAAGGCGACGGCTCGGGCAACGGGTGGGAAGAGGGCGCGAACCCCGGGAACAACGAGCTTGAGGAATACTACCTGACCGGCGAGTCGACCGTAACCGCCGGCGCCTCGATTTCGCTCGGCGTCGCCTACCTGGGGGGCGCGATTGGCGACGAGGACCTCACCTTCCGCTATCGCTCGGGCGGTGAACTGAAGCTGGGTTCCGTGACCTATGTGAATAGCGCCGTCGGCATCTCCGTACCGGAACCACAAGCCATGTTGCTCGGCTTGCTGGCGTCGATAGCCGTCGTGACTCGGAGAGCCAACCGGTCGGATTCGCCACGGCGGACAAGGTGAACGCCGGCAGCGGTTGCCGCTATCAGCGGGAGAGAAAGAGATGTTGCTTGTTCCGGTTGATCGTCGCAGGGCTTGGCGCGCCAGTCCGAAGGTTATCGACCAGTCCTTGGCCTGCCGTCGTCGGCGCCAAGTCCGCGGAGCGTTCCACAGGGCATTAGCGGTGATTGAAAAAAATGAGTCGCTGGATCGGTCACTCTCGCCGAGGCAAGGCCGAGGCGCGTTCACGCTGGTCGAGCTGCTTGTGGTGATCGCGATCATCGGCATTTTGGTAGCGCTCTTGCTGCCCGCCGTCCAGGCGGCGCGAGAGGCGGCGCGGCGTTCTCAGTGCCAGAACAATCTCAAACAGATGGGCCTTGCGGCGTTGAACTTGGAAAGCGCCCATCGGCATTTCCCGACCGGTGGCTGGGGCTGGCACTACGCGGGCGATCCGGACCGTGGCTACGGCGACCAGCAGCCGGGTGGCTGGTGCTACAGTGTCCTCTCCTATTCGGAAGAGAATTCCTTGCGTGAGCTTGGCGCGGACGGTGACGCTAAACGCTTGACTCCAGTCCAGCGCGCTGGGACCAAGCAGCGATTGGAGTCTTCGGTAGAGATGTTCGTGTGCCCCTCGCGTCGTGGCTCGGGGATCTATCCTTTCAACCACACCGTCAATTACGCCAACGCGGATCGCCCCGATATTGTTGGGCGGAACGACTACGCCGCCTGCGGCGGAAGCCTCGCGCCCGCCTCGGTGTTCGGTGGGCCGACGATGGGAACCGACGGCGTCTTCCCCGACCCCTGGGCGTTCGCCACCAGTTTCATCGAGTACACGCTTCCGAAGGACATCACCACTTCGAGCCGGGGGGGCACAACCACCGTCCGCAAAGGCAATGGCGTCGTGCTCGCTTTGAGCGAGACGACCTTCGCGCAGATCACCGATGGCGCCAGCAAGACAGCCTTCGCCGGTGAGAAATTCGTCCCCGCTGGCGAGTACGAGACCTCCAACAACATCGGGAACGACCAAGGCTGGGACCTGGGGTACGACGTCGATGTGATCCGTTGGACAAGGAACTCGCCCGCTTCTGACGCGATTCGAACCTTCGGCAACGACAACGACCACCTACTCTTCGGCGGCCCTCACCCGGGAGGCTGCCTGATGGTCTTCTGCGATGGTTCGGTGCATTCTGTCTCGTACGACGTGGACGAGTCCGTCTTCACGCTACTGGGCCCGATCGGTGACGGTGAAGTGATCGATGCCAGCGCGCTGTAGCGATCTCTCTTGAATTGAGCGAAGCACGCAATCGCTCGGACATCGATGGCGTTGTCGAGGCCCATGAGGGCGCGGTCGAGGCCTTTGAGGACGGCGAAGGCGATGCGAATGGGCCGTCTCTAGAGCGTGCTTCACTTGGCCGTAGTGTTTCTAGCCTCGCTCTGATCCACGGTGCAACGTGGGGACGTCTCGCGCAGAGACGCAGAGGCGCAGAGTTGGATGCCTTCAAGACTCAGGCAAAGCCGCAATGAACGCGTTGCTGTGCGATCGTTTGCGGCTACGCTCATTTCTCAACGACTTTGTCTTTGCGCCTTGCCGGCTTTGCGTGAGTCTTCGCTGCCTAGCCTCTGCGTCTCCGCGTCTCTGCGCGCGACGCTACGGCAAAATAAAGTATGCTATAGCCGCAGTCTCCAGCGGAACGCCGCCCGCAACGGCGTTGGATGCCCGATCGATCAGCAGGCGGTCTCTGGCACGCCAATGCTTGCACCGGCGACCTTTCGGCTCAATACTACGGACCAAGCCCGCAGCGGATCCGTACCGACTTCGGCGCCACCCCCACCTCTACCCGTAGGTTGCGTGCGAATGGGCTACGAGATCAAGGAGTTAAGTGTCGGTGGCATCCTCGATCAGGCGATCAAGGTCTCGAAGGATGGCGCGGTCGTTCTGATGATGATCGTTGGCTGTATGGTGGTGCCGCTCCAGATCGGCGCGGGCCTGACACAGCTGGCGCTTACGCCCGTGATCCCGCCCGATGCGACGCAGGAAGAAGTGATCGCCGCCCAGGCGCAGGTCGGACTGGCGCTTCCAATCGCCATGATGGGAATTGGTCTGCTGAGCCTGATCGTCCAACCGTTGACCACCGGCGCCCTGATCTTTGCTATTGCCGACATCTACCTCGGCCGGCAACCGACGGTAGGCAACGCTTTTGGACGGGCCCTTTCGCGGTGGCTCGCTCTCGTCGGCACGACCATTCTCTATGCGCTGGCGGTGGGCGCCGGATTCGTGTTGCTGATCATTCCGGGGATCATCGCCACATTGTGGTTCTACCTCTACCAGCCCGTGGTCGTGCTAGAAGAAGAGGCTGGCGTCGCCGCTCTGAAGCGAAGCCGCAACCTGATGAAGGACAATCTTGGCAAAGCGTTCACGATCGGCTTCTTGGTCTTCCTGATCGTTGTAGGCGTAACAGCGAGCTCGGCTCTCATCCCCCAGGAACACACGGGGGTCGTTGTTGGCGGCATATTGCAGGGGCTGGCGATGATCTTCTATGCGGCGGTCGCCATCGTCTTTTACTTCTCAACGCTGTGTCAGCACGAGGCGTACGACCTGAAACGCCTTGCAGAGGCCGTGAGCGACGTTGAGTCCGAGCCGTCGGATGAACCGGCCCTGGGCCTCTGAGCTCCGAATCCGTTGCAGGTCTCCGCGGAGCCAAAGCTTGACTTCCAGCAGTCCCCCGTCGTTCGGCGATCCGCCTGCGTGGCACGACGCCGACGCCATTCGGGCCGCCGCGACCGAGGTGCTCTCCCGGGCCGACTACGACCTCCAGCGTGGCGCCGAGCGGCCAGCAACGGAGTGGGTTGAGGGGTGGCTGAGGTGGCTAACGGCGCCCCTCCGCTGGCTGTTCGATTCGATGGAGGGGCTTCCCGACGGGCTGAGGTGGCTGGTGATCATCTTGCTGCTCATCCTGCTCGTGCTGCTGGTGGCCCACATCGTCTGGACCTTGGTCAGTTCGCTCTCGACACCCCGTCTCGGTTCGCTCCAGCTCTCCTCGACCAAGGAGTCACGGGTCCTCGATCCCAAGGTCATGGAAGCGGAAGCCCGTCAGCTGGCCTCGGCAGGCGACTACGTCGGCGCCTGTCGATTGCTACTGCAGGCGTCGCTCGCCAGGCTGCAACAGGTTCGGAGTCGGCGCTTCAGCCCCGGACTGACGAACTCCGAGCTCCTCCGAGAGTACGCGGCGACCTCCATCGCCGAGCCGCTCAAGCAGTTGGTTCGGACGGTCGAGTTGAAGTGGTACGGCGACGAGCCCTGCTTGGCGACCGACTACGAGCGGTGCGAGGCTAGCCACGAAGTGATCCGCCGCACTGTTCAGGAGAGGCACGATGCTCTCAGCGCGTAGCCTGATCATCTCGATCGGCCTGATAATGGTCGTGGCGTTAAGTCTCAGCGTCCTTGGCTTGTTGCAAGAGCCGGACTCCGACGGCGTCGGCCGTGATACGTACGGAGTGCGGGCGCACGGCTACCGCGGAGTGCTCGAGGTAGTTCGCGAACTCGGCGTCGATGGTCAGCGCCGCATCGCACCGCCGACTGCTGAACTGCCCGTCGGGATGACGATCGCCTTGCTGTCGCCCGCCTCTCACTTTGTGGAACGCGAGCCGGCTTACCTGAGCCAACTGGTCGATTGGGTGAACCAAGGCGGACGTATTATCGTGGCGCCTCCGACGGCCGACCGGCCAACAAGATTCACGCGCCGTCGTGAAGAGAAATCCAAGTCGATCGATGCGCCGACATTGCTCGGAACGCTTGGCCTTGAAGGCGTTTCTCTACGCGATGGAGGGGTTGCTTCTAGTTCCGAGGACAAAGAGGAGGAGGCGCCCTTTTTTCCTCCTGTGCGAGAATCTCGTTCTCAAGGTCCAACCGACACCCACTGGTGCCAGTGGAATGCTGCGGAAGGCGAGCGACTCGAGATTGCTTTGCCGAATGGCGCGCCTCTGACGATCGAACCCGGTCAAGCGGAATGGCGGCCGCTGCTTCAGTTGGAAAGTGCGGACGATGGAGCAGGGGTGATCGCGGCTAGCTTCCCCCGAGGCGCCGGGGAGATCGTCGTAGTGGCGGACCCCGACCTCTTCGCCAACGCCATCCTCCGTCAGAGCGACAACAGCATCGCCGCCGTACGCCTGCTTTCGCCAGCAGGCGGGCCCGTCGTCTTTGACGAGCACTACCATGGACTCTCATCGCGGGGCAATCCGCTCTACTTGCTGACCATTCCCGGCGTCGCCGCACTGACCATCGGGCTCCTGGCGGCAACGGCGTTATGGGCCTGGAGGACCGCGATCGCGCTCGGGCCGCCCGTGTTCACACCGCAGAAGCCCCGCCGGGACCTGCGCGAGTATGTCGACGCCATGTCTCGACTCCTTCTGAAAGGCAGGGACGGGCGACGCTACCTGTTACGCGAGCTGCGGCAGGGAACTCTTGAAGAACTGGGACGCCAGCTCGGTTTTTCCGTGCTAACGCCGGCGCCCGACCGCGTCGCCGCCAGCCTGGCGCGCCGAGAACTCTCGCGGGCCGAAGCCTTTTCGTCGATTATAAATGATATCGATCAGCGGTTGGCGGTCGCCGATCGACTGTCAGCCACTGAGGCCACACAGCTTATGAAAAGGGCTAACTCTTGTCTGTAGAACAGCACTACCAGGCCATCCGCGCGGAGATCCAGAAAGTCGTTTACGGCCAAGAGGAAGCCATCGACTTCGCCCTCGCGGCGTTGTTCAGCTGCGGCCACCTCTTGCTAGAGGGCCCACCCGGCGTCGCGAAGACCCTGCTGGTGCGTTCCATCGCGGCGAGTCTGTCGCTCAGCTACCGCCGCATCCAGATGACACCCGACTTGTTGCCGAACGATGTGACGGGGTCTTCGATCTATCGCGAAGACAATCGCCAGTTCGAGTTCCGTCACGGGCCGGTCTTCGCCAACTTCGTCTTGGCCGATGAAGTGAACCGCGCGTCGGCGCGGACGCAATCAGCTCTGTTGGAGGCGATGCAAGAGTCGCGGGTCACCTTCGATGGACAGGAACACCCGCTCCCCAAGCCGTTTGTCTTGTTCGCGACACAGAACCCAATCGAGCAAGAGGGGACGTATCCCCTGCCGCTCGCACAGCTCGACCGTTTCATGTTCAAGGTGCGGGTTACTTACCCTGCCCCCGCGGAGGAGGTTCGCGTGCTCAGCGAGCACCACGCGACCAGCGGGCTCTCCTCCCCGGAAGCGTCGTTGGTCCAACCGGTCCTGGGCGCTGACCAGATCCTCGCCTCGCAGCAGTCGATCCGTGAGACCCATGTCCGAGAGGAGGTGATCGCTTATGTGGGCGAGCTCCTCAAGGCGACACGCGAAGACGATTCGCTTTCTGTCGGCGCCAGCCCTCGATCGGGGCTGATGCTGCTGATGGGCGCGAAGAGCCTCGCGAGATTCCGCGGCCGCGACTTTGTCACCCCCGACGATGTCCAAAGCGTTTTGCTGCCGGCATTCCGCCACCGTGTCGTCCTGAGCCCAAGCGCTGAGCTCGAGGGGGTGACCACCGACGAGGTGTTGGGAAATCTGATCGAGATGGTCGAGGTCCCACGGTGACGATTCGCCCCGGCAAGAACCTCGTCTACGCCGGGGTAGCGCTCGCGATATCGACGGTGGCGGCGTTCTTCTGGCTGCCGGCCGTGATCATCGTCGCTAGCGGCGTGCTTACGCTGTTGCTCGCTTGCGTCTACGACTATCGCAGCGCGCGTCAAGTCTTGGACACGATCGAGGTGAAGCGAAACGCCCCCCGAGTCGTTGGTCGTGATCTGCCTTTCTCGATCCGTTATTCGGTCGTGAATCGTCGGCGCATGGCGATCGAGGGTGAACTGCGCGATCTCCGGTCGCACGAAGCGAATCCGAACGACGTCCGCCGCCTCTTTAGTGTCCCGCCCCAAGGACAGACCGAACTGGTTGACACCGTCCGGGTGCCGGTTCGGGGGATGCACACCTTCGGACCTATTTGGCTGCGGACATGGGGCGCTTGGCGATTGGTGGAGGCGCAGACCTCGATCGACTCGCTGGCCAGAGTGAAGGTGCTGCCCGAGACCTTCGCGTCACGCGAAGAGTTGATCAAGGATATCGGCGCTGCCGTCCGGCTGCTCGATCAAGTGAAGACGGTGCGGCAGACCGGGGCGGGCGCCGAGTTTGACTCGCTCTATCCGTACCAGTATGGGGACGATCCCCGGCGAATCGACTGGCGGGCGACCGCCCGGGCGCGGCAGCCTATCGTGCGTCACTATCAGGTCGAGAGGCACCGCGATGTGATGCTCGTCGTCGATTGCGGTCGCCTGATGGCGGGCGACGCGGGCCGTGGCGCCAAACTCGATCGGGCCATCGATTCAGCGTTGCACTTGGCAGGCGTCGCGCTGCGTGGCGGCGATCGCTGCGGCGTTGGCGTTTTCGACGACCGGGTTCGCGGTTACTTGCCGCCCGTCTCTGGCGTGTCGTCGTTGCAATCGATCGTCGAATCGCTTTACGCCGCACGCACCGAGTGGCGCGAATCCGATTTCACTCGGATGTTCGCCGAGCTACAGTTTCGTCAGCCCAAGCGGTCACTCGTCGTGATCCTGTCGGACCTCAGCGACCGAGAAACTTCGGACCAGCTTCGTAGCGCCCTGACCCTTCTTGCCCAGCGGCACCTGGTGCTGTTCGCGGCGGTGAGGACTCCGATGCTATCTGAACAGATCGCGGGCCCTCTCGAGTCGATCGAGGACGGCGCGCGAAAGGCGGTTGCGATGCGGCTGGTTCGTGAGCGGCGTGAATCGCTTCACGCGCTGGAACGGGGTGGCGTGCAGGTCCTTGACGTCGAGCCGCGTCAATTGACCCTGCCGCTGATCAATCGATTCTTAGTCCTTCGCGGTGGTACGCAGCTCTAGCTGGCGATGGCTGGCGTTGCGTGAAGGTCGTCCAGCGCGACGTTAGCAGCCCGCTTGTCTTGCCGTTCGCGGTAAGCACCCCACGCGAAATACGCGACCCAGAAGACCGCGGTCGCGGCTGCGAACCAGAGACGAGTCGCGGTCGACCAGTGGCTTTGGCGCACAAAACTTTCGATCACGGCCGCCGCGAATAGCATCAAGCCGACCCCGGCGCAAGTGCGAGCCGCTTCGTACCCTATCTGCTTAAGCTTTTGCTCGCGCGAGATCGAACCGGGGTCAAGGACGGCTCGGCCGAGCATCAGGCCAACGCCGCCGCACAGGGCAATGGCGCCAAGTTCGGTCACGCCGTGCGGGAGGATCCAGGCCCACATTTCTTCGCGGATGCCGGCGTTGTGATGGATCGCCACGAAACCGCCGAGTAGCATTCCGTTGAAGCCCATCAGCAGGACCGAGGGGACGCCCGCGAGGATGCCGGTCGCCATCGCCAGCAGCCCGACTTTGAAGTTGTGTTGGAACAGCATCGAAGCGAAGGCGAACTTCACTCCGCCGCTGTCGTCGCGACCATGTCGCAACACTTCGAGAAGTTGCTCGGGCGACGAGCCGGGCTGTCGCGGGTCAGACGCCGGCCAGACGGCGTGGGCGAGCAAGGGATCGTTCACCGCCACGCCGTAGCCGATCAATCCCCCCAGAAACATCAGTGCGACCGAGAGGAGATGGGCCTTCCTGTTCCGCCACACCGAACGCGCGAAGCCTTCGGAGACGAACCGAGCGAGACCCGCCCAGAGCGATTTTCGTGGCGACAGGTAGACAAAGCTGTGAGCCGCCGCTGTCAAGCGATTGAGGTACTCGATCAATGGTTGGTCATCGGTCCAACTCGAGACCCGCGCCAGCTGAACCGTCGTCCGCCGGTAGAGCTGGTCGAGGCGGCCGATCTCTTCGGACGACATCCGACGGGCTCCGCGACGGGCCTTTGTCAGCAGGGCTTCGAGCTCGGCCCACTCATGCTTGTGACGGGCTATAAAGCGACTCATAATCCTTACTAGCCACAGATGTTGTGAAGAGAACGTCGATCGACAACTGTCCAAGCTGCGGACGATTACACCACGGGCATTAGGGCCAATCAACTATGTCCGACGAGATCCGGTTCGAAACCCCCGAGAACGTCCAGATCTCGTACCGTCCCGCAGGGCTTGGCACCCGCTTCCTCGCCTGGACCATCGATCAGGTCTTCGTCACGATACTCCTGATCGTGGCGTTTGTCGTTATGGCGTTCTTTCTGGCGTCGGTCGATGGCGCCGGCGAATCCATCGAGGACGCGGTCGAGTCCTTCGATCCGGTTGATTCGAACGGTCAGCTCGACATGGGGCCGTACGCCATGGTGTTTGTCGGCCTCTTCCTGCTGGCGTATGGGCTGGGGAGCTTTGTCTACTTCGGTTTCAGCGAACTGCTGCTCCGCGGCCAAACCTTCGGCAAGCGCTCGGCGAAGATCCGCGTCGTGAAGGCCGATGGTTTTTCTCTCGACGCTTCGAGCGTCTTCCTGCGAAACCTCTTCCGTGTTGCCGACCAGATACCGCCGCTTTGGGTCGTGCCGGCCTTCTCCGCGCGGAGTCAACGCTTCGGCGATATGGTTTCGGGCACGCTTGTCGTCGCCGATGGCGACGCCGGCCTCCCGCCGCTTCGCGCAGCGCTGTCCGAACGTTCGGCGACGGACGCCGTCTATCGATTCGACGCTACCGCTCTGAAGAAGCTGCGTGCCCAAGACACGTTAGCCATCGAAGCCTTGCTCGAAAGATGGACCGATCTGCCACGCGAACGCCGGCAGGCGATGGTTACCGCGATCGTCCCCGCCATTGCTACTCGGCTCGGAGTCGAGCCGCCCCGCACGGACTCCGAAGAGGCGCCACGCCGCTTTCTGGAAGATTTGCTCGCGGCTGAGTACCGGCGTCGCAGCCGCAAGCTCACGTCGTGAGTTGAGAGCGAGGGTCTAGACAGCGCAGTAGATCGTCGCCGGCACACGGTCTCCGTGAAACCGCGTCGAAAGCTAGAAGTCACTGAAGTCGTTGTCGAAGGGGATCAGTTCTTCCGCACACACCCCGACCGGCACACCCTCTGAGTCGTGGTAAGAATCATCGACGGGCGCCCAGTTACGAGGGGAAGACGTCTTAGCTGCCGACAAGGAATCCTCTTCGGCAACTGCCAGGTCCTGCATTGATGAGTCGCTTTCGATGGCGGCTTCGCAGTCGGTCAGGTGCATCTGAATATCGAACTGCGCCACCGCGGCCTGCAACTCGGCGATCTCGGCATTGAGCGTTTCGGCGATCCGTGAGGATTCGCGGCCCGCTTCGGATGTCTGGACCGAGATCCGGTCCAAGCCACCGACCGAGTCGCGGATCTGATCAATGCCCAGGGCTTGCTCATTAGCGGCGGCGGCGATCTCGGCGACGAGATCGCTGACCTTCGAGGCGCTCTGCAGGATCCCGGCCAGCGAGGCGCGCACCTTCTCGTTAAGGGCGAGGCCTTCCTCGGCGATCTGTGTCGAGACCCGGATCATCTGCTCGGTCGAGCTCGTCGCGTCGGCGCTCCGCTTCGCCAAGTTGCGGACTTCGTCGGCGACGATCGCAAATCCACGGCCGGCGTCGCCCGCGCGGGCCGCTTCGACCGCCGCATTCAGCGCCAGGAGGTTGGTCTGGAACGCTATCGCGTCGATCGTGCGGACGATTTTCGCCTGTTCGCTGGCCGACGCCATGATCTTCTGCGACGCCGCGTTGAGCAGCTCCATCGATTCATTTCCGCTTTGAGCGGCGGTCCGCGTCTCGCTGGCGAGCTTCTCGGCGAGGTGGGCGTTGTCGGAGGTTTGACGAGTCATCGACGTCATCTCTTCGAGACTCGCGGCGACTTGCTCCAAGGCGGTCATCTGCTGGTTGGCGCCGTCCGCCAGCGAACGGCTGCGGTTCTGCACTCCGCACGTGGCGCGGCCCAGCGCCTCGCCAGACGTTGCGACCGCCGTGAGGCAGCGCTCCACCGCGGCGATAGCGCGGTTCAATGTGTCTTGCAAGTCGCTAAAATCGCCCCGGTAGTCACCCTCTAGTCGAGCGGTGAGGTCGCCATCGACAACGGCGTCCAACACCTCTTGGATGGCGATCACCGGCTCGGTGACGGATTCGATCGCGTTGTTGAAGTGGCCAAGCAACCCGTGGTAGGCGCCTCGGAAGCGCCGGAGCTCACCACGCTCGGCGAGGTTGCCGGCGGCGACGGCGTCGGCCACCTGCAGCATTTCTTCGTCGAGCTCGCGGACCGTGACACCCAGGGCGACGACCGCCTCCGACAGTCTGCCGCAGGCGCCGGCGTAGGTCTCGGTGGGTTCGATGTCTAGCTCGCCTTGCGCGACACGCTCAGTGACATCGGCGAGGCGTTCAATCTGCTTCTCTAGTTTTGTCTGCAACCTAACGACCACGCCGGCTCCGATCAGAGGAAGCGCCAATAACGCGGCGACGCCGAACGCCGACTGGGGCGCTCCGATCAGCACCGCTCCACATAGTGGCGCCATGCCGAAGGCGGCGAACGATAGCGCAAGATAGAGGGCGTGACGATGGGCGGACATGGTCTGGTATCCCGGTTACGGCAGGTTCTTCTTACGGAACGAATGGATCGAGTTCGGTACGACTGGATTATCAGGTCGCCATCAAGGCGGGTTTGTTGGTCGAGGACTCTGGCGCGGACGCGGCCGCCAGGGCGGCGCCGGCGATGGTGTTCAGGGGCAGGACCTGTGAGGCCGCGCCGAGCTTGATAGCTTCCTTGGGCATGCCAAAGACGACGCAAGTCTCTTCGTTCTGGGCAATCGTGGCGGCGCCGACGGCCCGCATATTGAGCAGGCCCTCGGCGCCGTCGCGCCCCATGCCCGTGAGCAGCACGCCGACGGCATTCTGCCCAGCGTACTTGCCGACGGAAGAGAACATCACGTCAACGCTTGGCCGGTGGCCGCACACCTCTGGCCCATCGGAAAGCTCGACGAAGAACTGCGCGCCGCTGCGGCGGAGCTGCATGTGCAGGCTGCCGGGCGAGATCAGCACTTGGCCACGCGCGAGCAGGTCGCCGTGGCAAGCTTCTTTGACGCTGACTCGACAGAGCGAATCGAGCCGTTCGGCGAACTGTTTGGTGAATGTCGGCGGCATGTGCTGCACGACGAGGATCGGGGGACAATCGTGCGGCAGTTGCTTCAGCAGAAACTCGATCGCCTGGGTGCCACCAGTTGACGCGCCGATCGCGATGATCCGATTCGTGATCCGCGTCATTGACAGCGAAGAACGCGTCTCCACCGGCGAGACCGTCTGGACCTTGGCCCGCGCAGCGGCTTTAACGCTCCGGCAGAGGTCTTGGACCACATCGCCAACGGCGTGCGCAGCGGTCGGCTTGTGGAGCACCTCGACGGCGCCCAGCGACAACGCCTCGAGCGCGACGCGACTCCCTTTCTCGGACAGCGACGAAAGCACTACCACCGGCAGCGGATGGTGCTGCATGAGCTTCGACAGGAACGTCAGACCGTCCATCCGCGGCATTTCGATGTCGAGCGTTAGCACGTCCGGCCGCCGTTCGGCGATGATCTGCCGGGCGACGTAGGGATCGGGCGCGGCGCCGACGACCTCGATCTGCGGGTCCTTCGATAGCTCCTGGGCAAGGAGTTGCCGGACCACCGCGGAATCATCGACGATTAGAACCTTCATGGCCTGGATTCGGTTGGATGGTCAGCTGGCGAAAGCCGGGACGGCGTCCGGCGTCATGCCTGCACTGGACGGGCCGCACTCGTGGCGGCGCGCATAGACGGCGGGGGCGACGAACTCGAGGTCGAGCTCGGCGTGCATCGCGGTTTCGGTGAGGCCGACGAACAGCAGCCCGCCCGGCGCAAGCCGAGCCGCCATGCGGCGCAGGACATCGACTTGGGTTGGTGGGTCGAAGTAAATCAGCACGTTGCGGCAGAAGATCGCGTCGAAGCGTCCCTTCATCGGGAAAGGCCGATGCACCAAGTTCAACTCTGCATGCGTCACGAGGTCGCGGAGTTGACGGGTCACTTGGTACGAACCGCCGTCGCCGGCCGGTTTGAAATGGCGCAGCAGTCGCTCGGGCGAAAGGCCGCGCAGCTGCTCTTGTGCGTAAACGCCCTCGGCCGACTTGCGGAGCGTCGGCGCGGAGATGTCGGTCGCCAGGACCTTGAGGTCCAGCCGCGCGAGGCCGCCGTCGCCGAGCCGTTCGGCAAGCGTCATCAGCAGCGAGTAGGGTTCTTCCCCCGTCGAGCAGGCGGCCGACCAGAACCGGAACCGTGTCTGCCCAGCATTGGACTTCGCGGCGACGTGCCGGGCCAGAAGCTCGAAGTGATGGGCCTCACGGAAGAAGAACGTGTGGTGGGTGGTGACGGCGTCGATAAAGCGCTTCACCTCGGCGCCGTCCGCGCCGCCTCCGAGCAGCTCGTAGTACTCCGCAAACGACTCGCAGCCGGCGGCGTGCAGGCGGCTACGGAGCCTAGTCTGCAGGAAGCTGTGCTTGGCGTCCGCGAGCGTGACGCCCGACAGCTTCTGTATCAGTCCGCGGTATTTCTCGAAGAGGGCGTCGTCGAGTGATTCGATCAGCATGGCGCCTCCGACGCGACTCGCATCGAGCGGCTGGATGCGTCGCTGCCATCGAACATTGAAAGTCCGAGTTGGCTCGCGGTGAGGAGGCTGTCGACGTTGATCAGGATCTTGATGCCGCTCTCGTCGTTCGCCAGACCGGCGATGCAGCTCTGCTCGATCGTGGCCTGGAAGTCCTCGGAAGAATGCGCTTCTCGGGCCTCGAGCGTGAAGACCTCACGCACCGCGTCAACCAGCAGCCCTAGATCGACGAAGCGGCCGCCCTGCTGGACCTCGGCGACGATGATGCAGGCCCGGGGGAACGATGTGGTGTCCCCGTCCATGCGGAATCGCCACCGTAGATCCATAACCGGGATCACCCGGCCGCGGAGGTTGATGACGCCGCGGATACTATCGGGCCCGTCCGGCACCTGGGTGATCGGCAGGATGCCAATGATCTCCCGAACCCGCACGATCGGCACGCCGAATTCGTCGTCGCCCACCTTGAAGGTCAGGTACATCTCGGACTGGCTGCTCGTCGAGGCGTCGTTCTTGGCGATCGGGGCGGCGGTTGACATAGGGCGTCTTCGGGGCTGCTAGTAGCGGTGAGGAAAGTTGCGACCGGTTGCCCGGCTGTTGGATGGGGATTTAACCGGCGGAGCGTCGCTTGAGGACGCGTTGGTGCATCCCCGCCAGATCGACGATCAGCGCCACCTGTCCGTCTCCCATGACGGCGCCGCCGGTCACACCTTCGATTCCGCCGATCGCGTCGCCGAGCTGCTTGATGACGACCTGTTGCCGATTGACGACTTGATCCACCAGGAGACCGAACGTGTGATTGCCGGCCTTCGCCACAACGATCACCTTCCCCGGACCGGCTTCAGCAGGACGGTGGAAACCCGCCAGGGCGTCGAGCGGGAACACCGGCAGGTGCTTGCCGCGGATCGTCAGGATGGGCTGTCGCTTCACCAAGTTGGCGATCTGATCGGGGTCGCACTCGACGAGCCGCTCGATCTCGTGCGAAGGGATCACAAACCGGTGGTCGCCCGTCGTCACGACGAGACCGTCGATGATCGCGAGCGTCATGGGGAGGATAATCTCGATCTCGGTCCCAACGCCCGGTTCGGAGTTCACCTGAACGACGCCGCGTAGCGATTCGATGTTGCGCGCGACGACGTCCATGCCGACGCCGCGGCCCGAGACATCGGTGATCTTCTCGGCGGTCGAGAGGCCGGCGTGGAAGATGAGTTGGTCGATCTGTTGGCCAGTTAATTCGGCGTCGGTTGGAACAACGCCGCGCGCCATGGCCTTGGCGAGGATCTTCTCGCGGTTGAGGCCACGGCCGTCGTCGCGGATCGCGACGCGGATATGACCGCCCACGTAACCCGCCGAGAGGGTGACGGTCGCTGTTTCGGCCTTCCCGGCGGTGAGACGTTCTTCGGTGCTTGGCTCAATGCCGTGGTCAATCGAGTTGCGGACGATGTGAACCAGCGGGTCGGCGAGTTGGTCGATGACGTTCTTGTCGAGTTCGGTGGCGCCACCTTCAATAACGAGCTCGACCGGCTTATTGAGCTTGCGGCCGAGGTCGCGGACGAGCCGGACTTGCTTCTGGAAGAGGTCGTGGATCGGCACCATCCGCAGCGACAAGCTGAGTTGCTGCAACTCGTCGGTGATCTTCTTGAGGTGGATCAATGACTGCTCTGCTTCTTCGTGCTGTGAGACGTCGCAAGTCGAAGAGACGATCGACTCGGCGGTCACCAACTCGCCGATGAGGTTGATAAGGTCGTCGAGGCGGTCTTGGTCGACGCGGACGATTCCCCCGGACGTCTTCTTGCCGCCCGGCGCCGCGGCTGTCGGTTGAGGGTTGGGTGCGGGAGCCGGCGCGCTCGGCTCGGCAGCGGCGGCATTGCTCGGTGCGGCGGGTTCGGTGGCAGCGGGGTTTGGCTGGGCCGGCTCGCGGACGGGCGGGGCCTCGCCGGTCTGAATCGAATGGATCAGCGCGACGAGCTGTGCGACCAGCGCGGCGGCTTCGGCGGGCATCTCGTCCCGGGGTTCGTCAACGGCGCCCAACGCGTCGATCATCTGCCGAAGCATGTCCACGCTCAGCAACGCGAGCTCCGCCGCGGTGTCCGTTAGCTCGGCTTTGCCGGAGCGGATCAACTCGAAGAGGGTCTCGGCCTCGTGGGCGAGCTTCCCGATCTGGGTGAGGCTGAGGAAGCCGGCGTTCCCTTTCACCGAGTGGAAGCCGCGGAAAACCGCGTCGAGAGCGCTCTTGTTGCTGGGCTCTTGCTCAAGTTCGAGGAGATTCTGCTCGGCGTTCTCAAGGTGCTCGGCCGCCTCGCTGATGAAGACAGGGAGCATGCTCGTGTCGATGAGCGCGCTGTCATCGTTGGACGACGGCGCCGCTTCAACTTCGGCGACGACCGGCGCCGCTTCGACGGCGGGCGCCTCTGCGGCGTCGGGTTGCTCCGCCGAGAGTAGGGCGTCAATCGAGGCAAGGGTTTGGTCGATCCGGGATAGAACGGCGTCGAGCTTCTTTCCCTTGCCACCGCCGGCCGAGATTGCCGTGTCGATGTGGCTAACGACCTGCGCGATGCGATCTCGGATCTCGGTGTTCTCTAGCCGATCGGTAGCGAGGGAACCAAGTTCGTTGCAGAGCGAGGAGACGGCCTTCGCGTTGCCGCTTGAGATCACGTGTCGCAAGCCTTGCAGGCGACCGATGGCTTCTTCTTCGGGAGTGATCATGGGGCGAAGCTGTGTATCTGACGCCGCTCGAGGCGGGGTCGCTGACAGGTTGGTTCGGAGACTGACAACAGGTAGGTCGTCGCCATGTTTCGAACGCATTAGCGCGGGGAATTTGCGGCTGGACGCAGAGTAGCGCAAGCGAGTGTCTGAAGTGCACGGACGAGAAGTTGAGGTCGCTACGGACTCCCGAAATTCCCGCCGCGGCCCCGAGGCCGTGCTAGACGTTTAGTTGAGATTGCGGGGCGACGCCTGCGCAGTGCGAAACCTGAGACGATATCGATGGCGACAACGAGAACCCACGCGTCGGCGGAGCTCACCGTTAAGGCGGCGAATCCATTGGTCGCGGCGGTGCAAGAAACTT
This sequence comes from Botrimarina mediterranea, assembly GCF_007753265.1. NCBI lineage: Bacteria > Pseudomonadati > Planctomycetota > Planctomycetia > Pirellulales > Lacipirellulaceae > Botrimarina > Botrimarina mediterranea. Next base: position 151,201 of record NZ_CP036349.1, read on the forward strand.
TCGACACGATGCTGGGCGCGTCGATTCAACGCACCGGGCTTGAACTGAGGCCCGACGACGCGTCGATGTACGACATCTCCGCCTTGATCGGCGTCTCCGGCCGAGTGGCGGGCGCCTTCTGCATCAGCTTCACCTTCGAGACCGCGGCCGGAGCCGTATCACGCTTCACCGGGATGGAGGTCGACCCTCGTTCGGCCCTCGTCATCGATGGCGTCGGTGAGTTCACCAACGTCATCGTGGGTTCGGCGAAGGAACGCTTCGACCTGCCGCTGAACCTCGGCATTCCCAACGTCGTGCTGGGCGAGAAGCACAAAGTCAACTTCCCGTCTCAGGCCAAGCCTCTGCGAATCAGTTTTCAGAGCGACTTCGGTCCGATGCTGATCGACTTCGGCTTCTCTTGCTCCAGTTTCGACTAACGAGCGCCCGCTCCGGCGCGACCCTTGTCCCCAACCCACGAAAATCGCTAGGACCGTAACGCTATGCACGTTCTCGTTGTCGATGATTCCGCCATGACTCGGATGGTCGCAAAGAACTGTCTGAAGAGCCTCGACATCACCGAGATCAGCGAGGCCGAAGACGGCGTCAAGGCGCTCGCGGCGCTCAATTCCGGGACGATCGACATCGTCTTCAGCGATTGGAACATGCCCAACATGTCGGGCATCGAGCTGTTGCGCGAGGTCCGCAAACAATGGCCGAGCATGCCGTTCGTCATGATCACCACAGAGGGGTCTAAGGACAAGGTGATGGAGGCGATCCAGAATGGCGTGAGCGATTACCTGTCAAAGCCCTTCACGCCCGAGGCGCTGAGCGAGAAGCTCAAGAAGTGGGTGGCCGTGCCCGCGTGACCGGATAAGCGGTGAGGCAAGAGTTGCACTAGATCGCGCTTCACCTGACCATGGCGTCGGAGCCGTGGCGCTACCCCTCGGAGGGGAGCACGAGTCGCGCTGCACCCCGAGTGCTCACGCTCACGGTTCAAACGTGCTCTCATGGGGGCCGCTACGCCCACGCAGGGCCCCTGCTCTACGCGTTGGGGGTCCGGGCTGTCGAACCTGGGGAGTCCGTCGTGACTTCCCGATCGCGCTATCCGCTACGATTGGACGGTCGGTGTTCCGTTTGCGGATTGCCCCAGTGCGAACGGGGCTGAAAAGCTGGCCACGGGAGAGGGCCTGAATAGGATGGCTATAGGGAGACGGCTTCGTCGCCCTAGAACCTCCTCCCTCCGTGGAAGCACCTACGATGGCCCGACTCAAGACCGTATTCGCCCCGCTCGCAATCGCAATCTTTGTCGCCACGGCCGCGACCGCCGAGGCGCGCCTGTTCTTCCGCCATCACTACTCGCAACCCGCGACGATCCGCAGCGCCAGCCAACCCGTATACCGGGCGTACCCCGCGCCCGTGCGTGTGATCCGTCACGGCTATCACCCCGAGATGTTCCGCAACCAACTGGGCTACGGCGAAGGCTGAGCCAACAGCGGGACCGGATGCCATCCGGCGCCGCTCAAAATGCAACAGCGTCTCCGCCGGCGTCCCAGCCAGCGGAGACGTTGACGCTTCATCACTCGGCATAGCCGACCGTGTGGCGCGGGAGCGTTGCCACTCGGACGGACGCCTTCTTCTCCTGCTCAGCGATTGCGGCGGCGTTCCCCTTGTTCGAGGTCAGGGGGTCGCCACACTCGGGGCAGCAGTACTCGACGACGCATTTGTAGACCGGCACTTCAACGGTGTATTCCTTCAACACCGGTGACCGCCGCACCCGGCAGCAACCGAGCCTGGGTCGGTCGCAGCCGCACTCGCCGCCTTCGCAGCACCCGTCGGCACATTCATCACTGCAATCGGCGTCATCGCAGCATCCAAAGAGACTGCCGAGGCTCGGGAACGACCAACCGATCTTCTTTGCCGGGACCAGCGTGCAGACGTTCTCGCATTCGCACTCCCACTCGTACCGCGGGACCTTCTTCATCTCGCAAACAATGCGGGCGTACTTCGTGCAGCCGCACTTCGCTTCGCAGCAACTGCAACAGCCCGGCGCTCCGTAAACGACCTGCTCGATCTGGTCGGTGCTTGGCGGCAACTCGACTTGTCCCTGTGGCGCGGCGGGGTTTTGCAAGACCTCGCCGGCAAGAACAGGGTTGCTCAACGCCGCAACGATAGTCGCGGCCAAGGTTAGTAGCGGACGCATGGGTCGGATTCCTTGCTTTGTGTTTGGCTTGAACGGGTGACGGCTGACCATCTAGAAGTTGTATTGCAGACGCATCTGCAACGCGTTCAAGACGCCATCGTTGGCGGCCAGGGTGTCCGTCTCCGAGTGGATGTAGTCAAACATGGCTCGGGTGTAGGGGCTCAGGTACCAGTTCAGCCCGACCGCGTGCAGGTCGGTCAATCCGCCTGTGATCGAACCGGCATTGAGGTCCGTCGTGGCGTAGCGGTACGCGACTTCCCAGGCGCCCAACCCGGTGCAGATGTCGCAATCGCCGGTCCGAACGCGGAAGAAGTTCTCGATCGGCACGATGGCGTTGGCGAAGGTGCCCGACCGCCGATTGTAGTAGCGGTTCTCGCCCGTCAAGAAGTAGCTGGTCTGGATGTAGAATGAGTCGAGGTAGTCGTTCGCGGGGCCGAGCTCGTTGACGGTGGCGCCGTGGTACTCCGATTGGACCATCCACGGGCCATAGGCGTAGGCCGCTTCGAGCCCGACGAGTTGGTAGCTCGACGCGCCGACCGTGCCGGTATCGACGACGAACGGCGCCGCGAACGACTCGGGGCGGTTGCGGAAGCGGAGGTTGTCGTCCGCCAGGACGCGGTAACTGTAAGCGGCGCCGAGGTGAAAGACACCCCGACCGGCGGTCGCTTCGTCGTACCAGGGGCACCACGTTAGACGGCCGGTGAGGGCCGCCGCGTCGTTGTCGTCTTGGAACTCGATCGGCGCATTGCCATGTTCCGAGACGAAGACGCCCGCTCCGTATGTCCAGTTGGCGTTCTCGTCGTCCGAGTGGGCCATGATGCCGGTATGCCGCCCGAGGTTGAACACCGATGACCGTTCCATGAACGTCAGGTGGATGTTCGGCGTCAGTTGCTCCATGCCAAACGGCTCGAAGAAGTTGCCGATCCGCACGTTCTGGAGGACGGGGAGCTCGGCGAAGTCGAGGTACACGTCGAGCAGCTTGACGTCGCCCCCCGTCACATCGACCCAGATCCGGTAGGAGGTGTTCTCCAGAACGTCTCCACCCATCGTGAGCCAGACGGTGCGGAACTGGACGGTGTTCTGAGCGTCCCCCGCCGACGCCACGCTGGCGACGTTCTGGTCGTAGTTGTACGCGTCGAGGAAGAAGCGGCCGGAGATCTTGTTGTTGGGCTTTAAGGCTGCTTTAGCGGCCGCCTTGGCCTCGGACTCCTCCAACGACTTCCGCCACGCCATGAGCTCTTCGACGTCATTCGAGAGCTCCATGGTCACGTCGGCGACCGGTGCGACGGGCGGCGGCGGCAACTCGTCTTCGACACCGACCGTCATCATCGGCGCGACGACGGGCTCGTTCTTCTTCGCTTCGAGTTGCCGACGGAGTTCGTTGATCTGCGACTGCAGGGCCTCGAACTGCTCCTCTGTTGGCACAGCGGCGGGCGCTTCGGCGGCTGCGACGCCATTCGCGGCCGCGGGGTCGATCAAGGTCGCGCCGCTAACCGGCGGGGCAGCCGTCGTGGCCGCCAGTAGAGACAAAACGAACAGTCGCATCGGGCTTCCCCTCCGTGGAACTTACAAGCGCGACGGACGGCATCCTCATCACGCCCGGCTCGACCGTCAGAATCTCGACGCATTACGGAGGTTGCCGAGAGCCCCCGTACCGGTGGATGCGGAAATCACGGCGCGCAGGCGCGAGAGACCTTGCAGCCTGTAGGGATCACATCGCGGCGTCGGCGCCCGATTCTGCCCGCTTGAACCGCTACGCGGCTGCATCCTGCGGATTACCGACACTTTCGGAACGCGTGTGGGAAGCAACCTAAGTTTCGGCGTTCACTGATTCACTGGTCGTTTGATCGCTGGCAAAGTCGCCGCAACCGAAATCACCACCACACCTCTACGCATCCGCGCAGCGAGTTTGAGATGACAATCAAGTCAAGGATTACAGTACTGGTCGCCACGGGCTCGGTCTCGCTCGCGATACTGATGTTCGTCGGCTGGCGTGCTTGCAACTCGTTGCTCGCTACGATGAACGACATCGTTGACGACGAGTTCATCCCGCTGGTCCAGGAGCAGATCACGCCGCTCTTGGAGAACGATATTCTTCCGGTGCTCAACAAGGACGTCCACCAGATCCAGGCCATGAACGAGAGCATCAAGCTGATGCTCGACGCCGACCGCGATATCTACCAGGCCCTGACCGCCGAACGCGCCTACATCACCGCCTCGGACGACGAGGCCCGGGCGGCGGCGTTGACCGAGCACCTCGACAACGCCAAACAGGTTATCGAGCGCATCCAAGAGGCCCGTAAGGGCGTAACCGGCGCCAAGGCGCTGGCCTACCTCGATCAGGCCACCGACAAGTACGCCCTCTGGTTGGCGGCGTCGGGACGCGTGCTCAAGCTTTATGACAACCCCGATACCCGCGATGAGGCGCTCGTGTCGAGCCGCAGCGGTGAGGCCCAGGCGAGCTTCTCGGTGTTCCGCGAACTGCTCGACCTCTCGAAGGAGCAGCACGAACTCGACATCAAGGACGAGATCGCTCGACTGACGAAGAAAAAGGAGTTGATCAACGAGAAGGAGCAACTCGTGGCCGAAAGCCGCGACTCGGTACTCGCCGCGGCCGAAGGTGTGCGTGGCGTCGCGCGGCAAGCAACCCTGACGTTCCTGCTCGTCGGCGGTGTTGCGATTGTCACCACGTTGGTCTTGGGCTACCTGATCAGCACGTCGATCCTGCGTCCCATCGGCAAGCTGCTGGGCGTCAGTAAGAACGTCGTCGTTGGCGCCCTCGATCGCGTTGAAATCTCCAAGCAGCACAGCAAGGACGAGCTCGGCGAGCTCTCAAAGGCGTTCGGTGAAGTCGTCACCACGTTGCTTGACCTGAATCGTCAGACCGACGACCTCGTCAACGCGGCGAAGAACGGCAAACTCGATCAGCGTGGCGACAGCGGCGCCTTCCAGGGCGCCTACCGTGACCTCGTCGCGGGCCTCAACGACATGGTCGAGGCCTTTGCCGTCCCCGCCGCCGCCGCTACCGACGCGATGGAGCAGATCGCCAAGGGCAATCTTACCAGCCGGATGGAAGGGCGATTCTGCGGCGATTTCGCGGCATTGCAGAAGAGCATCAACCGGGCGGTCGAAGCACTCGCCGAATCGCTTGCCGCCGTCGCTCACACGGGCGACTCGGTCGCAACCGCGGCGGGCGACATGCAATCGGGCAGCAAGCAACTCGCCGCGAAGGCGACGCAGCAGGCGTCGGCTCTGGAGGAGGTCGCCGCCAGCCTTGAAGAGATGACCTCGATGACAAAGCAGACTGCCGGCAACGCCGTGCAGGCGAAGGCCCTCTCTGATGAGACTCGTCTGGCCGGCGACCGTGGTAATGCGGCGATGAAGAAGCTTGCCGAGGCGATCAACAAGATTAAGACTTCGGCCGATGAGCAGGCGAAGATCGTCCGCACGATCGACGACATCGCCTTCCAGACCAACCTCCTGGCTCTGAACGCCGCGGTGGAGGCCGCCCGGGCCGGCGATTCGGGGCGTGGCTTTGCCGTCGTGGCGCAAGAGGTCCGCAACCTGGCCCAGCGGACCGCTCACGCCAACAGCACCACCTCGCAGATGATCGCGGCCACTTGCGAGAGCGCCGAAGAGGGCGTCGAGATCAACCAGCACATGAACTCGGCTCTGGACGAGATTTCGACCAGCGTCGAGAAGACCAACAACCTGATCGCCGAGATCGCCGCCGCGGCGAGCGAGCAGGCCCAAGGGATCGAGCAGATCAACATCGCTGTCGGCGAGATCGACAATGGCACCCAAGAGGCCGCCAGCAACAGCCAACGCTCGCTGTCCATCTCGACGATGCTGAGCGAGCACGTCTCGGACCTTCGCAAGACGGTCGGCCGCTTCCAATTTAGCGAGTCGACTCCAGAAGTTGCCGAAGCCCGCGAAGACGTGAAGCCGACCAAGGAGACCCGCGGCAAGTCCGCCAGCGTCGCCAATAAGAAGGCGGCGAAGAAGCCCAAGCCGGTGGCGCCCAACGTCGGCGACTCAGCGCTGGAGGCCTACGCCGCCGACCTTGCGACCGCCGATGTCTAAGCCCTGGACCCTCGGGCCCCAGCGGGTCCGTGTCGGGTGTCGTCGAACGCCCGAGGCCACGTAGAAGGGAGTTCCAATAGCGCGGCCCAGTTCCTGACGCAGCGCCGTCGACTTTGCTAAGCAGTGCAACACCGAACTCCCGCGACGCAAGTCGCGGGAGTTCGGTGTGTGAAGAGTGTAGCGGCGCCAAGAGAGGGCCTCACCCGCGGCTAGCGCCGACGGCTCAAGGTTCCCCGTCCCTAGCGCCTCGCCTCTCTGGCGTCAGCCGGCCGCCGCCATGCCGTCGGGAGTCCATTTCGTTTCCGCGAACGCCTGCTCCACCGTAGCGGCATCGATGCTGTCTGCCTGTTGCCCCGCTCCGGCCAGCAATGAGAAGTCCGCCAGCCGCGCCACGTGTCGTGGCACGCCGCGCGTGAGGTCGTGCAGGAGGTCGAGGGCGCGGTCGGTGAAGACCGGCTCGTACCGGCCCGCCTCTACCAGGGCGTTCTGGATGTAGCCCACCGTGTCGTCGGCGGTCCAACGCGCCAGATCGATCCGCAGGTCGATCAAGTGCAACAGAGCCGAGTTCAATCGTTCGAGCGAGTCGGGACTCGCTGCGAGGAGGATCGTCCACTGCGCCGCCGGATCGGCTTCAAGCCGCGCGAGGCGCACGAGTTGTTGCTGCGAGTCGGGGCCGAGCTCGTCGGCGTCGTCCACGACCAGCAGTGTCGCAATCCGCTGCCAGCGGTTTTCGGCGAGCGCGTCCTCGATCCGCCGCCAGAGTTTCATCTGGCAGTCGGCCGAATCGGGCGCAGCGTCGAGACCTTCGGCGACACGGAAGAGCAATTCGCGGGCGGTGAGCCCCACTGCGTCGAGCAGCACGGTCTGCACCGCGGCGCGGCGTTGTTCGGCGACGATCGCTGCGAGGGCGGTCGTCTTGCCCCAACCACGCCCACCGAGCAGCACGCCTAGTCGGCGACGCTGGCTGACGAGGTAGTCGGCCCGGGCGGTCGCTTCGGCGAGCGGGCGCGTCGGGTAGGGCTCGCGGCCGTCGGCGCTCACGCCGTGTCCGAAAGCGACCGTGGCGAAGGGCGACCGGTCGAAGCCCCAGTGCTGGAGGTACATGGACGTTGGTGGGCGGTCGGCAGTGGACAGTGGGCAGTGCGTGGGCGCAGCCCCACTGGCATAATCGGCGGTTATTGGCCACCGCGTTAACGGCAAGCCAACCGCGGCGCCAGCAGAGCTGGCGCGCGGCCCTCCGTTCCTGCCGCTACTGACCACCCACTCCTTCATGTCCCACCGCTTTTACTGCGACGACCCGATACTGTTTGACCCCGCGGGTGGGAGCGCCGCGCGGCTCTGCGACAGCGAGGCCCATCACTTGTTGCACGTGATGCGTGGCGGTGTGGGGGACCACGTGACGCTGTTTGACGGCAGCGGCTACGAATATGAGGCCGAAGTCCTTGAGACGACACGCCGTGACGTGACGCTAGCTGTGCTGTCGCGGACCGAAGTCAATCGTGAGCCGCCCGTCGTCGTGACGCTCGGCGTGGCGTTGCCGAAGGGGGATCGTCAGAAGGTGCTTGTTGACATGCTCACTCAGCTAGGCGTCGCCCGGCTTGTGCCGCTGGCGACCGAGCACAGCGTCGCGGCGCCGAAGGGGTCGGGCCTCGACAAGCTCCGCCGTGGCGTTGTGGAGGCGTCCAAGCAGTGCGGCCGCAATCGGCTGATGGCGATTGACGAACCGATGGCGTTTCGTGAGTTCCTCGCCACGACTCATGCCAATCGGCGACTAATCGCGCACCCAACGGGCGGGTCGCAAGCGACGGCGAGCGGCGCCAAGTCGGTTGCAATCGCGATTGGGCCCGAGGGGGGATTCTCTGACGTCGAAGTGACCGAGGCCGAGGCCGCCGGCTGGGAATCTGTTTCCTTCGGTAGGAGCATCCTCCGGATTGAAACGGCCGCCATCGCTGCCGCATCTCTCTTTCAGAGAGAGGGGCGATGACGATGTCGTGGAGCGAAGGGATCTGGCAGTCGCTTAGTGAAGGGATTCTTTAAAGCGAGCTTCCCTTAGCCGTAGCGTCTCTAGCCTCGCGCCGATCAACGGAGCAAAGTGGGGATGTCTCGCGCAGAGACGCGGAGACGCAGAGCGGGATGTCTTTAAGACTCACGTAAAGGCGCTAAGCCGCCAAGGACGCACTCGTGCGCGATCGTTTGCGGCTGCGCTCATTCCTACGAGACTTCGCCTTTGCGCCTTGGCGTCTTTGCGTGAGTCTTCGCTGCCTATCCTCTGCGTCTCCGCGTTTCTGCGCGAAACGCTACGGCAGAATGAAGAACGCCATAATCCACCCTATCGGTCGGGGTCACGCATCGGACGTTCGTTCATTCAAACTGAGTCACCCGCCAGCGCGCCGGTGCTGAAGGCGGCTTGGAAGTTGTAACCGCCGATGGGGCCGTCGAGGTCGAGCACTTCGCCGATGAAGTAGGCGCCGGGAGAGAGGCGGCTCTCCATCGTCTTCGGGTCGATCTCCGACAGATCGACGCCGCCGGCAGTGACCTCGGCCTTCTTGAAGCCGAGCGAACCAACCAAAGGGATCGCCGATCTTTTCAGGCCGTCGATCACTGCGCGGCGTTCCAGCTTCGAGAGTTCGGCGAGCTTGCGGTCGAGCGGCGCGCCGGCGCGGGTGACGATCGACTCGGCGAGTCGGCGCGGCGTCCACTCGGCGACGACGTTGAGCAAGCCTCGGGCGCCGCTGGCTTGCAACGCGTCGAGCAGGTGTTGCTCGTCGAGGCTCGGCACGAAGTCACACACCGCCTGCCAACCGGCGCCGGGACGCTCGGTGACGAAGCGGCTGGCGTCCATCACCGCGGGTCCCGAGAGGCCGAAGTGCGTGAACAGGAACGAACCACGGCGGTCGGCGACGGGTTTCATATCGCCTTCCTGCAATCGCACCCGCACGTCGCTCAGCGTGACGCCTTGCAGTTCGCAGGCCCAGCGCTCGTGCGAGGTGAGCGGCACGAGCGCCGGCCGGGGCGGCGCGATGCGGTGGCCGAGGGCTTTGGCCCAGGCGTAGCCGTCGCCCGTTGTGCCGCAACCGGGGTACGACTGACCGCCGACGGCGATGACGAGCTTGGGGGTGGAGATCGTTCGTTTCGTTGTGGTGACGACGTAGCCTTCTTCGTTGCGCTCGAGCGACGTCACCCCTTCGCCGAGCGCGAGCGACGCGCCCGCGCGGTCGAGCATCCGCAGTAGCGTCCGTTGCACGTCGAGCGCGCGGTCGCTTGCGGGGAAGACCTTGCCGGTGGCTTCGATCTTGGTGGCGAGTCCCTCGGCGGCAAACATCGCGACGACGGAGTCGGGCGTGAGCCGGCCGAGCGCGGTGCGGAGGAAGCGAGCCTTCGCTTTGCCCTCAGCGCCGCCGACGAGCCGCGCGTAGGCGTCGGCGATCTCGCTGGCCGAGGCGCTGTGGGTGAGGTTGCAGCGTGTGCCGCCCGACATGAGGATCTTCACGCCCGGCTTGGTGTTCTTCTCTAGCACCAGCACGCGCTTGCCGCGCTCCGCGGCGCGCACGGCGCAGAGCATCCCGGCGGCGCCGGCGCCGAGGACGAGGACGTCGTAGTCAGTCGCGGGGGGCATGCCGAGGAAGGTTGTTTAGCGGGGCTTTTCCCCGTACGGGCCAAGTAGATTTCGTTCGGTTTTGGCCGCGCGATCGGATAAAATACACTTCTTGCGAGCGTCGGTCAGACTCTGGCGAAGCCGATGCAGTCTAGCGGTCTGGTTTACTACCCGAGCAGGGGCGGCTGCCCTGGGAGCTTTTTTTAGATGTTCTTTAGCGCACTGCGACTGGTGACGGCGGCGGTGGTCGTTGGGGCCGCCGGCGTCTCGCTTGGCGAGGTGGTGTTCACGGGGACGGTGACGCCAGGCGAACCCGCCGGCGTCGAACCCACGACGACGGTCGCGATTGGTCCCACGAGCCAATCCCCCCTGGACGCGGACCCGCGCGGCGGCGTTGAGGTGAATGGCGGCTCGCAGTTCACCGCCGGGCGGGTGCTGGTGGGCGATAGCGAGTCGGCGTTGGCGAAGATGGTGGTGACGGGGGCGGGGACGAAGGCTTCGGTTGTCTCCGCCGGTTCAACAAGTACGCCAACGTTGGGGGTGGGCGTCCGCGGATCAGGTTATCTCCGCGTCGATAACGGGGCGTGGCTCCAAGTTGGGGAAACGCATTTGGGGGTGCTGTCGATTTCTCCTCGGGGAGAGTCGCCGGGGCTTGCGACGGTCGAAGTTGTTGGCGAGTCGTCGTTGCTCACGGTTGGCAAGCAATTGCTGGTCTCTGACGCCGATTTCTCAATACTCAACGTCCGCGATGGGGCTGTCGTGCGGGTCGGCCCCGCAACTGGTGTCTTAGGCGAAGCAGTGCTGATCCAAGGTAAAGCCAACGTAACTGGGGAACGAACCGAACTGCAGACAAACGGACTTACGGTCGGGTCGCGTGGCCAGTCATTGCCTTATGGACCCGGCGGTGTTCTCCGTGTCTCGGAGGGAGCCGTCGTGCGGTCGATGCTGAACAGCAACAACAGTCGCGCCGACGTTGGCCACCAAGGCCGGCTCGAACTTGATGGCGGCACGATCGCGTTGCACAACGTTCAGGTCGAGGGGGTCATTGCCGGGTCGGGAGTCGTGGTGCATTCGGTATCCGTAGCGCCCCTTGGCTTAATCGAAGTCGGTGAAAATGACTCGCTGCGATTGGCGTCCAACCTAACTAGCGCGGGGCGAATTAGGGTCGAGGGTGGCAGCATGGAGATAGGCGGCGACCTCCTGCTCCATAGCGGGACTGGGTTGGCCTCCATCGATGTGGCGCAGGGAAAGTTTGCTCTGAACGGGCACTTCGACGGCGGCGGAAGTCTGAGATTTACCGATAGCGTTGTCGAGATCGGCGAAGGCATCTCAAGCCGACTGTACGGGACTTTGCAGGTCGAGAGGTCGCTGCTGCAGATTGGCCGTAGCCTATCGATCGAGAGCTCCACCGAAATCATTGACAGCGAATTAATCGTCTCGTCTCAGGGCCTTCGCATTACGGCAAGCGGAACGAACCCGTCAAATGCTTTCTTGATGCATAATTCAGTCATCCGTGACGAGGCGTCGTTGCCGGGCGGGCCGCTTTGGATCGACGGCGTCCTTGAGATTCACGGCGAGAGCAATTCGGTGGGAGTTGAACTCCGCAGCACGTCCCGGGGCGCACTCCGTCTCGCGGCTGAAGCATCGATAGAACTGGATACTGCGCTGCTCAATGCTGAGATGTCACTTAACGCTGGCAGCTCGGTTTTCTTCAGCGGATATGCGACAGTCGGCAACACGGTATCAGTCGCGCTCTCCAACAGCAATCTCACGACCCCGTCGATTCTAAGTGCGGAACCACTGACGGTTAACGGGTCGCTGACGATCGACGCCTCAGCGATGACCGAAATCGCCGCCGGGCAGGTCTTCTCTCTGTTCGAAGCCGAATCGCTAAGCATGTATCTCAGCGAAATTGTCCTCCCCGATCTCCCCGGCACGCTGGAGTTCGTCCCGCAGTTGACCGAGACGGAGTTCTCGCTGCTGGTGGTCGACAGCGCGGTGACGTTGCCGGGCGACTACAACGGCGACGGCTGCGTGGACGCCGCCGACTACACCGTGTTGCGCGATAGCGACCTGCCGGCGAGCAATGCGATGGCGATGGCCAACTGGAAAACGAACTACGGCCGCTGGCTGCCGGGGTCGAACATGCCGATCCCGGAGCCAACGGCCGTTGTCGTGGTTGCGATGGGCCTCGCGGTGGTAGCCGCGGCGCGACGTTAAGGCGTCACTCGGGGGCGGTCTCAGTGGTGGATGCGGCCTCCGTCGCCGGGTCCCGATCTACCTTGACTTCGATATCGCCGCTGTCTTTGTCCTTCGTGACTTCGATGTCGCCGGAAGGCGTTTCCACATCGACAACGGTTTCTTTCTCCTGACAACCGGTCAGAGCAACGCAAGCGATCGCGAACACAAGGAAGCGAGTGAGGGCCATGACGGCCTCCGGGAGGTAAAGGGAGACAGGCTCAGAACTTTCGCGTAGCCTAACACGCCCTCTAGCCGATTCCGACCCGCTGTTTTTGAAGACTTGCTTAGAAACCGTAATAGATCGCCGGTGGGTAAATAATCACCGGCTGTCGGTAGACGGGGTACCCGCCGTAATATCCGCCGTAGCCCCCCCCACGGTAATAGCTCCGGTAACCGCCCCCGCCGTAGACCGGCAGGCTGAACGTCGGCACGACGTTCGGACGCATCGCTTGGTACTCGCCGCTGTATTGGCGGGCGCTCATGTGGCGCTGCGTGCCGTAGTAGGCTCGGTTTTGGGCGACCGCTTCGAGAGCGACGCCGAAGGCCATCAACAGGGCCAAGGCAAGCATGGCGCGACGGAACATGATCACTTGCTCCAGGTTGGACGTGAGTCAGAACTCACTAGCGGTAGTTCTATCGCTATACGCAGCCGCGGAGCAACAAGTTTTCATAAGACCGACCATGGGGGAGGTCTGAGCCGTGGGCGTTAGCCCTCGGTGGAACCCATGTACCCGCTTCCCTCCGGGGACTGACGTCTCCCGGCTCCGCATGGAATCGGTTGAGTAGGGGGCGGCCGGTTGGCGTGCAAAACCTATCGTTCCGCCGTACAATCGGGGGCCTCGTCGCATCGCTCTACTCCCACGGCCCTACGCTAGAGGCCCTACTTCAGAGGTACGTACCGATGGCTACCGCTACGCAGGTTGTTGCGCGTCCCGCGATCAAGCAGACGCAGTGTTTTATCGATGGCAAGTGGGTCGATGCGGCGAGCGGCAAGACCTTTGAGACGATCCACCCGGCCACCGAAGAGGTGATCGCCAATGTCGCCGAGGGGGACGCCGAGGACATCGACCGCGCCGTGCAGGCGGCGCGGCGGGCTTTTGACAGCGGTCCCTGGCGGACGATGGACGCCCGCGACCGCGGTAAGCTGATGCACCGGCTCGCCGATCTGATCGAGGAAGAGATCGAGTACTTGGCGGCGCTGGAGACGCTCGACAACGGCAAGCCGATCAGCGACTCGCGCGCGGCCGACCTGCCGTTGGTGGTCGATTGCCTGCACTATTACGCCGGCTGGTGCGACAAGATCCAAGGGGACACGATCCCTATCCGTGGCGATTACTTCTGTTACACACGGCGTGAGCCGGTCGGCGTCGTCGGGCAGATCATCCCGTGGAACTTTCCGGCGCTCATGGCGGCGTGGAAGTGGGGGCCGGCGCTAGCCGCGGGCTGCACGATCGTGATGAAGCCGGCCGAGCAGACGCCGCTCACCTGTTTGCGGATGGCGCAGCTCGCCAAAGAAGCAGGCTTCCCGGACGGCGTGATCAACGTTGTGCCGGGCTTCGGCCCGACGGCCGGCGCGGCGTTGGTGAAGCACCCGCAAGTGGACAAGATCGCGTTCACCGGCGAGGGGACGACCGCCAAGATCATCCAGCGTGAAGCGGTCGAGACCTTCAAGCGGGTGACGTTCGAGCTGGGGGGCAAGAGCCCCAACGTGGTGTTCGCCGACGCCGACCTCGACGCGGCGGTGGCCGGCGCGCACTTCGCGCTCTACTTCAATCAGGGCCAGTGCTGCGTCGCCGGCAGCCGGTTGTACGTCGAGGACGACATCCACGACGAGTTCGTCGAGCGCCTCACGGCGATGAACAGCGACTATCGCTTGGGCGACCCGTTCGACCCCGCGACGCAGCAGGGGCCGCAGGTCGATAAGGCGCAGTTCGACAAGGTCCTGTCGTATGTCGAGATCGGCAAGCAGGACGGCGCCGAGTGCGTCACCGGCGGCAAGCGGTTCGGCGACCGCGGGTTTTTCGTCGAGCCGACGCTGTTCACCGGCGTGAAGGACGACATGCGGATCGCCCGCGAAGAGATCTTCGGGCCCGTGATGAGCGTGCTGAAGTTCAGCGAGGTCGAAGAGGTCGCCAAGCGCGCGAACGACTCGCCCTTCGGTCTCGCCGCGGCCGTGTGGACGAAGGACATCAGCAAGGCGCATCGCCTGGCGGCCGAGCTGCGCGCCGGCACCGTGTGGGTGAACTGCTACGACGTCTTCGACGCCGCGGCGCCGTTCGGCGGCTTCAAGCACTCGGGCGTCGGGCGCGAGAAGGGCGCGGCGGGGCTCGATGCGTATTTGGAGACGAAGACGGTGACGGTGGCGTTGTAGTGATTGCGGAATTGGGATTGCGGAATGCGGGTTGAAACGCAAGCGAACCCCAAGCCTCGCTCTGCGATTTAATCCGAAATCCCCAATCCGCTATCAATACATCAGCCCGGAGGGACAATGTTCCTCCGGGCTGATTCGTTATCGCGTCACCCCGCCTCAGTGGTGGTCCCAGTGCCCGCTACGGTGGAAATCGTAGTGGCCGGGGACGTAGTCGAAGTGTCCGCGGTGCGGGACGAGGCTCGGGCCGTGGTAGTCGTAGTGGCTGGTGTCGTGCCAGCGGCGGTGGCCGTGGTCATGACCGCCGCCGAAGCCGGCGCCGTAGAACGAGCGGTGAACACGCCCGGCGCCGTAGCCCGGGTAGCCGACGACGTGTCGCCCGCCCCAGTGGCCGTGGGGGTTGCCGATATCGACGTGGACGCCGCCGGCGCGGATGTGGAAGCCTCGGGCCTGGGCCTGATCGGCGCCAGCCACGAAGCACAACGCGACCGCGGCGGCCGCTGCAACAAGGTGCTTCGTCATTTGGGTTTGCTCCTGGTAAATCGGGTGGCGTTGTCGACTGGAAGGGGCGACGACGGCAAATACCGATTGTGCAAAGTAGTGGCCATAACGGCGTGAACTCCGTAAGCCGTTGTGGTAAAATGCTTTAGGCGCTGACGGGGTGTTTTGTGACTTCGTGAATTGCAATCAATAAGACCGCCGTGGATATCGTTGTGATATCAGTGGTGGCGGCTTGTTGGCCGCGAGACGTGTCCCAATGGCTCTGACCTTCGCCGCCGGCAACTTAGGCAATCCAGCGCGAGGCGCCTCGCCTCGACCGACTCTCAGGGCAATGATTCCGCCATGCGTTTGTTCCTCCTCGCCCTGCTCACCGCCTCAACCGCTTCCGCCGCTATGACCGACGTCTGGATTGGCACCGCCACCGCCCCCAGCGGCGCCAGCCGCGGCATCTATCACCTGACGCTCGACGACGCGACCGGCAAGCTTTCGAGCGCCCGCCTCGCCGCGGAGACGACGCAGCCGGGGTTCCTCGCCAAGCACCCGACGCTGCCGCGGCTCTACTCGACGATCGACGCCCGCCAGAGCGGCGTCGCCGAATGGCGGATCGGCGGCGAGGGGTCGCGCAAGCGGCTGGAGCTGCTCGGCCAGGCGCCGACCGGCGACGGCGGGCCCTGCCACGTGTCGGTCGACCCCTCGGGCCGCGTGCTGTTCACCGCGCAGTACGGCGGCGGCTCGGTGGCGTCGTACCGGCTGCGCGAGGACGGCTCGATCGCCGAGCGGGCGTCCTTGATGGAGCACGACGAGCCGTCAGGCGTCGTCGCGGACCGGCAGAAGGAATGCCACCCGCACTCGGCGATGCCGTCGCCCGACGGGCGGTGGGTGCTGGTCCCCGACCTCGGCGCCGACCGCATCTACGTCTACGCCTTCGACGTCGAGTCGGGCGAGCTCAATCCGCACGGGTCCGTGAAGTGCGAGCCGGGCGGCGGCCCGCGGCACTTCGCTTTCCATCCGAATGGCAAGTTCGGTTACGTCGTCAACGAACTGTCGATGGCCGTCACGGCGTTCGCGTGGGATACGGAGAAGGGCGAGCTGGAGCTGCTGCAAACCTTCCCGACGCTCACCGAAGAGCAGCGCGCCGGCGAGGTCTCCAACAGCGCGTCGGAGGTGCGCGTCCACCCTTCGGGCAAGGTCGTGTACGTCGGCAACCGCGGGCACGACTCGGTCACCGCGTTCCGTATCGAGGCCGACCCGTCGCAGCTGACGCCGATCGACCTCGAGCCGATCCGTGGCAGCCACCCACGGCACTTCGCCGTGTCGCCGT
Source organism: Botrimarina mediterranea (assembly GCF_007753265.1). Lineage (NCBI taxonomy): Bacteria > Pseudomonadati > Planctomycetota > Planctomycetia > Pirellulales > Lacipirellulaceae > Botrimarina > Botrimarina mediterranea. The sequence continues at coordinate 167,489 of NZ_CP036349.1, forward strand.
CGGGCAAGTGGCTGCTCGCCGCGGGCCGGGATTCGAACACCGTCGCGGTGTTCTCGATCGACGGCGAGACCGGCGCGCTGCAGTGGACGCTCGAGTCGGACTATGTGCCTTCGCCGACGTGCGTGTTGATTGTGGAGTAGGGGTCGATGTGGGAGGGGTCTCCAGACCCCGATTACGCGCACCATGCCTTTACGGGACGGATACCGTAATCGGGGTCTGGAGACCCCTCCCACAACATCGGCGCGGACCCTACACCGCGCCGGCGATCAGCGTCACGTTCTGACCGCCGAAGCCGAAGCTGTTTGACAACACCGTGCGGCACTTCTTTTCGCGCGGCGTGTTCGGGATGTAGTCGAGGTCGCAGTCGGGGTCGGGCGTCTCGTAGTTGATCGTCGGCGGCATCACGCCGTCGGCGAGCGTCTTGAGGCAGATGATCAACTCCGTCGCGCCGGCGGCGGCGATCAGGTGGCCCATCATGCTCTTGGTGCTGCTGACGGGCGTCTGGTACGCCACGTCCCCCATCGCTTGCTTGAGCGCGAGCGTCTCGACGCGGTCGTTCACCGAAGTGCTCGTGCCGTGGGCGTTGACGTAGTCGATGTCGGTGGGGTTGCGCTTGGCGTCGGCGAGGGCGATGTTGAGGCACGTCGTCGCGCCGCGGCCCTCGGGGTGCGTGTCGGTGATGCGGAAAGCGTCGGCGGTGGCGCCGTAGCCGAGCAGCTCGCCGTAGATCGTCGCGCCGCGCTTCTTGGCGTGCTCGTACTCTTCGAGGACGACCATCGCCGAGCCCTCGCCGAGCACGAAGCCGTCACGGTCGCGGTCGAACGGCCGGCTCGCGCGGTGCGGCTCGGCGTTGCGTTCGCTGAGGGCGGTGAGCAGGTTGAAGCCCGTCACGCCGAACGGGTGGATCATGCTGTGGCAGCCGCCGGAGAGCATCACGTCGGCGTCGCCGCGGCGGATGATTTCGGTCGCCTCGCCGATCGCCTGGCTGCTCGCGGCGCAGGCGGTGAGGCAGTTGCTGTTGGGGCCCTGAGCGTCGAACATCGCCGCCAGGTAGCCGGCGGGCATGTTGGGCTCTTGCTCCAATTCCAATTGCGGGTCGAGCGATTTGATCCCCTCCTGGACGAAGCGGGCGATGTCGAGCTGGCCGCCTTGCATGGCGGCGGTCATCATCCGCGCGAACGACTCGAAGTCTTGTTGGCCTTCGCCGGCGCCGAGGTAGACGCCCATCCGCGCAGGCTCGACCGAACCGGCGACGCCCGACTGGTCCATCGCCTGCTTGGCGGCGCCGGCGGCGAAACGGGTGTGGCGGCCGCGGCGCTCCCACTCCTTGGCGTCGAGGCCGACGTCGGCGACCGACCAGTCCTTCACCTCGGCGGCGATCTTGGTGGGGAACGAGCTGGCGTCGAACAGCGTGGTCGGCCCCACGGCGCTCTTGCACGCCAGCAGGTTGCCCCACAGCTCATCGACGGTGTGACCCAGGGGCGTGACGCAGCCCATGCCTGTGATGACGACGCGACGCATGAGGTGGGAGGGGCTAGGGGTTAGGGACGGGGGACGAGGAGGGGCTGAGGGGCTGAGAGCTGAGGGAACGGACGGGAAAACGCTTGCGCGTTCCCTCAGCCCCTTAGTTCCTTAGCCCCTCAACTCCTCCTGATAAACAGCGTCCTGCCAAATGGTTGTGGAGAACCTGATTATTCGGTCAGCGGGGCAAGGTTCAAGCGACGTGGGATTCCGAAGCTATGAAACCCTCGTCCCCCGTCCCTAGCCCCTCGTCCCTCACGCTAGTACCGGCAAATCGTAGTCTTGCGGCTTCATCCGGCTGCCGTCTTCGTGGACGCCGACTTGGAAGACGCCGGTGACGTAGAGCCAGCGGGCGAGGTCGGCGGGGTCGAACAGGCGGGGCGGGAGGCCCTTCTGGGCGGCTTCGGAGTCGGCCTCGCTAGTGGACAGCCGGGCGAAGAAGATTTCGGCCTCGGCCTGCTGGCGTTCGCCCTCGATGCCGCGGGCGGTGGCGGTCACCATGCACTGGGCGCCGGCGTCGAGGGCGCGGCCGATCGTGGCGTGGTACTCGAGCGATTCGCTCGGCCGCACCAGCGTGTTGAAGGACAGCTTGGTGAACTTCGCCAGGACCACCAGCTCTTTGAAGTCGTACATCTCACTCACCAACAAGCCGGCCGTCTGGGCCATGCCCTCGGCGATGAGCGAGTTAGGGAGCGTCGGGTAGATGTCCCAATGGCCGTGGATGAACTCGTCCGAGAGCGACACGCCCTTCAGCCCGCGCGCGTGCGAGCCCGCGACGTACTCGGAAAAGCGGTCGACCCAGAACCATCTCATGAGTGGGGCGTTGTGTAAGTATTTAGCCCCCGGTCAATGACCGGGGGCTAAATGTGAAGTTGCTACCTCAAGACTTCGCCAGCTTGTATTCAACGAAGCCGCACATGTCTTGGACGGTGAGTTGCTTGCCGAGTTTTTGGACCTGTGGGTCCGCCTCGAACGCCGTGAGGTTGGCGAAGGGCATGCGTTCTTTGAGCTTGGCGATGCCGTCGGCGTTCACCTTGCCGTCGGCGACGTAGGCCGAGTCGGTGAGGATGTCCTCGGGGAACAGCTCGCCACGCTCGATCTTGATGTTGAACGCCTTCTCGAGGCGGAAGACGATGTCGAGGAAGTCGATGCTCTCCGCGTCGAGGTCGCCCTGCAGGGTCGCCTCGGGCGTCACTTCGTCCTCTTCCACGCCGAGGGCGTCCACGAGGGCTTCCTGGACCTTGGCGAAGATCTCTTCTTTGCTGGGCATACCGTTACTCGTCTTCTCGAAAATGAACTGAGGTAGTCGATGGCGATCGCGTCGGGTGTCTGCTTGCCGCGATGGCGCCGCTAGCTTTGTCCTTAAGTCGCGTTCCCGACGGGGACGCGGTTGAGTCGCATCACCTGCTCAATCGACCGCATGTAACGGACGACGTGAGCGTCAACTTCCGCCATGCTGGGATCCGTGTCGCCGAGGTTGAATCTTTCGAGCACCAACCGGCCGCTGAGGCTCGTGCTATCGCCGACCATGCCGCTGACCTTGAAGGTCGCCTCGCGGTCGTCTTTCTTCATCAGCTCGGTCGTGACGGTAAGCCGCGACCCGGGTCGAACGAAGTCGGCGTACTTGATGTTCTTGGCTTCTTTCAGTTCGATAACGCTGTGGGCGTAGTCCTCGCTGAGCCGCAGCAGCCAGGCCGAGGCCTGGGTCGCCGCTTCGAGCATGAACACGCCGGGCAGCACCGGGAACTCGGGGAAGTGGTCCTGGAGGTACTCCTCGGAATAGCTCACCTGCTTCGAGCCCACTAGGCGCTCGTCGGCGACGAACTCTTCGATCGTGTCGAGCAGCCAGAACCGCATCGGGTCTCTCGGGCGGAGCGGGGCAGACGGAGCGGGGGCGAGCGCCGCGACGCCGCCGGACAGTCGCGCGAATTTAGGCAGGATGGGTAGTCGAGCCGCGGATTATAGCCCGGGGCCGGGGCCGCTACAACGCTACCAACGGGGGCAAAATAAGGCGGCGAGCCGGCGACGTTAGTCGTCGGTGGGAACTTGGTACCCGGGTTCCACCGACGACTTACGTCCCCGGTTCGCACCCCTCTGACCCGCGCCAGATCGCCGAGGATGCGTCCTAGCGAGCGATTTCGACACCGGTGGACATTTGTATCGACTCCGGATCTGGCTTGAAATGCAAGCCATTGAGCAGGGGTCCTGCGTCCTCGTGCTCCCCGCCCGCCCCTTCGATCGAAGGCGGGCCGGCGACGTCAGTCGTCGGTGGGAAGTGGGTACCAGGGTTCCACCGAGGACTCACGTCCCCGGCTCGCCGTCACTTCTGGGGTCGGGTGGTTAGAATCGGAGCAGCTAGCGGCCCTCCGCTCACCGCCCTGCCCCAGCCGTCCGCATGACGCCCCATCTCCCGCCGCCCGACGAATCGTCCCGGGGTCACACGCACAAGAAGCGGCCGATGGCGGTCGAGCGGCTCGGGCTGTCGCTGCCGGTGACCGAGCAGGACGTTAAACAGGCCTACTTCCAGCGGGCCCGGGAGGCCCACCCGGATCGGGGGGGCTCGACGAGCGAGTTCTTGGAGGTTCAGCAGGCCTTCAACGATGCGGTCGAGTACGCGAAGCGCAACGGCAAGCGGCTCCCCTGGATCGGCTCGTTGGCGCCAATCTACGTGGCCCAGCGTGACGCGGCCGAGTTGGTCGAGCGGTGCGGAGGGACTTTTGTCATCGAGGCCCTCGACTGGCTCGAGGGGACCGTCGGCGAGGATTTTGCGGCGATGGCCGACCGGCTGAAGTCGATCGACCTTTCGGGCCGGCCCGTTGGCGACGCCCAGGTCATGGAGCTAACCGCCGACGCCGCCAACCTGCCGTTCCTCGAGTCGCTCAACTTGGCGGACACCTTGGTCGGCGATCCCGGCGCGATGCGGCTTAGCCGGCTGCCGAACTTGAAGCGACTCGATCTGACCGGGACGAAGGTGTCGTTTCCGCTCCGCCGTCAGTTGGCGAAGCTGCCGGCGATGGAGCATGTCGAAGGGACCAGCCGATGGGGCGAATGGTTACGGAGAAAGTCATCGTGAAGCGCCCGGTTGCGTTCGCCTGTTGGTTTGTCGTGTTGCTGGCCAAGGTCGCTTCGGCCCAGGCGCCACCGGCGACGGGCGAAGCGTTCGAGCTGAGTCAGCCGCAGTGGAAACTGTTTGTGCCGTCCGGCTACGAGCATCGCCAGGACGGCGCCGTCGATTTGCTGATGCACTTTCACGGCGACCCACAGGCCGTTTGGAACAACGCGGCTCAGGCACGGCTCAACGCCATCATCGTGACGGCCAACTACAACGGCCTGTCGAGCGCGTACAGCAAGCCGTTCTCGGACACGGAGTTGTTCCGGTCGTTGCTCGACGACGCGCGGGCGAAGCTACGGACGCTGCCGGACTTCGGGGAGGCGGCTTTCGATCGCATCGCCGTCACCTCATTCAGCGCCGGCTATGGCGCCGTGCGCGAGATTCTGAAGCAGCCGCACTATCGCGAGGCGATCGACGCGATCCTTGCGGCCGACTCCCTGTACGCCTCGACCGACGCCGCGGATGGCACGCCGGTCGATGAGCAGATGGCGGACTACAAGACCTACGCCGACATGGCGACACGTGGCGAGAAGACCTTCCTCTTCACGCACTCGGACGTCGCGACGCCGACCTACGAGAGCACCCGTGAGACGGGGGACGAGTTGCTCGCGCATCTCGGGCTGACGCCGACGGCGATCGACCAGCCGGGCCTCGGCACGCTGCGCTTCACTCGCACGGCGGAGCGGGGCGGCTTTGTGCTTTGGGGCGCCGCCGGTGAGACGGGCGACGACCACATGGCGCACCTCCGCTACCTGGCGGAGTGGCTCGACGACCTCCCGCTCGCAAAGCGAGTCGAGTGATCACTGTGGGAGGCGTCTCCAGACGCCGATTGCAGTCACTTTGAGCGTGCTTCACTTGGCCGTAGCGTTTCTAGCCTCGCTCTGATCCACGGAGCAACGTGGGGAAGTCTCGCGCAGAGACGCAGAGGCGCAGAGTTGGATGCTTTCCAAGACTCACGCAAAGGCGCTAAGCCGCAAAGAACGCGTTGCTGCGCGATCGTTTGCGGCTACGCTCATTTCTCAACAACTTTGTCTTTGCAGCTTGGCGGCTTGGCGTGAGTCTTCGCTGCCGACCCTCGGCGTCTCCGCGTCTCTGCGCGAGACGCTACGGCAAAATAAAGTACGCTATAGCCGAAACGTGATGGTGCGCGTCATCGGCGTCTGGAGACGCCTCCCACAAGTAGTGTTGCTACTAGCATCAGAGAGCAAGGCTCGGGGACCGTCGTCACCGTCGAGACGCTGCGGCCGTAGTTGCTCGCCCACACTGGGTAATCCGCCGGCGTGTACTCGCCGCTCGTGTTGTCACGCCACACGGTGTAATCGGCCGCGTTGACGACGCCGTCGCTGTTGAAGTCGCCCGGCAGGCCCGGGGAGGCGGTTGCTTCAAGCACCAGCCGCGGCGCGAATTCGGCCGAGCCCTCTTTCGAGTAGAAGGCAGCGCCATTGCTGGTTGTCGACTCGAGCAAGAGCGTCACCACGCCTTCTTGTGCAGCGCCCTCGAAGAACGCCGCCAGGTTGACGAAGACGCCGAGGTTGGGGTTGTCGAACGTGACGGTTTGTCCCTCCTCGAAAGGGCCGGCGTTCAACTCGCCGAGCGACAAGACGCCGGGGATGTCGGTGGGGTTCGACGCGTTGTAGGCCGGATCGATACCGAGCGTGCCGGGGTTGCCGTCGTCGATCAAACCCGGCGCCGAATCGAAGTCGATGGTCGCTTCGTCCCAGTCCCAGTCGGCGGCGTCGTGCTCGAGGCCGTAGAGCCGGAAACGCTGCGACCTTCCGGCCGAAGCGGCGGCGGTGAGTTCGAGCGAGGCGGCGGCGACGCTGCCCGCTTCGATGGCCGAGAGGTCGAACTTCAAGACGGTCACGTCGTTGGTCGCGCCAGAGGCGCCCGCCCAGCTGGCGCTGAGCGTGGGTCCAAGGCCATCGCCTGTCCCGCCGCCGGCTTCGCTGACGGTCGCGTCGGCGCCGCGGCCGTCGGCGGTAGAGATGGCGATGGTCTCCGTGTTGGTCGGCGCGTAGGCGAAGGGCGTCAGTGAGTGCAGGTACTCTTCGAGATAGCTATAACCTGACGGAGTGTAGGTGGCGGCGAGGTTGGTCGTCGGCGCGAATCCGAGGCTCGCTGCGAAGCTGTCGGGGACGCCATCGCCATTTGAATCTGACGGAGCGGTCCCGGTGGGAAGCGTGGGCAGGCCGCCGATGTCGTCCTCGGTGTTGATCGAGTACTCCAGCTGATTCATCACCGAGCGGATCAGCTGGCGGTCGACGGGGTCGCGATAGTTGATGGCGCCGGCCCGGCTGAGGACGTGCAGGTACGCTTCGCTGGCGGAGTGCGTCGCGACGACGGGGAGTTGCGCGGCGCTGAGCCGCGAGGGGAACAGCGTGTAGGCGCCGCCGGGGCGGAAGACGCCGTCGCCATCGACCGCGGCGCCGTCGAGCAGGCCGTCCTTGTCGATGTCGGTGAAGTTGCCGGCGACGTGGTAGTGCGAGTCGGCGTCCTTCGAATCGAAGAGATAGTTGTTCGAGTTCGACTTGGGTCCCTTGATCGCGTAGTTGCCGACGAGGTTGACGTCGTAGGGGTCGTCGGAGTCGTTGTACCCGAAGCGGTCCTGCGGATTGAACATCACATTGTTGACAAAGTCGAGCCGCAGGTAGTTGCCGCTCGCTTGAGCGCGGGGGTTGCGGCTCTTGTTATGGGCGTAGAGGTTGTGGTGGTACGAGTAAGCGCCGCCGTTGATGAGCGAGCCGTAGCTGTGGCCGTCCCCCTTGCTGTGGCCGCCCTCGTAGAGCGCTTGCGAGAGCGTCGACCACTGCACGGTGACGTTGTTGGAGTTGTGCGTCGTGGAAATGGTCTCATCGACGCCCCAGCTGGCGGTGATGTGATCGAGCATCACGCCGTTGGAGCCGGAGACCCAGATCGCGTCGGGGTCGCCAGCGCCGTCGCTGTGCCCGGGGCGGACGCGGAGGAACTGGACGATCACGTTCTCGGTGTTGTTGACCCGCAGCTGACGCCCGGCGAGTGTGATCCCGCCGGCGGGCGCCGTCTGCCCGGCGATGGTGATGTTGTCGCGGGTGATGCTGAGGTCGGAGCTAAGGTGGATCGTGCCGGCGACGTCGAACACGATGGTCCGCCCCGCCGTCGGCGCGTTCTGCAAACCGTGACGCAGCGACCCGACACCGGAGTCGTTGAGATTAGTGACCTTATAGACATCACCGCCGCGCCCGCCGGTGACATGCCGCGCGACGCCCTCGGCGCCGGGGAAGGCGAGCAGTTGTGAATAGGCAACGTTTGCCGTCGAGAGGAGGAGCAGGCTAGCCAGCAGAGTCTTTAGACGCATTCGTTTAACCACGGAGCCACGGAGAGCGCGGAGTAAGCACAAAGTTTTGTTAGACAGGAACGGTAGGATTGGCGGGATGGATGCGAGGCCTATCGCCCCCCAAGCATTATCCTGTCGATCCTGTTCTTCCGGTCTAAATTCGAGAGTGTCGGAGTCGATGGTGAGCTAGCAATAAGACGGTTAGAAGGATCGACGCACTGGTCGGCTCCGGAACCGACACGCCACTCGGTGCGCCTTCGCCGTAATGCGTTGCCCAGACGCCGTAATCGCCGGGCAGGAACCCGCCGCCGATGTTGTCACGCCACACGGTGTAGTCGGCCGCGTTGACGACGCCGTCGGAGTTGTAATCGCCGAGGATGCCCGACTCGAACGCGCCGAGGTCCGGCGCTAAACCCGAGAACGGCATGCCAATATTCTTGCCGGCGTCGATCAGGTTGCTGTCGGGTGAGAGACGCAGGAAGTCGCTCACGGGGAGGCTGCCGTCGGCTTGGCGCGGGCCGCGGGCGATGGCGTCGTCGAGCGACAAGAAGTCGGCCGCGTTTGCGGGGACGCCGTTCCAGGTATTGAACGAACTCGTGACGCCCGACAGGAACGTATCGGACTGACTCCCTAGAACGGAGACGTTGTTGGTGAGGAGGTGCTGGTTGATGGTCTCTGATGCGGTCTCATCGAAGTTCCAATTGCGTCCCGAGTCGAACACGGTCGAATGGTTGACGAAGACACCGAAGCCGTTGCCGTTGACGTCGATGCCGCGGACCCGGTTGTCCCAGGCGAGGACGCGGTTGAGAGTGTGGGGCCCGGAGTCCTGGCCGAGTTTGTAGCCGTTGCCGTCACCATTGAAGTTGGACGGATTCATGTCATTCGCTTCGAGGGCCTCGACGTCGTAGAAGCGCGGCAGGATCTTGCCGTTGTCGAACGCCCAGGAGTCCTCGACTAGCACGGCGCCCTGGATGCTTTGCCACATGTCCCAGCCGTCGTCCGAATTGCCCCACGCACGGGCGCCGCGGACGATGTTGCCGGGGCCGAGTTCGCTGAACTTGATGGCGAAGCCGTCGGCGTTCTCGCCGTTGGAGCTGGGGTCGTAGTTTTCGTACGAGTCGGCGTTCTCGATCAAGTTGTAAGAGGCGGTCCCGCTGAGCTGCATGCCGGAGTCTCCGTTCCAGCGGGTGACGATCCGCTCATAGACGCCGTGATTAGCGCCGCTCCAGACGCCATTGTCGCGGGCGTTCTCGATGGTGAGGCCGCGGAGGTGGAGCCAATCGGCGCCCTCATCGACTTGGATGCCCCGCCCACCGGATTGTCCCCACTGTGAGTTGGACATCGTTGAGAAATCGAGGACCGGGGACTCGCTCTCATACGCCCAGATGCGGATCGGGGCCGACTCGGTTCCGCCCTCGTTGCTGCGGATCTGGATGCGGCTATTGAGCGAGTAAGTCCCGCCGCGGACGTGGAGCGTGTCGCCGGGGTCGAGGCGATCGATCGCAAAGTCGAAGGTCGCCCACGGCGCGCCGATGGACCCGTTGCCGGCGTTGTTGCCGGTGGGGGCGATGAAGTAATCCGCAGCGTGGGAAGTGGATGCGGACAGCGAAGTGAATGCCGTCAGCATCAGTAGGTAGCGTCTCATGCCTTCTCTCTTGTTTTTCCGTCTTCCGGGGCGCTGCCCGCGGCTAGCGCCGACGGCTCAATAGGCGTCGTTTTCGCGGGTGATCGCGTCGAGGTAGACCTCGAGGTTGGTCAGCCCGTCGAGGCCGCGCTGCTCGGCAAGCTGTTTGCCGTTGCGGTCGTCGGGGTCGCTGGGGTCGAGGCCGTTGGCCTGCTCGAACGCGTCGGCCATGCCGTCGGCGTCGCGGTCGAAGTCGGCGGGGCGACGCTTCTCTGGGATGTCGTCGATGCCGGGCAAAACGCCGTCTTCGCGGCGGTAGTCTTCTTGGGTGTCGATGACGTGGCCGCTGCGGTCCTCGAGCGTCTGCACGATCCGCTCATCGACCGCGTCGCGCCATAGCGAGGCGCCAACCGACGCCAGGACCCGCTCGTAGGCCGTCTGGCCGTCGAGTATCGCTTCGGTTGGGATGGTTGCAACGAAGCCGAGGGGCTCGCCATCGCTGATAACGGTGTCGTCTTCGTCGAGGTCATTGAAACAGGCCGCGACTTGCTCAAGGCTCTCAACGAGTTCGCCGTCGTGGCGGACGTTTTGGTTTCGGTCGAAGTAGTTGCCGCGTTGGAAGACCGCTGTCGGCGAATTGGGGCCGCCGCCGCCGCGAAAAAAGTACTTGGCCTTTTTCACGGGGCCGACGACGTAGTAGTTGCCGAGAAGATTGATCCGCACCGCACCCAGGTTGCTGCGGTGAGTCGCCTGATCGCCCCAGTCGTAGACGACACAATTGACGACGTTCACGTCGGTGCGCTTGCGGCGATGCTCTTCGTCGGGGCTAAGCCGTGACTGGGCGCCCCCGATCGAAGGGTTCCGCGCGCGGTTGTGCGCCCAGAGGTTGCCGTAGAGCGTGTAGCCGCCGCGGTTGGCCTGCTGGTCTTCGGGCGTGACCGTCCCGCGGATCAGGCTGCCGTAGCCGTGATTGCCCTTGGCGTGGAACGAGCGATCGAGCGCTTCGGTGACGATCGAGTTCTGCACCGTGACATCGCGGGCCCAGGTGATCGAGAGCGTCTCGTCCATGCCCCACGAAGTCGAGACGTGGTCGAAGATGACGCGCTCGGCCCCGTCACCGATCTGCACCGCGTTGGCGCTAGAAGCTTCAAGGTCACCGGCGCCCTGAGGGTCGTCGCTCGGGCGGCCACGGGCGTTGAGGTCGCCGCAGCGGACGCGGAGGTGGCGGACCACGACATCCTTCGCGCCGTCTACTTCGAAGGGATAGCCGAACAGCGTGATCCCGCCGGGTGAAGTCTGGCCGGCGATGGTGATGTTGTCCTTGTTGATGAGCAGCGGCTGCTTGAGGTGGATGACGCCAGCCACGTCGAAGACGATGGTCCGCGGGCCGGTAGCCGAACGTAGGGCGTGGCGGAGGCTCCCTTCGATCTTTGGCGGGTCTTTACGGACCGAATAGTCTTCGAGGGTAGTGACCTGGTACACGTCGCCGCCACGCCCGCCGGTGGCGGCGGCGCCCTGCCCTACGGCGCCGGGGAACGCCGGCGGGTTTGCGGCAGCCAGCGCCGTGGTGGCTGCGATCGCGAAGAGAGCTAAGAACCGACTTGCAAATGGCATCACGCCGCTAAGCTCCAAGGAAGGTGGCGAGCCGGAAGCGTCAGCGCCCGGAGTGATGTGACGAGGGACTCAAGCCGACGTACCAAGCGTGGCGCGACTCCGGGCGCCTACGCTTCCGGCTCGCCGACGAACGGCGGAGGACAGTGCGATGGTGAGTAGTGCGGCGGCTACGGTCGTCGGCTCAGGGACCGCGAGCGATGACGAGAGCGTGCGGCCGTAGTTGGCGGCCCAGATGTCGTAGTCGGCAGCGGTGTACTGCTGGCCGAAGCCGTCGCGCCAGACGGTGTAGTCGGCGGCATCAACAGCGCCGTCGTCGTTGAAATCGCCAGCGAGGCCAATCGACAACCAGAGCGAGTCGCCCATCACGAACGTGGTGTAGCCCGCCGTGACGGATGCGAAGTCGCCGACGATGGCGTCGGCGGTGATGATTTCCCAGATGCCCGATGAGGGGGTGAAGCCGTCTTGCAGGACAACCTCAAGGGAGCCGCTGAGCGTGGCGACGCCAGTGGCGGTGACGGTGTCGTGCGCCAACGCGGATAGCTCGATCTCAAGGGCGCCAGAGTTGATCGCCAAATCGCCGCCGATCGCTAGATTGCCGATCGCTACGCCGGGCGAGAGTTTGCCGCCATCGACAGCGAGGTCGAAGGTGACGCTCTCGGTCCGGAGTTCGCCGCCGGTGAAGCTCATGGAGCCAAGGGCGCTCTTGGCAAGGGCTGGCGCGACCAGGAGACCGCCGCTGATCGAAAGGCTCGCCGTGGCCGAATCGTGGCCGCCGATGACGACGCCCTCGGCCGTTTGGAGCCAGCCGCTGGTGATGCTGAGCGAGGCGTTGTCGCCGGCTTGGTCGCCGAGTCGGAGCAAGCCGGCGTGCTGGCCCACGGCGTCAACGATCACGCTGCCGCTGCGGATCGTGGCGAGGTCGTGCCGCGAAGGCTGCCAGAGGCTTCCGGCGGTGACGCCGTCGTTGGTGCGCCAATTCTCGATCCGCGCGTAACGAGCGCCGGCGTCGCCGGTGAACTCGATCGGAGCAGTAGCGGGGAACTCGCCGCGTTCGTTGATGAACTCGATGAGGTTGACGTAGCCGTCGCCGTCGAAGTCGAGCTTCCAGTCGAGGTTCGAGTTGGGGTTGAGCCCGTGGGCGACCTCCCAGGCGTCGGGCATGCCGTCGCCATCGGTGTCGTAGCCGGCCGGGTGGTAAGTCGCGGCGGCGTTGTTGACCAAGGCCAGTTCCGACGCGATCGGCGCGGCGGGGCTCGGGCCGTTGGACGGCGCCGTCATGTTGACCGCATTGCCGACGATCCGCTGGTCGATCGTATCGCGTCCCCAGGCCGAGTTGCCGGCGTGGGCAATCACCGAGTGGTACGCGTCGAGCGCCGATTGGGTCGTCACCGGCGCCATGTCGAACGGAGTCGCACGCTGGGTGAAGGTCGACTGCGGCGAAGTCGTCAGCAGCTGAAACATGTTCCAGCCCGTGTCCGCCCCGTTGGGCTCGCCGGACGGATTCGCCTGCCGATCCGAGTCGATGAAGTTACCCGATTGATAGGCTTCGACGTTGGTGTTTTTGTCGATGACAAACGCACGGTTGGCGTTGGCGGTAGTCCAGGGGCCCGCTACGAGATAGTTGCCGACGTAATTGACGTCGACATACTCTTCGTCGTCCTCACTGCTGCCGCCGGCATACGTCGCGCGGTCGCTCCAGTTGTACATCACATTGTTCCGCACGTCGGCGGTGAGCAGCGTGCCGTTGTAACTCCCCAGCCGTGGCTGTCGGCTGCGATTGTTGGCGTACAGGTTGTGGTGGATCGAGACCGAGGCGTCGCTCCGCGGGCGGGCGAGCGTGCCGTACGAGTGCGTGCCGCCGGTAGCGTCGGCGATGATCGAATGCTGGACGGTAATGTTAGTGTTGTTATTGGCGATCGAGAGGTTTTCGTCCTCGGCCCAAGTGGCGGTGACATGGTCGAGGATCATGTTCGAGCCAACGTTGGTAGGCGTGGCCGAGCTGCCGCCGGCGAAGGTGATCGCGTCGGAGCCGTCGCCGGTTCCTTTGCGGAACGTCAGGTACCGCAGGACGATGTTGGTGTTGTCACGGTTGTTGCTGTGCGTGATCTGGACTGTCTCGCCGGTGATAGTGACCTCACCGGGCGCCGTTTGGCCAGCGATGTAGTAGTTCTGGATGTTCTTAATGTCGAGGCTGTCGGAGGTGAGGTTTATCGTGCCAGCGACATCGAAGAGGATAATGCGGTTGGCGGTGTTCTCTTGGAACGCGCCGCGGAGCGAGCCCGGGCCGTCATCATTCAGGTTCGTGACGCGATAGACCGTGGCGTTGGAGAACCAACCGCCGGCGGGCGCCGTTCCCAAGAACGAGCCGCCGAAACCCTCGGCGCCCGGGAAGAACGGCAACTGGGCCGCAGTGGTCGCGGTTATTGCGACGCACAAAGCGAGAGCGATGAGCGGGCGATTTCGCATGATTTATGGATAGTCCGGGAGTCCCCGACGCCAGTCGTGGGAGTGAAGACGGCGCTCGACCGTGGCGCCGCTCCGGGCGCTGCGGCTTCCGGCTCGCCTCGATCGAAGGGCCTTTATCGAGAAGGGGCCGGCCGAGACGCGCCGGCCGGCCCCTAGAATTTGTCACAGCACCCCGTTGCGTTCAGCTACGACGACGCAGTAGAGCGGCGGCGCCGAGCAGGGCGATCGCTGCCGTTGCCGGCTCGGGGATCGCGGCGATGTGCTCGATCTGGATGCGATTGATGTCGATCACGTCGGCGGTCGTCGTGTTGTTCGAGAAGCGGAAGAAGAGCTGCTCGAACGTCGTAGCGATCGGGCCGGCGCCAAGCGTCGCCGCGCCGTTAGGATCGTCGGTCGTCGAGTGCGACGAGATAACGCCGCCGGCATCGGCGATCGAGAACGAGACGTTCATCACGTCCGCGGCAGCGCGCTCCAGCTCGAGGCTGAGTGTGTACTGCGTGTCGAGCGCGTTGACGATCGGCGAGCCGCCGCTGCTGGTCGTGTAGACGCCGGTCGAACCGAGGAGGCTCCCCGTGCCGGTTCGCTTCCCGACCTGCGCGCCCGTGCCGCCGGCGCCGTCCGAATTGAGGGCGATCAGCACGGCGTAGCCGTTCGAGTCGGTCCAGAGTCCGCCGCCGTTGTCGCTATTGGTGTCGCTCATCAACTGCCCGTCGGTCGGATCGTTGAACAAACCGAAGCGGAAGCTCCGCGACGTGTTGGCGTACAGCCCGCCACGGGGGGTGAAATCGACCGTCGCAACGAGCTTGTCGCCGACGGCGAGGTCCACTTCCGAGCCATCGGCGGCGAAATGTGTCCACAGCTTTTTGCTGCCGCCGTCCTGGGTGAAGGCGAGCGAACCCGGGCTGACGGCCGCGTCGGCGACGTGCGAGAGCCAGACGGCCGACTCATTGGGGAGATTGGTTTCGCCACGGCTGCCGTCGGCGAACGAGTCGTTGAGGAGAATCGCCGCCGAGGCGGCGGGGCCCGTTGTCGTCACAGCGAGGCCCAGCATAAGGGCCCAGCCGATCCGGCTAGGGACGAGAGCGAGTGTCTTGTTCATGAGCAACTCCGGGGGTCTACCGCAAGAAAAGGATGCGAGTCAAAAGAAGGACGCGAGACCAGGGCCACCTCAGCGGCCAGCGAGACGAGTGGCGGCGCGGACGCCGCTAGGGAAAAGCCGTGGGCGAACTTCATCGCCACCCTCACCGTAATCCCGGCCTCCGGGACCCACAATTCGCCTGCTTGCAGAGCGGGGGTGAAAAACCGCACTTATTCAGGACAACTCGCTTGTGGTGCGTTATTGCTCCCGACAATTGCAACCAGTGCGGATGACCCTTTCGCCAAGCGTGGATAGGGTGAATGACGGCTGGTCGTTGAAAACCGCTCGGCCCTCTCGTCACTCAGTTTGCCGCTGGCTCATGCTAGCGGCTGTAACGCGACGCCCGGTGTGATGGGAGTGTCGAGTCGCACGGCGCCGAGACCTGGGTGAAGACTCGGCACTCGGCAACCAGGCGGTAGATTCCTAAATTTATTGGCGGACTTTGCGCGGCAATGGACAGTCTCGGTCAAAAGCATCCTCGCACCGGCGGGCCTCACGGCGCTAACGGCGCGGGCTCGTCCAACGGAGCGAACGGCTCGGCGGCGCACGCGACAGCGCTGGAGACGATCGTCCGTGACGCGGTCCGCACGACGCCCGTCTGGGACCTGCACACACACCTCTACCCGGTGGCGTTCGGCACCCCCAACGCCGGCGCCGGGGCGCCCACGGACCCGAAGGGGCTGCTGTTGTGGGGCGTCGATGAGCTGCTGACCTACCACTACCTCGTGGCCGAGGTCTTCCGCGTCGTCCCCAGTCGCGTGCTGCCCTATCAAGACTTCTGGCGGATGTCGAAGGAGGCGCAGGCCGACCACATCTGGCGCCACCTGTTCCTCGAACGCAGCCCGATCAGCGAGGCCTGCCGCGGCGTGCTGACGACACTCCAGGCGCTGGGCCTCGACCCCGACGAGCGCGACCTGGGCCGTTACCGCCGCTGGTTCGCCGCTCAAAACCCGGACGATCACATCGACCGCGTCATGGAGCTCGGCGGCGTCAACCGGATCACGATGACCAACGCGGTGTTCGACGACAACGAACGGTTGCGTTGGCTCGAGAATCCTAATGTCGGCGCCGACTCGCGTTTCGAGGGCGTGCTGCGGTTCGACCCGCTGGTGCGTGACTGGCCCGCGGCGGCGGCGAAGCTCACCCGCTGGGGCTACGCGGCGAGCGAGACACTCGATGACGCCAGCATCGCCAACGCCCGCCGGTTCCTCAACGACTGGATCGACCGCGTCAAAGCGATCTACTGCGCCGTCAGCTTGCCGCCCTCGTTCCGATACGACTCGCCCGATGACGGCTCTTACAGCAGCCGCGTGCTCGCCGACATCGTGCTACCGGTGCTCGCCGAGCGCGACCTGCCCTTTGCGATGATGATCGGCTCGCAGCTGCAGGTGAACCCGGCGCTGGGCGACGCGGGCGACATGGTCGGCCCGGCGGACGTGTTCAGCGTCACCCGCCTAGCGAACGACTTCCCGCAGAACCGCTTCCTGTGCACGATGCTCGCCCGAGAGAACCAGCACGCCCTGGCGGTCGCGGCCCGCAAGTTCGGCAACCTCTTGGTGTTCGGCTGCTGGTGGTTCCTCAACAACCCGTCGCTGGTCGAAGAGATCACCCGCATGCGGGTCGAGCTGCTCGGCCTCAGCTTCGTGCCGCAGCACTCCGACGCGCGCGTGCTTGAGCAACTGATTTACAAGTGGCGCCATAGCCGCGAGTTGATCGCCGATGTGCTGGTGGACAAATACAATGACGCGGCCGCCGCTGGTTGGCGCGCCACCGAGAGTGAAGTGCGTCGCGACGTGGCGCTGCTCTTCGAGAAGAACTTTGCCTCCTTTGTCGAGGCGCCCGCAACATGACGACGATGGCTGCAACTAAAGTTCAGGCGCCCACTCCCCTAGGCATCGAGCCGAGCTTCGGCTTCGGCGACCGCATCGGCTGCGCGACGCCCGGCCACTTGGCGGCGCTGCGTGAAGCGGGCGGCGCCATCCGCGGCATCTTTGCGCAGCAGTCGATCCGGGAGATGACCCGCACGCACCGCACCGCGCCGGAGGTGATGAAGGCCGCGGTCGATGCGCTGGAGGCCGAGGGCTTCTCGGACATCTGGTCCGCCGACGCGGACCACCTGAAGACGCCCGACGACGTGCGCGTTACGATGTCGGCGGGCTTCGTGTTCTTCACGCTCGACCCGTCGGGTTCGGTGGATCAGCAGGCCGACAGCTACTCGGCGAGCGAACTGGCCACGAAGTTCGAGGCCTGCAAGGACTCGGCGCCGTGGCTCGACACGTACCGCGGCAAGACGGTGAAGTTTGCCTCGGGCTCCATCGAGTTCAACGAGCCGACGCTGCGGCGCGCCGCCGTGAAGTACGGCAAGGCGATCCAGGCGACGATCGAGCTAGGCCGCTTCGTCGCCGAAGAGGCCGCCCGCCAAGGCAAGCCGTTCGAGCTCGAGCTCTCGGTCGATGAGACCGACCAGCCGACGACGCCGGCCGAGCACTACCTGATCGCCGATCAATTACGGCAAGCGGGCGTAGCGATCGTCAGCCTCGCCCCGCGCTTCGAGGGGGACTTCGAGAAGGGCGTCGATTACAAGGGCGATCTGGCGTCGCTCGAACATTCGCTTGGCTTCCACGCCGAGATCGCCCAAGAGTTGGGCCCCTACAAGCTGTCGTTGCACTCGGGGTCGGACAAAATCTCGATGTACCGCCTGCTGTCGCGGGCGACGAAGGGCCGCTTCCATGTGAAGACGGCCGGCACCAGTTACCTCGAAGCCCTGCGTGTCGTGGCGCGGAGCGACGACGCCCTGTTCCGGCGGATCGTCGACTTCTCGCGCGGCTGCTACGACCGCGACAAGGCGACCTACCACGTCTCCGCGACGCTCGCTGACGCGCCGCCACAAAGCGAGGTCGCCGACGCGATCGAACTCGAACGGCTGTACCTGGAGCGCTGGGAAGACGTCCCCGCGGGGAAGGGCTTCACGGCGCCGGGGCGACAAGTCCTGCATTGCACGTTTGGTTCGGTGATGACCGACCCCGAACTTGGCCCGGCCGTCAAGGGCGTGTTGGCGGGCAACCAATCGGCGTACGACGAGGTCCTGCGGGACCACTTCGTGCGGCACCTCGACCCGCTCCGCGAGGGTTGAGGCTTAGCCGAAGCTGCGCGCAGCGCTGGGACGCGCGGCGCGATCGCGGAATCTTTTCTCGCTGCTACTCTTCAACAATTCAGGCGACACAGGAGACGCATTACCATGCGGCTTACGGCCTATTCGTCGCGCGCTAGTCGCACCAGTGGTTTCACCCTCGTGGAGCTGCTGGTGGTGATCGCCATTATCGGCATCCTTGTAGCGCTACTCTTGCCGGCGGTGCAAGCCGCCCGCGAAGCGGCGCGGCGTTCGCAGTGCATCAATCAGATCAAGCAGCTCTCGCTGGCGATCCACAACCATCACGATGTACGGAAGGAGTTGCCCCCATCGAGAATCAACGACGGTCAAGCAACCTGGCTTTGGCTCATCTTGCCGCAGATTGAGGAGCAGGCGCACTTTGATCGTTGGGACTTCAAGCAAGGGTGCTTTTACGACTTGCCTGAACAGGTACGTTTGCATGAGCTGCCGAACATCGTCTGCCCCTCGCAGTTTCACGAGTCGCCTTTTGCGGCGGTGGCGCCAGGCGACACGCACGCCCACTCTGAAACCACATACGAAGGCGTGATCACGGACTACAGTCCGTCGGCGATATCGACTTGTGTCTCACTGACCTCCAGCTCGACCGAGAATGCGAAGCGCGCCGACGGGGCGATCGTGCCGGGAGATTTCGATCGCACCAATGGGAATTTCCCTAGGACGATCGAACGCTATTGGTCGAGGACTTCACTCTCGAAGATCACCGACGGCACCTCTAAGACCTTCATGGTAGGGCACGGAAGCAAGGACGAGGCCGAGTCGAAGCATGCGTTCGGCGGGGATGTCGAACCCGGTCTCCGATCGGGTGAGCTCGCCCCGTTCTCAAAGAGCCCCGACGAGGGAGGATTTGGAGGCCCGCATCCCGGCGTCGTCTTGATGGGAATGGCGGACGGCCAAGTGCGTCCGGTGAGGCTGGATATTGATCCCGCGGTCGTCGATCGCATGGTGACACGTGCCGGTGACGATCTCTATCAAGAGGATCAGCCGGCAAATGGTTCCTGCGCGCCGGTGATCTCCAATCCCTTCTGACCCCCGGATTAGCTCCGCAAACCCCATCATGCAATTGTTGAACGTCCGAAGCATCGTCTGGCTAGCCACGATCGTGGCGGTGGTCGCTGCTGGTTGCGGTGGCCCTGTCCGGATCAAGGTTGGCGGACGGGTGACTCGCGTCGATGGCACACCGGTGTCGGGGGCAAAAGTCCTCTTTCGATCTTCCGAGACGGGGGCGTCCGCCGACGGGATCACCGATGATGACGGCAACTACGAAGTTGGAGGAGTGGAAAGAGGAGACGGCGTGCCGCCCGGCAAGTACCAAGTGGCAGTGAGCGAGAAACGAGGCGGCTGGGATAACCCCAAGGCACGCACCATCCATCCCGTGTATGAGAGCCCCAGCACGTCGGGGTTGGAGTGCGAGGTGACGACATCGAGTTCTTCGATGAACTACGACATGGAACTCGAACTGCCAAGTACGTCAGGAAAGAGTTGACACAATCTCTCCTTGTTGCAACCGCGGAGTCTCTGCAATGTTCTATTCTCGTCTCGTTTCCATCGCCTTCACCGCGTCAGCGGCGCTTCTCTGTCCCTCGAGCGTCATCGCGGCGGTCAACTTCGTCGGAGAGCCAGCGCCGGCCGCCCTCGGCGACTTCAATAGCGATGGCGCCGTGAACGCCGCGGATTACACGGTCTACCGAGATAACGACGGAAGTGGGGCCGCGTTGCCCAACGACAACGGCCTCGGAACCCCCATTGGCGCTGCCCATTACACGTTGTGGAGCACGAACTACGGGGCGACGGGTGGATCGGGGGCAACGTTCGCATTTGAGGACCCCGCGAACTGGGACGTTAGTGACTTTAACCCCATACCGTCAGCGGGTCTCGAATCGACCCCTCCAGGCCGCGACAGTATCTGGTTTGTCGATAACAATGCGGAAGACATCACGATCGTTCTCACCGATGAGCGGAGCGGCGAGAACGGGACCGAGCAAATGGGCACGTTTGCTTATGGCGGAGAGTCTGGCGCCAATGACTTCAACGCGAAGACAACGTTCGTCATCAACAATAGCGTTACTTTGACTGCCATCGAGCGCAACTCAAGCGGTGAACCGACCGGCACGACGAACGGGACCCGGGCCATGCGACTCGGCCGAGAGAATATCAACCCGCTAAGCACTCTCGCCGGCGGAACCACCGAGACGGCCCCTTGGGCGATCCTGAAACATACGCATGGTACGCTCCAGTACGTGCCCGAGGTTCCGGCTAATAACGCAACGATCGATTTCTCTCGCGACAAACCTAACTCCGCCGGCGCATTATACGAGATCTGTGGCGACGCGGTTTTGAATCTTCACGGTGCGATTCGCCTGGGAGATCGTGACAATGGCGGCTCACGAACCACGCCGGGCGCGATCTTCCGTGTACGCGGGTCGGGGGTCCAGGCTAACGTTGAGGATTACTGGAACGAAAGCCGACTCGGCCTCTGGGACCACGACAACGATGTCACAACCGACAACCCGAATGGCGTCACGAACATGAAGCTCGGCAAGTTTGTCACAGAGTTTGTTCTCGACGCTGGCGGCGCCTCGCCGGTTGTCGTGAACGACGAACTCCGTCTCGGTCGCACCGAGGACCTCGAAGGGAATCGTGAGATCGGTTACGCCTTTCTGCGGATCAAGCTCTCGGAGCCGACCACTGCGGGTTCAGGCAGTGTCGGGTCAGGTGACGAGATCGTGCTGTTCCAGGCTGATCGCATCTCATCGCAAGTTGACCTCGACAACGACCCCGGCGTGGAATCGGGCGAGATCGAAATGGGACGGTTCTTTGACCCTGACCGGGCTGGCCTTAACACGGCTGGCACGTCGATGCTCCCGCACGCGGGATTATGGGAAGGCACAAAAGTGCGTGCCGACTACGCCGGCGCCGCGTACGAGTGGACGATCAACTACTTCGACTCTGCAGATGATGGTGTGGTGGTGGACGCGGTGACGCTTAGTGATCTGCTAGTCACGGGCACGCCCGGCGACTTGAGCGGGAATGGCGTCTTGGGCCCCGAAGATCGGACAGCGCTCTTGAATGCGATCGCGTCTCCTCCTGAGATCGCGATTGCGACGGCACAAAATCTGTTCGACCTCAACGCCGACGACCTCGTCGACAGCCTCGATCTGGCGGTTTTTGACACGCACTTCGGAAGCGCCGCTCTAGCCATCCCCGAGCCCACGGCCGCGATGCTCGCCTTGGTTGGGTTAGGACTGGCCGCGCGGCGGCGTTAGCCGACGCACACTGCCGACCTCTTCTGGTAGGCAGTCCGGCGGCAGCCCTCGGGGTGGGGGCTGCCGCCGGTTTTTGTTTCGTCTTGGTTCGTAAGGTTAAGGTTGATGACTCACGCAAAGGCGCGAAGACGCAAAGGCTCTTGGCTTCATCTTCTTTGCGTCTTCGCGACTTTGTGTGAGACCTAGTCGTTCACCGTGGAGATCGAGCTTCCTAATGAGAAAGCTAGTAGGGTGTGTCGCGATTGCCGTTTTTCTCAGCGCGTCGGATTTGCGAGCTGAGGAGTCGCCGGGGTGGGACGACGTTCCCACGATCGTCGCCGCGATCGAGGCGCCGCTGATTCCGGACGGTGACTTCCCTGTCACCGATCATGGCGCGAAGCCCGATGGCAAGACCGATTGCCGGCAGGCGATCGCCGACGCCATCCGCGCTTGCCATGAGGCGGGTGGCGGGCGCGTCGTCGTTCCGGAGGGCGAGTGGTACTGCAAAGGACCGATTCATCTGTTGTCGAGGGTCAACCTACATTTGAACAAGGGGGCGACGCTCCAGTTCAGCAACGACCCCGACGACTTCTTGCCGGAAGTCCACACTCGCTTCGAGGGGACCGAGGTGATGATGTGGTCGCCGCCGATCTACGCGTTCGAGCAGCACGACATAGCGATCACCGGCGAAGGGGTCATCGACGGCGGCGCCGACGACGAGCACTGGTGGGTCTGGAAGCGGAGCGGCGCGACGGACATCAAGCGACTCGGCGAGATGGGCGAGAAGGGCGTGCCGGTGAGCGAACGCCGCTTCGGCGGCTCGCAGCTGCGCGTCAACTTCGTGCAGCCCTACCGCTGCGAGCGTGTGCTGATCGAGGGGATCACCGTTCACCGCTCGCCCATGTGGTGCCTCAATCCGGTGCTCTGCAAGAACGTCACGGTGCGCGGCGTGACGGTCGATAGCCACGGCCCGAACAACGACGGATGCAACCCCGAGTCGTGCTCGGGCGTGTTGATCGAAGGCTGCTTCTTCGACACGGGCGACGACTGCATCGCGATCAAGAGCGGCCGCAACGCCGACGGCCGGCGCGTAGGAGCGCCGAGCGAGAATATCGTCGTCCGCAACTGCACGATGCGCGACGGCCACGGCGGCGTGGTGCTCGGCAGCGAGATGTCGGGCGGCATCCGCAACGTGTTCGTTGAGGACTGCGAGATGGACTCCCCGAATCTCGAACGCGCGATCCGTCTGAAGAGCAATTCGATGCGTGGCGGTTACTTGCGCAACATGCAGGTCCGCAACATCCGCGTCGGCGAGGTGAGCGACGCCGTCTTCCGGATCAACCTCGTCTACAGCGAACCCGAGTCGGGCCCCTACCCGCCGGCGGTGAGCGATGTCGTGCTAGAGAACGTCACCGCGGAGAAGTGCAAACGTCCGATGCACCTGGTGGGATTGGCCGAGTCGCCGATCCAGGGGCTGACGATCAAGAACTGCCGGTTCGGTGGCGCGAAGCAGGCGAGCTTGATCGAGCACGTGGCGGATTTGAAGCTGGAGTACTACTCACAGCCGGAAAAGTGAGACGCGAGAACTGATCGCGAGCGAAGCAAGCGCTAAGGCGAGCCCCCAGACGTCAGTCGGGGGAGGAACCACGTACCCGCTGCACTCCCACGACTGGCGTCGTGGGCTCTCGTTCGAAACGATGAACACCGTGTGCCGGGGTCACCCGCGGCTAGCGCCGACGGCTCACATTTAGCAACCCATCGCTTACGCTTCGGCGGCTTCGTCTTCGGCGGATGACGCTGGCGGCGTGGCGGGTTTGCGTTCGGTGGCGGTGCCGGGGACGATCTTGGGGCCGGGGCTGGCTTGCTCGATCAGCTCGCCGAGCTTTGTGGCCTCGATGACTTCCTTCTCGAGCAGCTCGGCCGTGATCGCTTCTAGCGCCGGACGTCGCGACGCGAGGATGCGCCGCGTTTGCTCGAGCGCCTCGTCAACGATCCGCTTGACCTCTTGGTCGATTTCGCGGGCCGTCTGCTCGCTGTGGTGCTTGATGTAGCCCGCCTCTTGGCCGAGGAACCCGGTGGTGCGCTCGCGGTAAGTGACGCGGCCCAAGCGGCTCATGCCGTAGTCCATCACCATGCTGCGGGCGACTTCGGTGGCGCGGTCGAGGTCGTTGCTGGCGCCGGTGCCGACGTCGTCGAAGATCAACTCTTCGGCGAGGGTGCCGGCGAGCATCACTTGCAGCTGGCTCTCCAGCTGGCT
The DNA here is from genome assembly GCF_007753265.1 of Botrimarina mediterranea. NCBI lineage: Bacteria > Pseudomonadati > Planctomycetota > Planctomycetia > Pirellulales > Lacipirellulaceae > Botrimarina > Botrimarina mediterranea. The sequence goes on from NZ_CP036349.1 coordinate 190,948, forward strand.
CTTGGTGATCATGTAGCGGTCCGCTTCAGGACGCTGCTGCATGTAGCCGAGCGCCGACAGGCCGCGGGGGATGATCGAGACCTTGTGGACCGGGTCGGTGTTCGGCAGCGAGTAGGCGATCAGCGCGTGGCCCCCCTCGTGCACGGCGAGGCGGTGCTTCTCCTCTTCGAGCATGATGCGGCTCTTCTTTTCGAGACCGATCGAAGCGCGTTCGACGGCCTCGAAGAACTCCACCTTGCCGACCATCTCTTTGCCATTGCGGGCGGCGAGCAGCGCGGCCTCGTTGACCATGTTCGCCAAGTCGGCGCCGACGAAACCGCTGGTGATGCCGGCGAGGGCTTCGACATCGACCTCGTCGGAGACTTTGATGTTGGTGAGGTGGACTTCGAGGATCTGCTTGCGGCCGGCGACGTCGGGTCGATCGACCAGCACGTGGCGGTCGAAGCGGCCCGGGCGTAACAGGGCCGGGTCGAGCGTCTCGGGGCGGTTGGTGGCGCCCATGATGATGATGCCCGAGTTCGTCCCGAACCCGTCCATCTCCACGAGCAGCGCGTTGAGCGTCTGCTCGCGTTCGTCGTGGCTCCCCATGTTGCCGGCGCCGCGGGTCTTGCCGAGGGCGTCGAGCTCGTCGATGAAGACGATACACGGGGCGCGTTGTTCGGCTTGCTGGAACATGTCGCGGACGCGGGCGGCGCCGACGCCGACGAACATCTCGACGAAGTCTGAGCCGCTCAAGGAGAAGAACGGCACGCCCGCCTCGCCGGCGACGGCCTTGGAGAGCAGCGTCTTGCCGGTTCCCGGGGGGCCGACCAGGAGCACGCCCTTGGGGATGCGCCCGCCGAGGCGCTGGTATCGCTCGGGGTTCTTGAGGAAGTCGACAACCTCTCGCAGCTCTTCAACCGCTTCGTCGATGCCGGCGACGTCGTCGAACGTGACTTCAAGGTCTTCTTGCGCGTAGAGCTTGCCGCGGCTGCGGCCGAAGGCCATCGGCGAGCCGGCGCCGCCGAGGCGCTTCAGCATGTAGACCATCAGGCCGACGAGCAGCCCCATCATCAGCAGCGTTGGCACCCAGTTGAACAGCGGGTTCGCCGGCTGGGCGGCTCTATACTTGAGGTTGTTGGCTTCGAGCAGGTCGCCGATCTTGGGAAGGTTGGCGTTCCAATTCACGTGGAAGCGGACGTCGTTCTCCGTGGCGCCGGCTTCGGCCTGCGGGGAGGGCGTCGATTCGCTGGCGGCGTCGCCGCTAGGCATCGTCGCGCCGGGAGGGAGCACCTGGCGCGTGACGCGGCCGGTAACACCGTCGTAGCTCACTTCGAGCTTGCTGAGGTTCGACAGCCGCACGAGCCGTTCGGGCTCCATCGTGCGATCGACGTAATCGATGTAGCCGGGGCCTGCCGGCCGTGGCGCCGGCTCGTCGGTGGTGGACTCTTCGATCGCGGTCTCTTCGTCACCCTCGACCGAGTTCCCCTCGACTGAGACCGCGACGCCGGCCGATTCGGGCGGCACGTAGGAGGCTTCGACGAGCCTCTTGAAGTCACTCCACTCCAGCGCAGTCGACGAGCCGCCCCCGAAGAGCGTGACGCCGAACATCAGCAGCACGAACACCGCCAGGAGGTACCAGACGAAGCTGACGGGCTGCGAGCCGGGTTTCTTCCCGTCGTTGCCCCGTTTGTCGTTCTTGGGGGATTCGGGCTGCTTTTCCATTCGAAGATCGCGGCAGGGAAGAGAAAGGTAGACTTATCATCCAAACGCAAACAGGGCGCCGACGGTTCACCAAAGGCTAGAATCGACTTGCTGAGGGCGGCAATCGGCCTGTCCGTGGCGGTCGTCGGCTCAGCCGGCTCGCCTTGTGGGTCGATGACGGTCGCCGATAGAATCGCCGGACTCGCTGCAAAGGCAATCCTACCAAGATTTTAGCGAAGCAAAGGCCGCTGCGGCGCGATCTCCGGGGGGCTGACGCGACGAACCAACGGAACGGCCGCCCGTGCAACCCGCCCGGCCGGCGCTGACCCCCCCAAACGGACCACCAAACCGGCGCAAGCCCGACTGCTCCGTAACGAACTACCCGTCGCGTCCCGCCCCAATTGTCCCCACCGGCGCCGCCGAGTCATGGCTGACCGTTCGAAGACCCCCGCCCCCTCCGCCGATGGCGAGCCGCCCCGCCGCGTCGCCGTCCTCGGCTCTTCCGGCAGTATCGGCCGGAACACGATCGAGGTAATCCGCGCCAGCGGCGGCCGGCTGAAGGCGACGGTGCTTTCGGCTCACTCGCGGCTCGACCAGCTGATCGAGCAGGCCGAGCTGCTGAAGCCAAAGTTCGTCGTCGCTTCGGATGAACAAGCCGCCGCCGAGCAGTCTTGGAAGAAGCTCCCCAAGGGGACCGAGCTGCTGGTGGGGCCGAAGGGGCTCGAGCAGGCCGCTAGCTGCGACGAAGTCGACGTCGTGCTAGCAGCGATCGTCGGCGCCGCGGGCGTCCGCAGCACGCTCGCCGCGCTCAAAGCGGGCAAGACGGTCGCCTTGGCGAACAAAGAGACGCTTGTCACCGCAGGACCGCTCGTGCGCAAGATGCTCGACGCCGAGCGGAAGAAAAACCCCGCCGCGCCGGAGCGTCTGCTGCCGGTCGACAGCGAGCACAGCGCGGTGTTCCAGTCGATGGCGTGCGGCCGGCGTGACGAGGTGGAGAAGATCTTCCTCACCGCCAGCGGCGGGCCGTTCCGCACGTGGGCCCGTGAGCACCTGGCCCAAGTGACCGTTGATGAGGCGCTCGCCCACCCGACCTGGGACATGGGCCCGAAGATCACGATCGATTCGGCCACGATGATGAACAAGGCGCTGGAGGTGATCGAAGCGCGGTGGTTGTTCGACACGCCCGCCGAACGCATCCAGGTGCTGATCCATCCGCAGTCGATCATCCATTCGATGGTTGAGTTTGTGGACGGCTCGGTCGTGGCCCAACTCGGACGCCCCGACATGAAGCTGCCGATCCAGTACGCACTGGATTATCCGCGACGGCTCGCCGGCCCTGCCGAGCGGCTCGACTGGACGCGGATGCACGAGCTGCGTTTCGAGCCGGCCGACTTCGACCGCTTCCCGGCGTTGGCGCTGGGGTTCGAGGTCGCTCGGCAAGGCGGCACCAGCGGCGCGGTGCTCAACGCGGCCAACGAGGCGGCGGTGCAGTCGTTCCTCGAAGGGGACCTGCACTTCACGGAGATCGTCCCGGCCTGCCGCAGCATCCTGGAAGCCCACGACTACGAAGCCAACCCAACGCTCCAGCGGCTCGAGGAACTCGATCTCTGGGCGCGAGAAGAAATCCACAGCTGGGTCTGTGCCTAAGGAGGGACGAGGGGTCAGGGACGGGGGACGAGGGAATCGTCGCCGTCGCTTGCGCTTCTTTCCCTCGCCCTCCGTCCCCCGTCCCTAATCCCTCCCCCGATGCAAACCCTCTTCGCCATTCTTCAAGTCGCGCTCGGCCTGGGCTTCGTGATCTTTGTTCACGAGCTGGGTCACTTCCTCGTCGCCAAGGCGTGCGGGGTGCGCTGCGACAAGTTCATGATCGGCTTCGACATCGGCGGGCTCAAGCTGAGCCGCAAGTGGGGCGAGACCGAGTACGGCATCGGCATCCTGCCGCTGGGCGGTTACGTGAAGATGTTCGGCCAGGAGGACAACGCCGGCGCCATTGCCGAAGAGATCGAGGCGTCGAAGGCGATGGAGGGTTCGCCCGACGCCAAAGAGGTGATGGGCCCCGATGGCAAGAAGGTCTGGGTCCACAAACGCAGCTACATGGCCAAGAGCGTGCCGCAACGCATGGCGATCATCTCGGCGGGCGTGATCATGAACGTGATCTTTGCTGTGGTGATGGCGTTCATCGCGTTTGGCGTCGGCGTGCCGGAAACGCCGGCGACGGTCGGCGCGACGATCGCCGGCAGCCCGGCGTGGCAGGTTGGCCTGCGGACGGGCGACCGCCTAACGAGGATCGGCGACATCCAGAACCCCACTCACAAGCAACTCGTTGGGTCGGTCGTCCTCGGGGACCTCGAAAAAGGGCTCGACACCGAGGTGCTCCGCACGGACGGATCAACCGAGCAGATCACCCTGCGACCCAAGCTGACGGGCATGGCGCCGCAGGTCGGCGTGCTGATGGCGAATCGCTTGCGGCTCTCAGCGACCGAGCCCGTCGCGCCGCACTCACCGGCGGCTTCGCTAGGCGACGAGGGCTTCGAAGCGGGTGACCAGATCGTTGCCGTTGATGGCGAAGAGGTGGACACCTATGCCGGCCTGTTTGCGACGTTCGCCGCCAAACGCGATCAACCGCTCACACTCACCGTGATCCGCGACGGCAAAGCGCCGGCGGGCGATCCCTTCGGCGTCGTCGAAGGGGGCGAGCGCGTCGACGTCACGCTGCCGCCCGACCCGATGGAGCGGTTGGGCATCGTGCCGACGCTCGGTCCTGTGGTCGTGGTTGAGCAGGGCTCTCCCGCCGATGAGGCCGGCATTAAGGTCGGCGATGTGATCACCGCCGTCGATGGCGAGGCGATCGGCGCCGCGCCCGAAGGCGAACCCGCCCTCGACCCGGTGACGCTCGACGCGAAGCTCGGCGCCATCGCCGCGCGACGCGAGGATGTCGTGTTGACGGTCGATCGCAACGGCGAGGCCGTCGAGCTCTCGATGGCGCCGCGCGTTGTCACTTGGCAGTCGATGGCGATCACCGAGAACAGCCCCCAGACGTTCGACGCCATCGGCGCCGCTTGCGAACTGCGCGCCGAGGTGGCGTCGCTCATCGGCGGCAGCCCCGCGGCGGCGTCGGACCTGCGCCCGGGCGACCGGGTCTCGAAGGCGACCCTCTCTTGGACCGATGCGAAGGGCGTTTCGCAGACCGACTCCATGGAGTTCGGCGAAGGACAACAGAACTGGCCCGTATTCATCCTGGCCCTGCAGAACCCGGGCGATGACTTCACGGTCGAGCTGTCGATCGCGAGCGATTCATCCGCTGAGCAGCAGCCGTCGCGAAGCGTGAAACTCAAGCCCGTTTCGGTTTCCGATTCGTACATGGTCAACAACCGCGGCCTCGTGCTGTCGCCACTCCGAGTGATGCACGTCGCCAAGAACTTCCAAGAGCAGGCCGAGCTCGCCTTCCGTGAGACGGGTAGCGCGCTGATGAGCGTCGTGCGGTTCTTGCAGAAGATCGGCGGGCAGGTCTCGGTGAAGGCGCTCGGCGGGCCGCTGACGATCGCGCAGGTGGCGGGAGAGGCGGCGTTCGAGGGTGTTGGCGCCCTGCTCATGTCGCTGGTGATGCTCAGCGCGAACCTGGCGGTGCTCAACTTCCTGCCAATCCCCGTGCTCGACGGCGGGCACATGGTGTTCTTGCTCTACGAGGGGATCACCGGGCGGCCCGTCAACGAGAAGGTGGCGATCGCCCTGCAGACGGTCGGCCTGCTCTTGTTGCTCAGCCTGATGCTGTTCGTCACTTCGATGGACATCTCCCGGCTGGTGACGAGTCTGTTCTAAGGCGCCGGCGCCGCTAGCACGGCGGCGATCCGCCTTGCCTCCGCTCGGGGGATGCCGCTAAACGTTGCGTCGAATTGACCGGCTACCGGTATCGACGCATGCAAAGGCTACGGCTCCTGATCATCCTTGCGCTGGCGCTCGCCCTCCGGGCGTCGTCGGCCGCTGCGCAGGGCGCAGGCGAGACGCTGCCGGCGCCGCAACTGATCCCGACCTACGCGGACCTCGTCCCGCCGAACCCGGCGCCTCCGGCAGAAGAAGAAGTCGCGGGCGAGCCCGTCGAGTCGGGCGAGGTGACGCCGGTGATCGAAGAGAACTTCGGCGCGTTGTTGCCGGGGCACGAGCCCGTTGTGCCCTGGTACGAGCCGGCGTACTGGTTCGGCCCGGCGCCGTGGGACTCGGGGATCGAGTTTGGCCTCAACGGCACGAGCGGCACCAGCGAGTCGGTGAGCTTCCGCGTCGGCGGCTTCATCAAACGCAGCGCGAAGGACTACAAGCTCGACGCGTCGCTGTACCACAACCGCACCCAGTCCAACGGCGTCGAGGTGCAGAGCAACGCGCTGCTGGACGCGCGCTACGACTGGTTGTTCGGTGAGTCGCCGTGGACGGTCTACGTGATGACCCAGACCTTCTACGACGAGTTCCAGGCGTTCGACCTCAACGTCAACGCCAACGCCGGTTTTGGTTACCAGTGGTTCCAAGAGGACTGGACGAAACTCACGACGAGCATCGGTACGGGCGCCTCGCGCGAGTTCGGCGGGCCCGACAGCGAGTGGGTCCCCGAAGCGCAGTTCGGCGTGAACTACGAGCTACAGATCGACGCCGACAAAAAGCTATTCGCCAAGGCCGACTGGTTCCCCGAGTGGGAAGACTTCAACGACTACCGCGTGCTGGCGGACGTCGGCATGCAGATCCAACTCCATCAGCCGTCGAACATGAGCCTCAAGCTCTCGGCGACCGATCGCTACGACTCGGACCCGCAGGGCGTTTCGCCGCACAACCTGAACTACTCGGCGATGCTGATCTGGAAGTTGTAAGCGAGGGACGAGGGATTAGGGGCGAGGGGCTGAGGGAAAGCAGCCTCCGGTTTGTGCGAGGAATTGGCCACTCGATTGGTTATAATGTTGGACTCTCGACGTCTGACATTTCGCCACCGAATTTGCCCGCCGCCATGTCCACGCTTCGTCTTGCCGCGCTGCTCGTTTTTGCCCTGGTCGCTGTGTCTAGCGCCGTTGCGGAGGAGGGTTTTACGCCGCTGTTTAATGGCGAGAACCTCGACGGCTGGGTGCAGCGTGGCGGCGAAGCGACCTACGAGGTCGACGCCGACGCCGACGGCGGGCCGCAGATCGTCGGCACGAGCGTCGCGAGCACGCCCAACTCGTTTCTTTGCACCGATCGCGATTACGGCGACTTCGTCTTGGAGTTCGAGGTGCTGGTGGATTCGTCGCTCAATTCGGGCGTGCAGTTCCGCAGCCAGTGCTTCGACGAGCCGCAGACCGTCAAGCTCGAAGTCGATGGCCCTGATGGGGAAAGCAAAGAGCAGACTTACAAGATCCCCGCCGGCCGCGTGCATGGCTACCAGTGCGAGATCGACCCCTCGGACCGGGCCTGGTCGGGAGGCGTCTATGACGAAGCCCGTCGCGGCTGGTTGTACGACCTGAAGGCCGACAACCGCGCCGAGGCGCGTTCGGCGTTCAAGGTCGGCGAGTGGAACCACTACCGCATCGAGTGTGTCGGCGACCACATCGAGACCACCGTCAACGGCGTCCCCGTCGCCCACCTGCACGACGATGTGACGCCGGAGGGCTTCATCGCACTACAGGTCCACTCGGTCGGCAGCCCCGAGCAAGTCGGCAAGCAGATCCGCTGGCGAAACATCCGCATTCAAGAAATCGAAGAGTGATCGAGCAGGGACTCGAAGCAAGGAAGTAGGGTGGGTCGTTCGGTTGACCGATGAAGTCGGTGGCGAGCGTTATTCCAACCGGTGTGCCGGATCAACCCCGCCTGCTATGCCGCGTGAGAGTGACGACCGACAGCCGCGAGTCGTTCGAACAGCGCGAGGTAGTCGCGGGTCATCCGCTCGATCGTGAAGTGCTCATCGGCCCATGCCCTCGCCGTGGCGATGCGACGCGAGTTCTCGTCGGTGGGCTGGAGAGCGGCTTCGATCGCGGCGGCCATCGCTGCCGGATCGTCCGGCAGAACCGCGCGGGCGACGGGAGAAGCGCCGGGCTCGTTGATCTGCAGCGCTTCGCCGTTGCCGCCGACGGGAGTCGCGACGACGGGCGTGCCGGACATCATCGCCTCGACGAGCACTAGCGACAGGCCCTCGCGGTGCGACGCCGACGCAAAGACGTCGGCCGCTGCGAGCAGCGCGCCGATGTCGCTACGGAAGCCGAGCAGCGTGACACGGTCGGCGACGCCAAGCCTCGCGATCTGAGCTTCGAGCGCATCGCGCTGCGGGCCTTCGCCGGCGATCCAGAGGTTCCAGCCGCTCGAACGAGCAGCGGATTCGATGAGCGAGTCAAAGCCCTTCACCGGCAGCAAGCTGCCGATCGCAAGGACATGCTTCGCGCCCCCGCCTTTGGTTGCCAGGAGCGACTTCGCGGCTGCGAACTCTGCGTTGGTAGGCGCTAGTCGGTCGAGTCCCGCATGGATCACTTCGAGCTTGGCTGCTTGAACGCCAGCCGCGAGGCATTCACGCCGGGCGGCCTCGGCGACGCAGACGACGCGTTCCAGCAGGTGGTTGTGTTTCCATGCCGAGCGGACGGGGAAGCAGGTGTGCTTGACGCCGACGCGGGGGACGCCAAGCCCCGCGAGCGCGACGCCGCCGTAGGTGATGGCGTGGGGGTCGTTGAGGACGACAACACCGGGCGCCGTGCGGGTGATCCAGTTCCGCAGCCGCCACATCGCCGCCGGGCCTCGGCCGCGGCCGGGGAGTTCGAGCCGCTCGATCCCCAGTTGCTTGCTGGCCCAATCGGCCGTCGCGCTAGCAGCGGGCGCCGCGACGCCAATGGTGTGCCCCGCGCGTCGGCAGCCGAGCGCGAGTTGAGCCAGCACGTTTTCGCCGCCGCCCCAGGTGCGTTGTGTGCTGACGAGGGCGATCTTCATTCGGCGAGGGTTTCCAGCGAGGGGCGGGGTCGATCAGGCGGCGTGACGTTGCGACGCCTTCGACTTACCGGCCGCGGCCCAGTCGCGACGGGCGACGATCGTGCTCTCGCCGTGCGTCCATTCAACGGGGAAGCCGGGCGTGCCGTTGTAGAAGTTCCGCAGACAGCCGGTGCGGTAACGCTCGTGCAGTTCGGCGACGACCACGTTCACCCGATCGATCCACGCCGACGTGTCGGCGAACACCTCGACCTCGGCTCCTTCGATGTCCACTTTCAGGAGATCGACGTGATCGAAATCATGCTCGTCGAGCAGTTCGTCGAGCGTCGCCGCGCGGACGGAGTTGGCGGCCATCGCGTCGGTCAAGGCTTCCGTACGGAAGCCCCAAGCGCCGGTTCCGGAGTCCACCACGCCGATCACGCCGGACTCGCTCCATAGCGCGGCGCGGACGGCCTGGATGTTCGGGTAGGGCGCCGTGTTCTTCAGCAGGAGGTCGTAGTTCTGCGCCTCGGGCTCGATCGCAAGAATCCGCGCGTCGGGGTAACGGCTGGCAAAGTAAGCGGAGGCGAGGCCGATATTGGCGCCGGCGTCAACGATGGTGACGGGCCGCTTCGCGAGCTCGACGGCGTACTCTTGGCGCGTGACGACCTGCTTGTAGGTCGAGACATCCGTCGAAGGGACCCGCAGCGTCACGGGGTGTTCGAGCAGCGGCGCATGCACATTGAACGTCACCGGCGTATCGGCGACCCGTCCGGCGACGGCCGCGCTAAAGCCGTGCAACCCGCCGTGGCGTAGGCACCACTGGGCGTCGCGGAACGCTTGTTTGAAGGGACCAGCCATCGGCACAGCAAAGGGGGTCAATTGACTCCGACACTAGAGCCAATGATCGGTCGTAGTAGCTCAATTCCCTACGGCGGGCAACACGGAACGTCAGAGTCGACGCCAGCATGTGGTGAACGCCCGCGCTTCGCTAGCGTTGCTAGTGTTGTCGTTCCGGTCGGGATCCGCGTTGATGAAAGCGATCCGTTGATCGCATGTCGCAACGGATCATTCCGATTCCCGCACAAACCCTATCCGAAACGCCCGGTAGCCCGCGGTGATTTGCTCGCCGTAGATGGCCCGCAGCTCGACACGCAGGGCGTCGGCGGTAGCAAAGCCATCGGGGACGGCGTCCTCGTCTGTCAGCGAGTCGATCTCGACCGGCTCAACCACGGTGATCCGGATGGCGCCGACGCCAGGGATGTAACTTCGCTGCCCCTGCCGCATCATCCGGTGCTTCCACAGTCGGATGGTCTGGGTTTTCTCACCGCAGCGGATAGCCGGAAGGAATTTGCGTTTGAACAGCAGCATGGCGGCGTACGACGGCGGTGACAGAGAAGACTCCGCCGATCGTAGCCCAAGCGATCCCGCCGATCGCCTCGAACCAGGGGTTGGCGGCGTTGCCGGCAGTGACAGCTAGAATGACACCGCCGTCTGGGGCAATCCCAAGGTGGGGGGCGACATAACTCCTCGCGGCGGAGGCCATCGAAGCGGGCCAGGCCGGGCCCGTGCGGGCTTGGGCCTACAGCCCGTCTCGCAAGTCGGTAGAGCTGATATCGCTGCGAAACTCGCTTTCGGTGACGCCGTCGCAAAGCTGTCGCAATTTCGGCGGCATTGAGAGGTCTTCGAGCCCCTCAAACCGGTCGTCCTTTCTCCTGCCGAAGACCAGGAAGCGGCAGCCCTGCGCGGCAAGTCGCTCGAAGGCGGCGTCGCGAGCCGTGTTGTTGGAGTAGTAGCGATCCTGGCCGATGCGGTGGATCGTGTCGGCGCCGACGGCGAATACGGCGCCGGGGGCAAGGCCGGCCTTTTCGATGAACGTGGGCGTGTTGGTGAGCCAAGCGGGCCGCTCTCCAATCGCCGCCAACCGCCGGCTGATCTCGACGAAATCGAGCGGCGGTTTATCGACGTTGGCGATCGACAGTTCTAGGACCACCGGCCTGCCGGTGCGTTCGGCGGCGATGCGGGCGATCTCGGCGTGCCCGGCGTGCGGTGGGTTGAACGAACCGGGGAACAGACAGAGGCCCGCGGCGCCAACGGCTGGCGAGCCGTGCAGCGTGACGGCCGCCCATTCGTTGAGCAGCAGCCCGGTCCACTCGGCTGGCGCCAGGACATTCTCGATGGTCGCCTCGATGCCGCCGGGCGTCTTCGTCAGGTCGAGCGTATGAACGCCGGCCGTCTGAGCAAGCAACGCGACCGCTGCGTGGGCGGTCGCCTCTTCCTCCTCGATGCGGGTCCGCCGGCCCTTCTCGAAGTGAAGCGTCAGGACGCGGGTCTCCGTCGCCGTTTGCACGGCGACATGCGCGCGGTGCTCGCCGCGCTTGGGGCGCGTCGAGGCGAGGCTCGCCGTGCAGCCGAGGCCGAAGAGTTCACGCGGGTTGGCGTCGGTCGCCAACAGGCGCGCCCGCTCGAATGCCCGCATCGCCATTTGGCGAGCCGTCTGTTCGTCGCACGCACGGGCGGGGGCGGCCCCGAGCCAGTCGGCAAGCGATGCTTTACAGTAGGGGACGGTCGCTTCGAGAACCGTGGCCGAGGCGCCGGGGACGGTTAGGAGTTTCGGGATCGCGCCGCTCCCGCCGCCGGTAATGGTGAGCACGCCCCGCCAGGGAGTCGCGTGGAGTCGCTCGATGAGGCCCGGTTGCATCATGCCCCCGATTGTAGGTGGCAAAGTCGCTTCGTCGATCGGGAAGCCACTGTTGCCTGCCGACGACAGGTTGCGTTGAGGCCACACGGAACCGGCGCCTTTGTGAGGGTTGTCCGGAGTCGGCGGCCGTTTGGGGCTTGTCTCTCGCGCCGTGGACGCCGCGGGCGGCCATTGGCGCCGGGCTTGCAACCCACTCCTCGTACGACGGGTGTGGGGACCCGTCACTCTTCTTCTCGGGGGCTTGTCCCATGGCTGACGTCGTTGAGGTCAACAGCATCGCGTCGCTCCAGAGTTACCATCTGGCGTGGACCGCTCTGCACGCCGAGACGCCGCGGGCGTCGTACTTCCAAACGCTCGAGTGGCTCGAGAATTACTGGAAGCATTGCGGCGAAGGGAAGCGGCTTCGAGTGTTGATCGTCCTTGTCGAAGGCCGACCGATCGGCATCTTGCCGCTGGTCGAGTTGACCGAGACGACCAAACTCGGCTCCGTGCGGGTGCTAACCTATCCGCTCGACAACTGGGGGCCTTGGTTCGGGCCGATCGGGCTCAACCAAACGGCGACGCTCGCCATCGCGATGAAGCACTTGGCGCAATCACCACGGACGTGGGACGTGTTCGCTCCGCGTTGGACAGCGCACAACTCCACCGATCGGGGCCGTACGGAACACGCCATGCAGCTGGCCGGCTTGCCGGCGATCGTCGAAGACGACCAGACCACGTCGGTGATCGAACTTGATCGCTTTGCCGACTGGGAGGCGTACCTCGCTTCGCGGACAGCGAAGACGCGTCACGAGCTGCGGCGTCAACGGCGTCGGCTGTCGCGCAACCATCACGTCGAGTTTGTCCGTCACCGGCCCGAGCCGCTCCGCCATGGCGACGGCGATCCGCGTTGGGACCTGTATCACGACTGCATCGCGGTCGCGGAGAAGAGCTGGCAGGCCGTCTCTCGCACGGGCAACACGCTGTGTCACGGGACGGTGTCCGAACAACTCGCCGACGCCCACGAGCAAGCGGCACGGCTGGGGATGCTCGACATGAGCGTGCTCTACCTCGACGGCAAGCCAGCGGCGTACTACTACGCCTACCGTTGCAATGGCGAGGTTCTTGGCCTGCGGACGGGCTACGACCCGAACCTAGCTGACGGGGCCGGCGCGGTGCTGTTGGGGATGGTGATTGAAGACAGCCTGAGTCGTGGCGACCGGCGGCTAGACCTCGGCGTGGGCGCCGAGGGCTATAAGGCCCGCCTGCGAACAACGGTGGAAAAGAGCAGCCGACTGACCCATATCGCCGCCTCGGCGTGGCGTCCCAGGGCTTTGCGGGCCGCCAAGTGGTGGACCAATCGGCTGCGTTGGGCGGGCTGATGGAGGTCTCCGGCGGAGGCTGGTCGGAGACCGACCAGACGATAGTCTCCGAGGGCGCCTGAAAGCGATTTCGTTGCTTTGCGCACCGACTATTGACAGGGGATGGGGGGCGACTAGGCTGCGGGGTGAAAGCGTTTTCAGTTAGCTGCGGTTGGCCTGCGGGCTCGCCGACCGCTGACGCTCTCACCTTGTCCTCGTGACTTTTCCTGGCGGGCGGCTCTCCCCCTGCGGTTAGCTGCCCCTCCGCATCTAGTGTCTTCAGCAAGAAAAGGTGTGTCTCATGAAGCGATTCTTCTCGTTGGCCCTCGTTTTGGGCCTCGCTGCGGTTCAGTCGGCTTCCGCCGCGACCGTCTTCTATGACTTTGGCGACAGTAATCAGCAGACGCCGGTCAATTACAACAACGTCGTCGTTAATCCGCCCGGGCAGTTAAGCATTGCGGACTCGGTCGATTCGGATGGCTCGCTGACAGGAATCACCGCGAGCGCCTCGGGATTTTTTACCGGCTCGAATACGGGTGGGCCCCAGACGCCTACAGGTGACGCGGCCATATTCGCAGCGACCGCGACTCGCGACAACGCCTTTGGCCATGCCGGAGCGTTCGGGGCGAATCCGCTGACCCCTCAGGGGACGGTAGTGTTTGGCGGACTGGATGGGTCGGGCGCAACGGCCTACGACATCACAATTTTTGCCGGCCGCAACTCGACGCCCAACCTGCGCGAGACGCAATACGACATCAGCGGTTTGGCGTCTACTTCTTTGTTGCTAGAGCCCGCCAATAATACGAGCAATGTGGTGACGGCTGCTGGCGTCATCCCGTCGCTTGCGGGCACGATCACGTTGATCGCCAAGCCTGGCCCCAATAACAACAGCCCTGAGCAGTTCTATTACCTCGGCGCTGTCCGTCTAGTTTCGGCCCCCGCGATCCCCGAGCCGGCGTCGCTCGCTATCGCCGGCCTTGCCAGCGCAGGTTTCCTTTTCCGTCGTCGTTGAGCCACCGCTCGCGTCGGTCTTTATATTGACGACTGAATAAGGAGATCCTTCACGTGTTTCAATGCCTTCGACGGGCTTTGTCGCCGACGCTCGCGCTCGCCGCCCTCGTGGCGGCGGCGTCGAGCCAAGCGGCCGAACCCATCAATATCATTTGGTACGGCAATAGCTTCACTAACGCCACCTGCTGCGGCGGGACGGCCTCGGTGCCGGCCATCTTCAATGCGGTCGCAGTCGCCGCCGGTCAACCGGCGCCGAACAACGTCAATCGCTCGAGCAATGGCCAGTCGCTCCAGTGGCATCTGACCAATAACACCGCCGGGATCAACGGCGGCATCAGCGCCAGCGATGATTGGGACTACGTTGTGTTGCAGGATTTCTCGACAATGCCGACTCACATCGGCAACCTGTCGCAACATCTTTCGAGCACGCTGGGCATGTATAACGCGGTTGCGGCTCGCAGTCCCGATGTGACGCCCGTGCTGTACGAGACCTGGGCTCGCGGCCCTGGCCACTCGTTCTACACGGGTGGCGCGCCTTCGTTCCCGGGCGGCCCCGCGCAGATGCAGCAAGAGCTGCGTGACGGTTACCTTGCCGCGCAGGCGAACATCAACGCCAGCGCCGGCGCCGGGACGGCTTTGGTGGCGCCGGTGGGCGACGCGTTCGAGGAGATGGGCTTCCCACTGAGTCTCTACGCGGGCGACATCTACCACGCGCAGAACCGGGGGTCGCTGCTGGCGACGCTCGTCCTCTACGGGACGATCTATGGCGACACGACCACTAGCGATATCCCGCTTGGGAGCATCCTCACGTCGCTCAATATCAGCACCACGGACGCCGCCGCCATCGCCGCGGCGGCGGATGCGGTCTTGGCGCCGGTGATCCCCGAGCCCACGAGCGCCGCGATGGCGCTGGCGGTTGTCGGACTGTCGCTGGCCCGGCGTCGTCGCGGGTAGCGGTTCGTTGCGAACTCTTTACGGCTTCTAGCCGCGGCGGGGAGCCTTCCCCCGTCGCGGCTACGGCTGTTTCCAAGCGTCGCGCGCGGGCCTCGACGCCGCGGAGCCACCCCGGCCGTTCGCGGCTCTGGGCTCACGAGGTATCCGGCGGTTGCTTGTTGCAATCGGGGTGTCGGACGACTAACCTTGCGTTGTAAAGCACTTGCACTCGCCGCCTGTCGCCGTTGGTGAAGGGGGGCGGCGTGCTGCTCTTTTCTTCGGTCTCTTCTCGGCGGGCGGCTCCTCCTCGGAGAAGCCGACTCGATTGCATCGTGGCTCTTCAACACGAAGGTTTGTCTCATGAAGTGGATTGGCTCGACGGCCCTCATCTTGGGCGTCTCCCTAACGCAGCTTGCTGCCGGCGCGAATGTGTTCGTTGATTTCGGCGAGAGCTCTCAACTGACAGCCGGCAACTTCAACAACATTGTCGTCAACTCGCCGGCGACCCTGAGCATCGCGGACATGGTCGACGAGGGCGGCGCGAACACCGGCGTCGGGATCTCGATCAGCGGGTTCTTCCCCGGCTCGAACTCGACGGGGCAAACCGCCCCGGCCGGCGACGCCGCGGCCCTATTCCCCGTGACGGCGACGCGCGACAACGCGTTCGGACACACCGGCCCGTTCAGTGGCAATCCGGACGCTTCGCTAGGCACGGTATCGCTTACCGGCTTGAACCCAGCGCTGACTTACGACTTCACGTTCTTCGCGTCGCGGACCGGGGTCTCTGACAATCGCGAGACCGCCTATGACATCAGCGGCGCCAACTCGGGCGTCGGCTACCTCAATGCCTCCGCCAACGTGGACACGGTCGTCACGGTCGCGGGGATCCAACCAACGGGCTCGGGCGCTGTGTCGATCGATGTTTCGGCCGGCCCCAACAACGACAACGGCAGCCGGTTCTACTACTTGGGCGCCATGATGATCACCACCGCGATCCCCGAGCCGACGAGCGCCCTGTTGGCGATGACGGCGGTTGGCTTTGTGCTGGCGCGGCGACGTCGCGCGTAGAACGCCTCTTAACATCCGACCGCAATGCAAGCAGCCGCGGCGGGGAAGTTTCCCCGTCGCGGCTGTGTCGTTTGTCTAGGCGTCGTTTGTCTTGGCGAACCAGGCGCGGCAGGCTTACTTCTGCTGCTGGCTGATGCGGGCCTCTTTCTGAGCCTTCATCGCAGCCGCCTCGTTGGCGAGCTTGAACTCGGGGCCCTCCGCGTAGTACTGCACGTCGTCCGTCAGGTAGTACGGGCTCGGCAGCGTCTGGCCGGCGATGTCCATCGAGCAACCCGTCAGGGCCGGGCAGGCGGCCACGACGAGGGCGGCCACAAGGCCCGAAGCCCGCAGGCCAGTCTTTCGTGTGCCGTGATCCATGGCGATCTCTCCGAGGCGGCGGTCCGGGTAGCCGGCCGCGGCGGTTGGTACGGGTTCGGTGCGCCCACGCCGCAGCGCGAGCCGTCACAACCGTTATCGGCGGCAAAGCCCGCAAACTTTGACAGAAAGTGCGGCGGCCGCCGACGCGACGGAATAACGCCGGCGGGGTAGGGTGAAAGAAGGCGAATCGGCCGTTATTCGCCGCCGCTCCCCTTGCTAGCGTTCTCGGATGATACGAGCCAACCGCCTCGCTTTCTTGAAGGCCGTCACGCTGGTCGTGGCGGCGCTGCTGGCGCCGCCGGTCTGGGCGCAGTTCAGCACTTACCCGGGGCAGACCTACTTCCGGGCGCTCGATGAGCTGCACTCGGGGGACTACAACCGCGCCGGGCGCGTCATGCAGACCGAGCTGCGCACCGCGGTGAAGACGATCGACTCACGGTGGCTCGACTCGATCTGCTTCCACGCCGGCCTCGGCGAGGCGCTCTACCAACAGGGCCGGCTCGGCGACGCGCTGACGCAGTTCGACGCGGCGATCGACCTTTTCCTCAGCCAAGCCACGTGGATGCGCCGCATCCAATGGCAGCAGTCGCCGCGCGAAGACGTCTCGCTGGCTAGGCGCATGCCGGCTTGGGCCGTGACGGGCTCCGCGGTCTATGCCGACATGCCGCGGAGCTTTCTCTATCAGCAGGGGCAAGTCGATAACACACTCGCTCAGCAACAAGGCGGCGTCGTCCAACCCGCCCAGTTCTGGAAGCTCGATTGCGAAGAGCTGTCGCGGGCGATCGCCTGGTCGCTCTACCGCCGCGGCGACATGCTCGGCCCGCTCGGCGCGTACGACGCCCGCACGCAAGCCGTCGCGTCGCGGCTCGCGGGCGGCGGACTGGGGCCCTCGGGACACTGGACCCGGGCATGGACCGAGTTGTGGTGGGGACTCGCCGAGGCCTCGGCGGGGGAGACGGTCAAGGCGCTGCCCCACCTGCGGGACGCGACGCTCCTCGGCGGGCGGATGCAGCACCGGCTGACGGGACTCTCGCTGCTCACCCAGGGGAAGCTCACCGCCGCCTCGGGCGACGGGCCGGCTGCCGGCAAGCTGCTGCAGCAGGCCATCTCGGCGGCGGTCGCCTACGAGGACTTCGACGTCCTTGCCGAAGCGACCCGAGCGCTGCACGAACTGTCGCTTGCCGACCCGACGGCGCCGAAGCCGCCGCTCGCGCAGGTCGTCGCCTGGACCGAGCAAGCGGGCCTGTGGCGGGTGTCGATCGACGCCCGGCTCGCGCTGATCGAGAACTCGATCCTCGCCGGCGACTCCAGCGGCGCCAAAGCGGCGCTCGGCGCGCTGTTCCGCCGGGCGCGCGAAGTGTCGGGCGGTTGGATGGGGCGCGAGGCGGAACGGCTCGCCGCCCTCGTCGCCACCAGCGGGCCGTACGATGCGGCCCTAGCGCAGTCACGACGCGCGATCGCCAATCAACAGAAGGTCTCGCTGCGGCTCTTGCAGACGCAGGTCGCGGGCGCTTGGTACGACGACGGCCGACTCTCGAAGCGGCTCGCGCGGCAGGCGTACGCCGGCGTGCTTGGCGACCCGTCCGTATTCGGGTGGCAGACCCAACCGCTCGACGCGGTCGCCGCCGGTTCACTACCTCTGCGGGACGCGTTCGACCGCTGGTTCGCGGCGGCGCTCGACAACCGGGACCCGCTGTTGTGCCTCCGGATCATCGATCAACAACGGCGTCGAGAGGTGTTCGTCGGCCAGCCGATGGCGGGGCGACTCGTGGCGGCGCAGTGGTTGCTGGAGGCGTCCGACGAGGCGTTACCGCCGGCCGCCCTGGCGTTGCGGGCGCAGGTCGAGGCGGCCGCGCCCGAGTACCGCAACCATCGCAGCGCAGGCGCCGCGGCTACAAGCGCCCTGCGCGCGGCGATCGCCGACTCGCCCGAATCGACGTCGCCCGCTGCGCGACGTGCGGCGGAGGACCTCCGAGAGTCCGTGGCCGCGCGAGAGAGCTTGGCGCTGCGCGTCGCGTTGTCGCGGACGCCGACACCGCTGGTCTTCCCGCCGCCGATCGATACGGAAGCGGCCAAGCAGGAGCTCGTCGAGGGGGACGCCGTCGTTGTGTTTCATGAGTCGGCCGGCGAGACGTACGGCGTCGTGCTCACCTCGGCGGGCGAGCATCTGTGGCGCGTCGGTCCCACCGACGAACTCGCCAAGGACGTCGAACGCTTGTTGCGCGAGGTCGTCGGCTCGAGCGCGAAGGCGACGTGGACCGCGGACGACTTGACGAACGACAAGTGGCGCGAAGCGGCCGACGCGTTATCGACGCGGTTGTTCGCCGACTCGCGGCTCGACGCGGCGACGCTCCGGCGCTTGTGGGTCGTGCCAGATGGCCCGTTATGGAGGGCGCCGCTGGGCGTGCTGACGCTGCCCGGCGCGACGGAGGGGAAGACGCTCGCCGACGTGGCGATCAGCTACGCACCAACCCCGGGGTGGGCGACGCGGCCAAGGCCCGAAGAAGACGCGAATCAACAAGACACTCGGCCCACGTGGGTGATTGCAGCGGACCCGAAATCGGCCGCCGCGGTAGACGGCATCGACGTGATCGCCGAGGTTGCGAAGGCGACGCCGCCGCCGCAGGGTCTCGATCCGACAGCGATCCACCTGAAGTCGGTCGCCGGTCAGATGGCGATCGACCTCGGCAATCAGCCGGCCGCAATGGACCCGTTGGGCCTGCCGCTGACGACCGCCGACCGCGGCCAGCGTGAGGTTGGCGCCTGGAGCGGCTTGCCGCTCAGCGACCCGATCGCCGTCGTGCTGCGATCGATGGGCGGCGGCGAAGCGGGGGGCGCCAAGGTCCGCCGCGCAAAGTCGGCGATCGACGTCGGCGCGCCGGAGTTGCACGTCGTCGCGTCGCTGCTTGCGGGGGGCGCCGAGCCAATCCTTCTAGAACGCTGGTCGAGTGGCGGCGCCCGTTCGCGCGACTATGTCGCCGAGTGGCTCAGCGGCCTATCGCGTCTGCCAGCCACCGAAGCGTGGGGCCGCGCCCGACGGTTGTGCGAGAGTCGAGCGATCGACGTGGTGCATGAACCACGCCTCGCGCCCGACAGCCCAAAGGACATATCGCCGCAGCACCCGGTGTGGTGGGCGGGATTCATCGTGGTGGATTGAGCGCTTCGTAGGGTCCGCTGTGCGGACCGCGGAGTCGAATGACCCAGCGACTCGACCGCGGCTCAACTTCGGGCGCTGACGCGGCTCGCTGTCACTCGTCGATATTACCCTTTCGTTGCGCGGAATCCTTCGGGCGGTCCGCACAGTGGACCCTACGTTAGAAGCCGATTTGGACCTGGGTGCGGAAGAGCACGCCGCGGTCGCCGGCGACCATGTCGTTCAGCGGGCTGGTGACGGGCGAGCCGTCGACATAGGTCACGTCGAAGGTCAGTTTGCTGATGCGGTCATTGAGCTTGCCGTCAGTCGTGCCCGAGCCCCAGTAGTAATTGCTTCCGGCGGCGTACTCGTAGGAGTCGCCGAAGGGGCCGGAAACGTGCGATACGCGGCCGATGACATCGAGCCGCTTTGGCACGATGAAGACCCCGGTGTCGAGGCGGTAGCCGTGGTCGTCGATCTGCGAGACGAAGATCGGCGCGGTGGCGGAGATGTCTTGGATCGAGCGGAAGAACCACTCGCTGGACATAAACCAGCCGCGGTACTTCATGCCGAAATCGAGGCTCGCTTTCATGATGCGGTCGCTGACGACCCGGGCTCCGGGTCCGAGGGCGCCGACCTCGGACAATTGCGTCCCGTCGGAGATCGTCACGAAGTTATTGTCGCCAAGCGGGAAGCCCGCGTCGCTGCGGTCGTCGGTCTTGTCGAACGCCGCGCTGGCGCCGTAGCGCACCAGGGGCGCCGGGCTGCAGGCGTAGTCGATCAGGTCGGGGCCGAAGTCGCCGAGCGGGTCGTGATAGATTGTCGCCGCGACGCCGAGGTTGTCGTCGTACTCGAAGCCGCGGCGGGTGCTGCTGCGGAGGCCGTTGCTGAGCGAGGCCTCGTAACGCCAGCCGTCGCCCAGATCGCCGAGCAACCAAAGGCCGTCCGTGATGCCCGAACGGAAGTACTCGGTCGCCATCGAGCGATCGGCGAGCGTCAAGAACCGCGAAGAGACGAGCCACTCCCGGTCGCTCGCCGCCTTCCAACGCCCGACGCGCAGCTGTAGCGCGTCGTCGAACTTGTACGTGAAGGCGTAGAACAGCATGTCGACGTTCGACTGCCCGTCGGAGTCGCCGTCGAGGATGAAGTAGTACGAGAGGTTTGGATCGACCGCCGTCCCTTGGAAGTTGATCCGCACGCGCTCGGCGTCGAAGTTGTTGCGGTTGCGGACCTCGCGCGTATTGCCGGCCGAGTCGGTCCACTCGTCGGCGGTGCGGGTGAACCCCGTGTGCCGCAATTGCAGACGCGCGCCGACATACAACGAATACGGGTCGCGCTGCGGATCAACGCCGCGGATGAAGACTCCCTTGTCGAAGACAGCGCCGACTTCGTAACGCGGCGTCAGCGGATCATCGCCGGGCTCGCAGGCGACGCCAAAGAGTGGTTGGTAGACGGTGGGCGTCACCGCGTCGTCAACGACGCTAGCTTTGTTAGGCGGCGGCAAACGGCGCGGCTCTTCGGCGACTGCCAGCGACGCCAGCAGTAGTAGTGCAAGCGCGGCGGATGCGAGTCGATGGACCATCGCCACTGGTATCGGCGTCGGCGGCCCGCTAAGCCGCCAGCGGCGGGTTTGCCCAACCGCTCCGCGCTGCCTACCCAGACTAACTGACAAAGAGGTTAGCGATGTGCGGCAGTCCCCCTCATCCCCTGGCCCTAACCCCTAGCCCCTCCCTCAATACGCATTCTTCTGCCCCAGCACGACCCACAGCGTCCGGAACAGGATCTCCACGTCCATCGTGAAGCTCCACGTGCGGATGTATTCGTGGTCGTAGTGGATGCGGCCTTCCATCTTGTCGAGCGTGTCGGTCTCGCCGCGGAAGCCCATCACCTGCGCGAGGCCGGTGATGCCGGGCTTCACTTTGTGGCGGAGCATGTAGCCGTCGATCAGGGTGCGGTACTGCTCGTTGTGAGCGGTGGCGTGGGGGCGCGGGCCGACGAGGCTCATCGAACCGCCGACGACGTTGAACAGCTGCGGCAGCTCGTCGAGGCTCGTCTTGCGGATGAATGCGCCGACGGGCGTGATCCGGGCGTCGCCCTTGGTGGCTTGCTGGACGGTCGTGCCGGCGTCGCCGACCTGGCACGTCTCGACGCGCATGCTGCGGAACTTCCAGACGCGGATCTCACGGCCGTCGAGGCCGTAGCGCTTCTGGCGGAAGAAGACCGGCCCGCGGCTGGTGAGTTTCACCGCCAGCGCCACGGCGATCATCACGGGGCTGAACAGCACCAGCAGCGCGAGCCCCGCGACCAGGTCGAACGCACGCTTGAGCAGGCCGTCGACGCCGTACAGCGGGTTCTCGTGGATGCTCACCGCCGGCAGGCCGCCGACGTTGGTGAGGCGGGCGTGCAGCAACTCGAAGACGAAGAAGTCGGGAACGAGGTACACGTCGGCCGTCGTGTCGGCGAGCTTGTTGAGCACGTCGCGCAGACGATTCTCGGCGCGCATCGGAAACGTCAGGTAGACGGTGTCGATCTCGCCCGCCCGGCAAGCGGCCACGAGGTCCGTAACGCCGCCGACGACGCCACCGAGTTCCGTGGGGATGTTCGCCTTGCGGGCGGCGGAGGCGATGTCGTTTTGGCGGCGGTCGGACGTCTCGGCTTCGCGGCGTTCGTCGGTGGTCGTGCTATCGCCCCGTGCGGGTTGGTCGGCGCGGCGGTTGGCCCGTTGCCGGCGTTCCACGTAACGGTCGTCGTAGAAGCCGACGGTCTTGAGGCCCAGCTCGGGCATGCCGGCGAGGTTGCGGGCGAGTTGCACGCCGAGTTCGTTGGCTCCGCAGATGGCGACGCGTTTGGTGTTCCAGCCCTCGGCTTGCAGGCGCCGCTGCACGAGGCGCAGCAGTGAGCGCAGCGTCACCATCACCAGCGGCGTGGCGACGATCCAGGCGACCTTGGACTCGTAGCTGAAGCGGGCGTTGTAGGCGGTCACCAAGCCGATGCCGAGCATCAAAGCGACCGTGTACGCCCAGGTCATCGCCAGACAGCCGAGCTCGCCGCGGAGCCGGGCGCCGCGCCAGCTGCGGTAGACGCCGGTCAGCTCGCTGACGGCGTGGAACGCCACCACGGCGGCGGCGGTGACGCCGAGCCATTCGTTGACCAGCGAGAGCCCGGCCTGACCGCCGGCGGGCGTGAGCTTGGCGGCGGCGTACGAGACAGCGGCGATCGCCGCGGCGTCGATAACGCGGTGCAGGCTGGTGAGCAGGCTGGGGGCGGAGGCGATGCCGCGGTGGATCGTGGACATGGTTGGGGAGGGGCTAGGGGCTGAGGGGCTGAGGGGCTAAGGGAATGACGAGGGACCGCTTGCGCGTCCCTTAACCCTTTAGCCCCTAGCTCCTCAGCCCCTCGCCCCTTTCAGGAAGGTCAGACCGGTGGGAAAAGCGTAGGTCGCCGTCCGTGACGTTGGGCGGTTTATCCGGCCTTCGATGGCTTGGGCGGGCCGAATCCCTTAGCTTGGGAGGGCGGCCGGCGTGGGGTTTGGGGGAAGCGGACGGATTACGAGGATTTCGCCGTTTTTCTGAACCCTTTTCGCTGCCCAGCCGCACTATGGCATCAGTAGACGGGGGCATCCGTGGGAACGGGGGCATCCGAAGGTGCGGGTTGGTTGGGCGCCCGCGCACCAAGGGCTGTGACTCAAGGAACGGGGCGGAATGATGACGCGACCTTTTTGGTTAATGATCGGCGAACTGCTACTCGGTGCGCTGCTAGTCGGCGGCGTGCTGCTCGCTTGTGTGGGAAGTACTTACGCCGAGGAGGCGTCGCGCCGGGCCGTGGAGGACGCGATGAAGGCGGGCCACTGGGACGAGGCGCTACAGTTGGCGCAGCTGCGGCTCGATTCGGGGGAGGGCCAGCGCGCCGATCTCCAGGCGGCCGCCGTCTGCCTGCAGCGGCTCAACCGGGCCGTGGAGCTGGACGACCTCGTCGAGAAGACGGTCGCCCGCTACGAGAAGTCGGCGTCGATGCTGCTCGGCGCGATGGAAGCGTACGCCAACGCCCCGCACTTTGGCGTCGAGGTCGCCGGCGAGTTCCGGCGCGGCCCGCAGCGTGACGGCGGGGCGATGCTGTCGGTTGAAGAAGCCGACCGGGTTCGGGTGCTGCGGCTGGGTGAGCGGGCGCTGGCGGTGGTCGGCGACGACGATGCGTTGGCGTACGACATCCTGCATGCGATGCAATCGCAGTTGATGGCGAGCCGCATGGGCCGCTTCGCGTGGCGGTTGCAACTGCTGACGGACCTCGACGCCGACCTGCCGGACCCGACCGACCGCTGGAACGGCAACGTCTCGCAGAGCGACCCGCCGGTCACCGCCGATGGCGACATGCCGCTGCTCTACGAGGTCCCCGACGATTGGCAGGCCGCGAAGAACGACGGCGAGCGGATGCGTTGGCTGCTGGCGGAGTCGGCCCGTCGTCGGCCCGACAAGGCGGCAGAAATGGAGCTGGCCTACGCCGACTTCTTGCACGACCAGTTCGGCGTGCAGTCGCTCGCCCAGCAGGGCTGGTTCCGCCCGGCGGAGGAGAGCGACGGCCCGCTGCCAGAGACCTCGGCTCTGGCGGTCGAAACCCTCGGCGATGAGGAGACCATCGCGCGGCTCGCCACCGGCGTGCGGCGGTTCACGCTCCCCGAGGGGCATCGCTTCATCGAGGTCTATCGCAAGCACAACCGGCACACGACGCTCGCCGACATCTACCTCAACCGCAATCAGCGTCCCAAGGCGGCCGAGGCGACGCGAGCCGCGATCAAAGCCGAATCGAATCGCGACCTGCGCGATGGCATCCAGCAGCGGCTCGACCAACTTATCGACCCGTGGGTTCGCTTCGAGCCGACCGTTACTCACGCGGCGGGCGACAAGACGACGCTCCGTGTGACGCATCGCAACGCCGCCAAGGTGCAGTTGCTCGCGCGGCGGATCGACGTGGCGCAGTTGCTCACCGATGTGAAGGCGCTGCTCGGCAAGCCGCCGATCGACAACCCGTGGCGGTCGCTGCAAGTCGAGAACCTCGGTTGGCGGCTCGTCCAAGAGGACCAGAAGAAGTACCTCGGCGAAGAAGCGGCGTCGTGGACTGCCGACATCCCGACCCCCGCCGACCACCGCGACGGCGAAGCGCCGATCGACGCGCCGCTGACCGAGCCGGGCGCGTACCTCGTCACCGCGACACCGATCGCGTCGGATGGTTCGAGCGGCGCGCCATCGATGGTCGTCGTCTGGGTCGCCGACACGACGCTCGTGCGGAAGACGACCGCCGGCGGCGCGCTGTACCAAGTGCTCGACGCCCGCGACGGCCAGCCGATCGCCGAGGCCTCGATCGACCTGTTCGGTTACCGCCAGGTTCAGGAGCCGCAGGAGCAGGGCCAGCCCTTCCGCAAACCGCGGATCGAGACCACCGAGGTTACGCAGAAGACCGACGCTAACGGGCTCGCGACGTTCGACGTCGCGCCGCCGGAGGGCGAGCAGGGTTACGAATGGCTGGCCGTCGCGACCACGGCCGACGGCCGCATGGCGTATCTGGGATTTGCCGGCGTGTGGCGGAGCTACGTGGACGCCGACCCGCCGGAGCACGCGCGGACGTTCTTCGTGACCGACCGTCCCGTCTATCGCCCGGGCGACGCGGTGCAGTTCAAGGCGTGGATCGGCAAGCCCGACTACCTCGCCGCCGCCGCGGAGGGGGAAGCGGCCGATCCCTCGCCCTTCGCCCACAAGGAGTTCCAGGTCGATCTCTTCGACGCCCGTGGCGAGAAGATCGAGACGCAACGCCTGACGGCCGACGCCTTCGGCGGCGTCGTCGGACAACACCTGACGACCGACGCGTCGTCGCTCGGCGTGTACCGCATCGAGGTCGCCGGCTTCGGCAGCGGAAACTTCCGGGTCGAGGAGTACCGCAAGCCCGAGTTCGAAGTCATCGTTGACGCGCCCGAGGAGCCGACGAAGCTCGGCGACGAGTTCGAGGCCGTCATCTGCGCCGACTACTACGCCGGCACGCCGGTGCGTGGCGGCACGGTGAAGTACAAGGTGGTGCGCACCAAGCGGACCGAGCACTGGCTGCCGCCGATGCCGTGGGACTGGCTGTACGGCCCCGGATACGGCTGGCTCGGCCAGGACGCGACGTGGCGGAGCGACTGGTCGCGGTGGGGCTGCTTCGGCCCCGCGCCGCCGTGGCTGCCGCGCGTGACGGGGCCGCCCGAAGTGGTCGCCGAAGGCGAGGCGACGCTCGACGCGGAGGGCGTCTTCCGGCTGCCGATCGAGACAAAGCTTGCCGCCGAGCGTTACCCCAACAGCGACCACGAGTACCAGATCACCGCGGAGGTGACCGACGCGGGCCGTCGCACGATCGTCGGCGCCGGCGAGGTGCTCGCCGCGCGGAAGCCCGTGAACGTCACGGTGTGGCTGGGCGGCGGTTACTACAACGTTGGCGACACGGTCGAGGCGAACGTCTCGGTCCGCCGGCCCGACGGCAAGCCGATCGCCGGCGAAGGCGAGCTGCGGCTGATGAAGATCGCCCCGCCGGTGGACCAGCCGCAGGGCGAAGACGGCGAGCCGACGGAGCTGGTCGATCCGAACGAAACGCTCGTGCAGTCGTGGCGGTTGGAGACGACCGACGAGGGCCGGGCCGAGATGCGTCTCAAGGCGTCCGAGCCGGGGCAGTACCGCCTCGTCTATCGCAGCGACGCGATCACCCGTCCCGATGAGCCGGCGGTCGAAGGGGGCGTCGTGTTCACGATCCGCGGCCCGGGCTTCGACGGCGCCGCGTTCCGCTTCGGCGACCTGGAGCTCGTGCCCGACAAGTCGGACTACCAGCCCGGCGAGACGCTGCGGCTGATGGTGAACACGGACCGGCTCGGCTCGGTAGTGACGCTGTTCGTGCGACCGGTGGGCGGCGTTTATGCGGCGCCGCAGGTGCTCGTGCTCGACGGCAAGAGCACCGTCGTTGAAGTCCCGATCGAGCGCGCCGACATGCCGAACTTCTACGTCGAGGCGCACACGGTCTCCAGCGGCGAGTTGCACACCGTGACGCGGAACATCGCCGTGCCGCCGGAGTCGCGGGTGATCCACGTCGAGGCGGCGCCGTCGGCGACGACGTACCTGCCCGGCGAAGAGGGGACGCTGCGCGTCAAGCTCACGGTTGAAAACGACAAGCCCGTCACCGGCGCGGCGACGATCGCGGTGTACGACCGCAGCGTCGAGGCGATCGCCGGCGGCCCGTCGGGCGGCGACATCCGCGCGGCGTTCTGGGACTGGACCCGCCAGCACTGGCCGGGGACGACGCACAACCTGTCGCGCAGCGAGAGCCCCGTGACGCCCAACGACGTGCCGACGATGCAGGACCTGGGCGTCTTCGGCGGCGTTGTGCCGCGGCGTCGGGGAGGAATGCTTGGCCGCGGCGGCTTCGGCGGGGGCGGGTTAGCGTGGCAGGAACGGTACGAGGAGGGGGTCGTCGTTGGCGCTCCGATGGCGATGGCCGCTGAAACCGCCGACGCCGCCGGAGGAGAGTTCGGTAGCGCCAAGATGCAGCGATCGGCGTCATCGACGACCGACAGCGACGCGGCGCCGGTTGCGGTGCGTCAGAACTTCGCCGACACGGCCGTGTGGATCGGCTCCGTAAGCGCTGACGCCGAGGGCTTCGCCATTGTGCCAATGCCGCTCCCCGAGAGCCTCACGTCGTGGAAGATCCGCGTCTGGGCCGTCGGTGACGGGCTACGCGTCGGGCAAGGGGACGCGCAGGTTGTCACGCGCAAGGACCTGATGGTCCGCCTCCGCGCGCCGCGGTTCTTGGTGGAGCGCGACGAGGCGACCCTCTCGGCCCTCGTTCAGAACGAGTCGCCCGAGGAGTTGACGGTGCGTGTGAAGCTTGAAGAAGAGGGGGGCGTGCTGACGATCCCCTCGGTCAATGAGCAGACCGTCACGATCGCCGCCGGCGCCGAGAAGCTCGTCGATTGGCGCGTCACTGCCGCGGCGGCGGGCGACGCGACGCTCCGCGTCATCGCCACTTCGGACGGCACGCTCTCCGACGCGATGCAGGTGACGCTGCCGGTGCTCATTCACGGCGCCGAGATCGTCGAGTCGTTCAGCGGCGTGATCGGCCCGAAGGAACGCCTTGCGACGTTCCAACTCGTTGTGCCACAAGAGCGCCGGCCCGAATCGACGCGGCTCGAGGTGCGTTTCGCCCCGACGCTCGTCGGCGCAATGCTCGACACGCTCCCTTACCTGATCGAGTACCCGCACGGCTGCACCGAGCAGACGCTCAACCGTTTCCTCCCCGCGGTAATCGTCAGGCAAACGGTGAAAGACCTCGGCGTCGATCTGGCGACGCTCAAGCCGGCCGAGCCCGTCGATGGCCCGACGGAGCGGCCCGATCCGGTCTTCGATCCGGCGGAGCTCGACAAGATCGTCCGCGCCGGCGTGCAGCGACTCACCGAGATGCAGCTCAGCGACGGCGGTTGGGGCTGGTTCAGCGGCCTCGGCGAGCACAGCTCGCCACACACGACGGCGGTCGTCGCGCGGGGCCTGGGGATCGCGAAGCGGAGCGGCGTCAGCGTTTCAGACGACGTCCTCAACCGCGGCCTCGACTGGCTCGAACGCTACCGTGCGATGGAGCTCGAGGCGCTGGCGAACGTCGACGAGGACGGCAAGCCGATCAACGACCAGCGGCGCCACAAGCTCGCGGCCGACAACCTCGACGCGTTGGTGGAGCTGGTGCTCGGCGAAGCGGGCCGGCCGAACGACGCGATGCTCGGGCGGCTGTTCGACGATCGGTTGAAGTTGGCGCCGTACAACCTGGCGACGCTCGGCCTCGCGTTGCATCTCGTCGCGGAAGGGGGTGACGACGCCGCTAAGCCGCAAGCGGCAGAGCGGCGCGATGTCGTGATCCGCAACCTGCGGCAGTTTGTGCAGGAGGACGAGGAGAATCAGACCGCGTACCTGAACCTGCCGGACGGTTACTGGTGGCGTTGGTACGGCAGTGAGTACGAGGCCCACGCCTACTTCCTCAAGCTGCTGGCGGCCACCGAGCCGAAGGGCGAGCTGGCGCCGAAGCTCGTGAAGTACCTGCTCGCCAACCGACGGCACGCCACGCGTTGGAACAGCACGCGCGATACGGCGCTGGTCGTCGAAGCGATGGCCGACTACGTCCGCCAGAGCGGCGAGGCGGCGGTCGATGGAACGGTCGAGGTCTGGCTCGACGGTAAGAAGCGCGACCTCCGTGAATTCACCGCCAAGGACGCGCTGCGTTTCGACGGGCGGTTCGTGCTGGCGGGCGAAGAACTCGACGCCGGGCGGCACACGCTCGAAGTCCGTAAGTCGGGCGAGGGCCGGCTGTACGTCGGCGCCGCGCTGACGAACTTCAGCCTCGAGGACGACCTCCGCGCCGCCGGCCTCGAGGTGCGGGTGAAACGGCGGGTTCAGAAGCTCGTACCGATCGAGGCGACCGCCGCCGACGTGGACGCCCGTGGCGGCGTGCTCACGCCGACGGTCGAGGAGTTCCGCCGCGTCGACGTGCCGAACCTCGGCGCCGTGAAGACGGGCGAGTTGGTGGAGGTCGAGCTGACGATCACCAGCAAGAACGACTACGAGTACCTCGTGATCGAAGACGCCAAGCCGGCGGGCTTCGAGCCGGTCGAGTCGCAGAGCGGCTACAACGGCAACGCCCTGGGCGCGTACGTGGAGTTCCGCGACGAGACGGTGCGGTTCTACGCCCGGACCCTCGCCCGCGGCGAGCGGACCGTGCGTTACCGCCTGCGGGCCGAGACGCCCGGCAAGTTCGCGGCGCTGCCGGCGCAAATCTCGGCGATGTACGCGCCGGAGCTGCGTGGGAATAGCGACGAGATCCGTGTGGTGGTGGAGGACAGCGAACGCTAGCGTTGCTGGTGTTGGTCGGTGGTGGGCGTCTCGTGGCGCGCCGTGGGCTTCCGCCCTCGGCTGAGGCCGACATGAGTAAAAACCTCAGCCGAGGGCGGAAGCCCACGGCGCACGACAAAAACGCACACCCTCCACGGCCCCAAAGAATCGGCGTTGCCCGTTTCCCCCGACTTGGAGCATCATTCTCCTTCCGTACAACTCGCCGCGGCCGACCCAACGAGCGCCGCGCGACCATTTCTCCCGCTCCGAGTGCAAAGGAAGGCGCCCGATGAAACGCGATCTGGACCTCTGCCGGCAGTTGCTGGCCGATATTGAAGGCCACGGCCCCGACTGTGCAGTGACCGCCCTGCGGCCCGGCGTCACCGGCGAAGCGGACGAGACGCTCCGTTACCACGTGCGGCTATTGATCGATGCGGGCCTCGTTAAAGAAGTCGATCGTCCCGCGGGCGGCGTGCCGTGCGTGCGGCTCACCAACGCCGGCCACGAGCTGCTGGAGCTGGCCCACAGCGAGGCGCGTTGGCGCGAAGCGAAGTGGGTCGTCGCCGAACGCACCGGCACGCAGTCGCTGACGGTGATCCGCTCGGTGCTCGCGCAATGGGCCCACGAGGCGGCTGTCTACGGCGAGTCATGGCGCCCGCGCCGCGGCTATCGCCCGCAGGCGCCCTACCGCCCCGCCTTTCACCGTGTGCAGCCGCGTTACCGCTTCGAGCGCGACGTCGAGCCCCATCTCGCAGATCCCCGCCTGGCAGAGCCGCGTTACGTCGAGCCCCGCTTCACAACGACGACCGCCCGTTCGCCGTACAGCTACCTGGAGCGGTTCGACTGGCGTGACGGCGCCGAGCGCGAGGCTTTCTACCGCGACAACCTGTACCGCGAGCCGCTGAGCCGTGACGGCTTCTACCGCGATGCCGTTTATCGTGCGGGAGACGAGTTCGGCGCGGATGGCGTGACGCTGCCGACATACGTCGTTTGATGTCGGTTGAGTTGAGCAAGCCAAACAAGGGCGCCCGTCGGCAACGGCGGGCGCCCTTCTTGTTGCGCTGGTGGCGCCGAGTACCCAGTGGTCCGTGGGTGGACTACGATTGAGTGCGTTATCCGCTGCTACCGGCGGCTAGCGCCAAGAGCAACCACGCCTCACCGATTGGCCCCCATGGCGGAACGACAGGCTTACCTCAACGGCCAGTGGATCGACGATCGCGCCTTGTCGATCCCCGTCGGTGATCCCGGCTTTGCGATGGGAATCACGATCACCGAGCGGCTGCGCACCTTCGGCGGTCGGGTGTGGCGCCAACCGGAGCACGTCCGTCGGCTGCGGCGTTCGGCGGAGATTGTTGGCATCGACGTTGCGGTCGCGGACGAAATCGACGCGGCGATCACCGAGTTCCTGCGCCGCCATGAGCCGCAGCGCGCCGCGGCGACGATCGATGGCGTCGAAGACGATTGGGCGGTCGTCGCCTTCGCAACGCCGGGCGTTGGGGGCGAGCCGACGCGTTGCGTCCATGGTTTCCCGCTGGAGTTCCATCACTGGGCCCACCAGTACGACGCGGGGGTCAGCCTGTGGACGAGCGCCCATCGGCAGACACCCGAGAACTGCTGGCCCGCCGAGTTGAAGTGCCGCAGCCGGATGCACTACTACCTCGCCGACCAAGAAGCCCGCCGCCGCGAGCCGGGAGCGCGGGCGCTGCTGCTCGATCAAGACGGCTACGTCGGCGAAGCGTCCACGGCGAACGTGGTCATCTACAACGGGGGCGAAGGGATCGTCTCGCCACGGATGGACAAGGTCCTGCCGGGCGTGAGCGTCGCGGTGCTGCGTGAGTTGGCCGAAGCCGAGGGCGTGCCGTTCACGGAACGCGACCTGACGCCAGCAGAGTTCCGCGCGGCGGACGAGGCTTGGCTGTCGAGCACGTCGATCTGCTTGATGCCGGTCGTGCGTTGCGACGGCGCCTCGATCGGCGCAGGCAAGCCGGGGCCGATGTATGCGCGGATGCTTTCGGCTTGGGACCGGACGGTGGGGCTCGATGTGGCAGGGCAGGCGCGCGGGCGAGCGACGATATCTCGGTAGTATGTTGCCAATAACGACAGGTCTGGAGCGAATTAGCCGGCGTAACCCGCTTCTTCTGTATCGGAGCCGTTCATGGCGACCCCGTTTTCATCCGTTCGCCGTTGGCATCGCTGGTGGTTCATCCCGTTGAACCTGCTGGCTCTCTTACTCGTTCTGGCGTTTTTGTGGTTCGCTTTGTTGCAATCCACCGTTTCGCAACTCCGCGACTCAGGGGCGCCGGTTGTGTATGCGGACCTCGTCGCGGACTCGATTCCGGACGCCGAGAACGTCGCCGCGGGGTTGCGTGACCTTGGCCCCACTCTCGAGCGAGGGGGTAACGCGGCCGCGGACGCCCTCGAGGCCTTGGGCGAAACGCCTTACGACGATACCGGCATCGCAGAGGCGCGGCGGGTGTACGACGAGCAATCGACAACCATCGGCGAGCTCCATTCCATCTTGAGTCGACCCCAGTACGTCTCGCTGCTGAAGGCGGACGAGATGGCCAACCTCTTCGGACTGCCGACCATGTCAACAGCGAGGTCGGCGGCGAGGCTCTTGTTGTTGGAGGGGCGCCTTGCTCTGGTGAGCGGAGACCAGGACAAAGCCGTTGAAGCCGCCTTGGCGCTTGCCCGACTTGGCAAGCTTTATGAGAACGAGCCGATCATCGTGAATCGCTTGTTGTCGTGCGCGCTTCAGAACATGGCGATCAACCTGATGCAACAAACTACTCAGACCGGACCGCTGCCGGCTCACCTGTCTGCGCAGCTCGATGAGGCGCTGGCGAGCTTGGAAGATCGAAGCGGCTTTCAACAGGCGCTGGCGTCGGAACGGGCTCACTCTTTGGAAATATTCCAAACGATGTCCCCGATCGTGCGACTTTGGGAGCAGCCCGCTGTTCTCGAAGCGTATGAACAGACTATCTCCGCTGCCGAGAAGGAGTTCGCTAAGCCCGGGCCTGGAGGGCCGAGTCCAAAAATGACTTCTCAACAAGCGTTGGCGTCGCTCTTGCTACCGAGCTTCGAGTCGGCATGGGACGCTGAGAACCGCATCGCTGAGGATGCGAAAGAGTTACGAGAAAGGCTTGAGGCCGCCTCTCAATAACCGCTTGTCCCATAGAAACTCTCCGCGCGCAACCCCGTCCGCCGGCGCACCCGATCGCGGATCGCATCGACCTCTTCGTCCGTCAGCGCGCCGACGATCGACTCGGCCGGCTTCCGCGCGACGGTGTAGACCTGGACGAGCTTGATCGCTCCGCCGGTGGCCGTGGTCTCGTTGAGGCGGTCGCAATAGGCGTCGATTTCCTCGGTTGTGGGTGGGTCGCCCGCTAGTCGCATGAAGAGCGACTGGATTACTAGCGGCCGCACTCTCGACGCCGACGCCACATTGTCGAGGACCTGCTGGAACGGGATCTTCGTGCGGTCGATTGTGTGGTAGTACGCCTCGGTGCCGGCGTCGAGCTTGGCCCACACCTCGCCGTTGTTCGCGTCGAGGATCGCCAGGCCGCTCTGGACGTGCGTGCGGTGGAACATCGACGCGTTGGTGATCAGCACCATCTTGGCGTCGCGGGCCGCGGCGAACTCGGCGCCGACCTCACGCTTCACGTCGGCGGCGAGCTGCATCAGCTCGTCGAAGTTCTTGTAAGTGGTCGGCTCGCCGTCGCCGCTGAAGGCGATGTCGTTGAGCCGGCGGAGCGGCTCGGGCGTGTTCGCGAATTTGGGCGTCTTGTAGAGATCGCCCGACGCGACGATCCGCAGCACGTCGCTCAGCTCGGTGAGGAGTTGGTCGGTCTCGACGAAACGGGTCTCGCTACGGCTGGTGCGATCGACCTGGCAGTAGACGCAGTCGAAGTTGCAGACCTTGTCGGGATTCAGGTTGACGCCCACCGACACCCCGCCCGACCGCCGGCTGAGGACGGGGTAAACGAAGCGGTTCGCCGAAAAGCGGCGCTCGTGCTGCGTGTGGAGGGGGAGGGTTTGCATGCCCCTATCGTACGCGCTGGGGCCGCGGCTGTCGAAACGGGCGGTCACGCACTCTCAAGCAGCGGCGAGCAGCATAACCGTCGGAACATGTCGCAGCGGCCTTCCAACTCGTCCGCGGTGCCGACGTCGATGATGCGGCCGTGGTCCATAACGACGATCCGGTCGGCGAGCGTCAGCGTACTCGGGCGGTGCGTGATGAGCAGGGTCGTCCGGTCGCGGGTGAACTCGGCGAGCGTCTTCTGGATGAGCTGCTCGCTCTCCATGTCGATCTGGCTGGTGGCCTCGTCGAGGATCAGGATCTCGGGGTCGCGGAGGATCGCCCGCGCTAAGGCAATCCGCTGCCGTTGTCCGCCCGACAGGCGACCGCCGCCGGGACCAACGTGCGTGTTGTAGCCGTCGGCGAGTCGCTGGGTGATGAACGTGTGGGCGTGGGCGCGCTTAGCGGCTTCGACGATCTCTTCGTGCGACGCCCCCGGTTTGCCGTAGGCGATGTTCTCGGCGATGGTGTCCGAAAGCAGCAGCGCCTGTTGCGAGACGATGCCGATGCGTTTGCGGATGTCGCGGAGGCGGGCGTCGCGGAGGTCCACCTCGCCCAGGTAGACGGCGCCCTCGCACGGGTCGTAGAGCCGCGGCGGCAATGAGAGCAGCGTGCTCTTTCCGCAGCCGTTGGGCCCGACGATCGCGATGGTCTCGCCGCGGCGGACCTCGAGGTTGACGCCTTCGAGCGTCAGGGCCTCGCTGTTGTATTGGAACGAGAGGTTCTCAAACCGCAGCGTCCGCCACGTTTCGGGGATCGCTTGCGGCGACTCGGGGTCGGTGATCGAGGGCTGGCGATCGAGCACCTCGAAGACGCGTTCGCTCGACGCCACGGCGCTCTGGATGATGTTGAAGACGCCCGACAGCCGCCGCGCGGGGTCGCCCATGCCGGCGAGCATCGCGAAGAACGCGGTCATCTGGCCGTGCGTGAGCGGCGTGTCGCTGATCGGGATGCCGAACAGGCTGGTCTGCTCGTTGAGCACCAGGTACCCGCCGGAGATGGCCCCGAGGATCACCATCGCGACGCCGACGTTCTCGGTAAGCGGGCTGGTGAGCGAGTCGTAGGTGGCGATCCGCATCTGCCGGTTGTAGTAATGCTTGAGCCCTTTGTTGAAGCGCGAACGCTCCGACGGTTCGCGGCCGAACGAGCGGATCAGCCGCACGGCGCTGAGGGTCTCGGTGAGCGACTCGTAGACGCCCGACAACTCTTCCATGGCGCGGCGGTTGGCGCGTTTGAGCGACTTGCCGAGCCAGCGGATCATCAGCACCGCTAGCGGCGCGACGACCATCACCAGCAGCAGCAGGCGCCAGCTGAACCATGCGGCGCCGATGGTGCAGGCGATCATCTTCAGCGGCTCGCAGATCGCCTGACCAAAGACCGTCTGGACGCCGTAGCCCGTGTTGTGGATGTCGGTGGTGCAGCGCGTCATGTGGTCGCCACGGCCGCGGTCGGTGAACTCACCGAGGTCGAGCCGCAGCAGGTGGCGGAAGTACTCCTTGCGGATGTCGAAGGCGATGAGGAACCCCAGTCGCGACACCAGCAGTTGATTGAAGATCCGGAAGACGTTCTTCACGAGCGTCCCGACCATCAAGAACGCGCAGACGCACGCCAGCGTTTCGAAAGGCGTGTCGGGGAGCCAACGGTCGGCGAACGGCTGGATCGACCGCCAGCGCTGGTTCTCGGCGGTGGTGAGCCCTTCGCGCGTGCGGAGATTGGTGATCTCCCGCGCCAGCTGCGCGGCGGTCTCGGGGCCGGAGATCGACATCCGCCGGGCGGCGGCGAGCCGTTGCGACCTGAGGTCGGCGAGGGCTTGATCGCCTTGCTCGATCTCTCGCACGAGCCAGCTGGGGATCGACTCCCCCTGCATGACGGCGTCAACCACCGGCCACACGGCGGCGAGGTTGGCCGCCCAGAGCACAGCGACCAGCACCGATGTCGCCCAGACGGCGGCAACGGTCCCGGGGTAGCGGGCCGCCAGGCGCATTGCGCGGCCAAACTGTTTCATGGGTCGTCCGTGACGGGGCATGACGCCGGGCGCCAGCGGGGCGATCCGTCGCCGCCGCTGTGGGTTCAGGGTTGTATCAGACACCCGCGTCCCGACCAACGGCATCGGCCGCAGCGGCGCTGCTAGCACGAATGGGACTCACCGAGTCCCGATCGCGACGGCGCCAACGATGACAACGGCGGCGCCGAAAGAGTGGATTGTGCCGGCCGTGCCGCCGATACCGTACCCAGCAGGCGCCCCGCGGCGCGCGGAGGCCGATCGGTCGGCCCTACCGTGATCAACCGGCGCGGCGAAAGGCGGGGGCCTTTAGGGGGGGAATCCTATGAAACTGCGCTTTGCCGCGCTAGCGGCGGCGCTCGTTGTATCGAGCGTCGGTTGTACGGCGATCCAATCACGCGGACTTGGCTGCGGCGAGCCGTGCCATGTCGCGACCTCGCAGCACGCGCCTCGCGCCACGCTGCTCTCGGGCCGTTGCCCGACGTCACTCGGCCTCTTCGATCGCCTCGGCTGGACCCAGAAGGGTTGCGGCGAGTGTGTCGGCGATGGCTGTGGGGCGGGTTGCGGCTTGTTCGGCGCCGGTGGCGGCGGCTGTGGCGACGCCTGCGGCTGCGGAAACTGCGACAACTGCTTGCAGAATGGGCTGAGCTGCCTGCTCGACTGCCCGGGTCACAACAACTGCCGCAGCGCCTGCGGGCCTTACGGCTGTGGTCCCGGCGGTCCCGGTGGTTGCGGCCCCGGTGGCGGCTGTGGCGACCAGAACTACAACTTCAACCCGGGCCCGCCCGTGGGGCAGACCGCTTACCCGTACTACACGACGCGGGGACCGCGCGACTTCCTGATGTGCAACCCGCCGTCGATCGGGCCTCGCTGACGCGAGGTGAGACTTGAGGTGTGAGACCTGAGGGTTGGGCTGCATGCCTTTCTCCTCAGGCCTGTTCCCTCGAGCCTCAGGACTATCCAAGCGTGAACGGACTCACGCCGCCAGCCGCGTAGGGCGCACGGAAGCGCCCACCGCGGCTGGCTTTTTTGTTTGATGGCGAGCCCCCGAGGTTAATCGGGGGAATGAAGTGGGTACTCGACATCCACCCCCGGTTAACATCGGGGGCTCGCGTCAAATCTGAAATGGAAGCTACCTGTCCCGCAAAATCTCCTGCGCCGCGTTCTTGCCGCACGCGCCCATCACGCCGCCGCCGGGGTGGCTGGCGGCGCCGCAGAGGTAGAGGCCCTTCAGCGGGGTGCGGTGATCGGCCCACCCGGCGATTGGACGGAAGCAGAACAGCTGGTTGGCGTTCATCGCCCCTTGCATGATGTTGCCGCCGGTGAGGCCGTAGACACGTTCGATGTCGAGCGGTGAGAGCACCTGGCGGTGCTCGATCGCCGCCGGGACGTTCGGGGCGTACTCGGCGATCTTGGCGACGACTTTGTCGGCGAAGGCGTCCTTGATGTCGTCCCAGTTGCCGTCCCTGAGCTTGTACGGCGCGTACTGGACGAAGCACGACAAGAGGTGCTTGCCGGGGGGCGCGATCGAGTTATCGACGCTGGTCGCCATCGTCGCCTCAACGATCGGCTCCTCGGCCGGCTTGCCGAGCCGTGCGTCGTGGTACGCCTGCTCGAGGTAGTCGAGCGTCGGCGAGATGTGCATCGTGCCGTGGTGGTGCGGCGCGACCTCGCCCGGCGCACTGGGACGGGCCGTGAAGTTCGGCGGCTCGCTCAACGCGAGGTTCACCTTCATCGATGCCGACGCGTAGTCGATGTTCGCCACCGCCTCGCGGAAGTCGGCCGGCAGGCTCGATGGCTGGAGAAACTTCTCGAACGTCAGGTGCGCGTCCACGCTTGAGGCGACGATTGGCGCCGAGATGGTCGAGCCGTCTTCGAGCGTTACGCCCGTGACTTTGCCGTTCGCTTCATTGATCGACGCGACAGACGCTTCGCGGCGGACGGTGACGCCGAGCTGTTCGCCGACTTTCGCCAGGGCGTTCGACAGGCTCCCCATGCCCCCTTGGACATAGCCCCAAACGCCCCGCGCGCCGCCCGCCTCGCCCATCACGTGGTGCAGAAGGACGTAGGCGCTGCCGGGTGAGCTGATCGACGTGAAGGCGCCGATGATCGCGTCGGTGGCGAGCGTCGTCTTGAGGACTTCCGATTCGAACCACCGTTCGAGGATCGGTCGAGCGGCGCCGGTCAGCAGTTCAACCGCGGCGGGCTGGTCTTTGCCGAGATGTTTGAGCGTCTGGTGCATCCGCCACATCTTGGCGCCGTCGCGGAGCCGCTTCGCGAAGCCGATCTTCCGCCAACTGCGCGGGAGTGGCAGCGGGTCGGGCGCCGCCTGGCTGAGGGTCGGCTCGAGCACCGCCGCGACGCGCTCGAGCAGTGACTCGTAGCGCGGGTACGCCTCGGCGTCCTTGGTGCTGAACTGGCCGATCTCGCGGCGGCACAGCTCGGCGTCGGGGCCCATCAGCAGGCTGCGGCCATCAGGCAGCGGCGTGAAGCTCGACGGCGTCCGCGGCAACACGGCGAAGCCGTTCTCCTTCAGCTTCAGGTCGCGGATGATCTCCGGCAGAAACAGGCTGATGACGTACGCGGCCGTCGAGACCTTGTAGCCCGGCCACAGCTCTTCGGTCGTGGCGGCGCCGCCGAGGACGTGGCGGCGTTCGAGCACGACGACGCGCTTGCCCGCTTTGGCGAGGTAGCATGCGCAGACGAGTCCGTTGTGGCCGCCGCCGATGACGATCGCGTCATAGGAGTTGCTAGATGCCGCCATCGGTGTAGGCCTTAGCCGGGGGCGGAAGCCCCCGGTGAAGTGTCGCAGGGAGGTAGGGTGGTTCGGCCGTGGGCTGCCGCCTACGGCTAAGAGATAACTGTCGGAATGCTTTGCCGCCTTCTTTTTCCTAATCGGCAGACTCGCCGACCCTCGTTCCAGAACGCGCCACGTGGTTCAATTGGGCGGCTTACAACAGTCGCCACGCCAGACCGTCGCCTTATCCGCCATGCACCGAATCGGCCTCGCCCTCAGCTTGCTCTCCGCCATGCCAGCCGCTCACGCCGTCGAGTACCCCGTCACCGCGCGCGAAGAGGTTGTCGACAAGTACCAAGGCCCCGGCGGCAAGACGATCGAAGTGACCGACCCCTACCGCTGGTTGGAGGCGGACGTCCGCGAGTCGGACCGCGTCGCCGCTTGGGTCGCCCAGCAGCAAGCCGTCACCGAGGCGTACCTCGGAGCGCTCACCGAGCGGGAGGCCTTCGAGAAGCGGCTCACCGAGTTGTGGAACTACGAGCGCCGCAGCGCGCCCAGCCGCTTCGGCAAGCCAGGCATGAGCCCGGACCGGTACGTCTATACGAAGAACGACGGCCTGCAGAACCAGAGCGTCCTCTACATCACCGACTCGGCCGACGCCGAGGGCCGCGTGCTGATCGACCCCAACCAGTGGAGCGAAGACGGCACGGTCGCTCTAGCGGGCACGTCGGCGAGCTACGACGGCAAGCTACTCGCTTATCAACGCAGCGAGGCCGGCAGCGACTGGCGGGTGATCCGCGTCATGGACGTCGAAACCGGCAAGGAACTCGACGACGAGCTGCGCTGGGTCAAATTCGGCGGCGTGCAGTGGGCGCCCGACGGCAAGGGCTTTTACTACAGCCGCTATCCCGAGCCCGAAGAGGGCGCCGCTTACCAGGCGTCGGCCCTCAATCGCAAGCTCTGTTACCACAAGCTGGGCGATCCGCAGGAAAAGGATGTCGTCATCTACGAGAACCCCGAGCACCCCGATTGGTCGTCCGGCCTGTGGGTGAGCGAGGACGGTGAGTGGCTGGTGGTAGTGGAAAGTCGCGGCACCGACCACCAGAACCGGCTCTACGTCCGTCGCGCCGACGCCGAAGGCGGCGCGTGGACGCCGCTCGTGCAGGACTTCGACAACGAGTTCAACCCGATCGCCAGCGAAGGGAGCCGGCTGTATCTCGTCACCGACCACAACGCCCCGCAGCGCCGTGTCGTGTCGTTCGACCTGCAGCGGGCCAGCGACGTGGTCTTTCGCGACACGCTCGTCGAAGTCGTTCCCGAGAGCGCCGCGACGCTCGAGTCGGCTTCGCTCGTGGGCGATGTCGTGTTCACGAGGTATCTCGAAGACGTCGCCGCCGTCGTGAAGCGCTACTCGCTGCGTGGCGAACCGCTCGGGCGAGTCGAGCTGCCGGGCGTCGGTTCCGTTTACGGTTTCGGTGGCTGGCAGGACGCGACCGAGACCTTTTACACCTACACCAGTTACGACGCCCCGCCGACGACCTACCGCTACGACATCCCCTCGGGCGAATCGGAGCTGCTCTTCCAGCCCGATGTCGGCGTGGACTTCTCGAAGTTCACCGTGCGACGGGAGTTCTACACGTCGAAGGACGGCACGCGCATCCCGATATTCCTCACTCACCGCAAGGACCTCGAACTCGACGGTACGAACCCGACGCTGCTCTACGCCTACGGCGGGTTTACGATCTCGATGACGCCGGGCTACTCGGCGAGCCGGATGGCCTGGGTCGAGAAGGGGGGCGTCCTGGCGGTCGCCAACCTCCGCGGCGGCGGTGAGTACGGCGAGCCCTGGCACGAGGCGGGCAAGCTCAAGAACAAGCAGAACGTGTTCGACGACTTCATCGCCGCGGCCGAGTGGTTGATCGCGGAAAAGATCACCAGCCCCGAGCATCTGGCCATCCAAGGCGGCAGCAACGGTGGCCTGCTCGTCGGCGCGGTGATGACGCAGCGGCCCGACCTGTTCGGCGCGGCCCTGCCGGCGGTTGGCGTGATGGACATGCTCCGCTTCCACACCTTCACCGCGGGCCAGTTCTGGCGCGACGAGTACGGCTCGGCGGACGACCCCGAGATGGTCGAGTATCTGCGGGGCTATTCTCCTTACCACAACGTGAAGCCGGGCGTCGCCTACCCCGCCACCCTGGTGACGACGGCCGACACCGATGACCGCGTTGTCCCGATGCACAGCTTCAAGTTCGCCGCGGCATTACAGCACGCCCAGCAATCGAAGGGCGCCGGCGACAAGCCGCTGCTCATCCGCATCGAGTCCCGCGCGGGCCACGGCGCAGGGACGCCCACCAAGAAGCTGATCGAGCAAGCCGCTGACCTGTGGGCGTTCCTGTGGGAGCACGTCGGACCAAAATCGGGCTCGTGAGAACAGGGTAAGTAGAACCCACCCGTTCGGGGGCCCTCCTCGAAGGCCCTAGGAGGCCCCCTCTGGCGTCCGACGTGGGGGACCCGACTAAACCCTTAGCGGCTCGTCAGGACGCGCCTAAGGGCCCTCTATGGGGATCTAAACGCATGTCCAGAGGAGGACCGGGTAGCCGGGACGGAGTCATGCGCAGATCATCACCTTCTCGTGGCTAACCGACTTCCCTACGGGGGCTTCCGGGGCGAGTCACGATCGGACCCTGCTTAGCCGACAACCTTCCGCTGTTGGGGATGGCTGCACGCCAGTAGCGCCGGCAGGGCGATCAGGTCGCCGATGACGGCGGCCGCGATGGTCGAGACCGCCATCGCGGCGAAGGTGCGGTGGCCGGGGAGCTCGCTCCAGAGCATCGTGCCAAATCCGGTGCAGAGGATGACAGTCGTCATCACCAGGGCGGCGCCGACGCCGATGAAGGACCGCCGGATCGCTGATTCGACATCGCCATCGACG
This sequence comes from Botrimarina mediterranea, assembly GCF_007753265.1. NCBI lineage: Bacteria > Pseudomonadati > Planctomycetota > Planctomycetia > Pirellulales > Lacipirellulaceae > Botrimarina > Botrimarina mediterranea. The sequence goes on from NZ_CP036349.1 coordinate 231,704, forward strand.
GCGAGCTCTTGCTTGAATCGCGATAGGAAGTGGATCGTGTCGTCGACCGCGATTCCCAAACACACGACGAACGCGCAAACGCTCGACATGTCGAGCGGGCTGCCGCTCCAAAGCAGGAAGGCCGCGGTCATGACCAGCGGGAAGAGATTGGGAACCACCGCCACCAAGCCAATCCTTACCGAGCGATAGGCCAACGACAGCACCACGAGGATGATGGCGGAGGCGGCGCCGAGGCTCGATCGCAAGTCCGTGACAATCTGGTAGAGGTCGCGCGATATGAGGACCGGCTGGCCGTCGAGTTTGAAGCGAAAGCCCGGGTAGCTCGACGCCAACTCGGCGAAGCCCGCCTCGAGCCGGTCGAACACCGGCGTGTAGACCGCGATCCCGCGGTCTTGCATCCGCACGGAGACCACCGCCCGGCGCTGGCTCGCGTCGTGAAAGAAGGATCGCAATTCGACAGGCATCAGCGAGAGGAAGGTCGCCTGAGTGACGAAGTCTTGCGGATCGCCAGGGAACGATGCGAGCATCGACCGAATCGACAAGGGGCGACTCAAGAGCGGCTCTTTGGCCACCAAGGCTTCAACGTCGCGGACCGCGGCGAGAAGGCTCGGGTCGTCGCTCGCCACCCCCTCGGGCCAGTCGATCTCGACCCGAAAGAACTCGACGCCGCCGAAGTGCTCGTCCGCATACTCCAGCGCCGAGTAAGACTGGCTCGACGCGGGCATCGCGGACTTCATGCGGTTGTCGGGCGTCAGGCGGAGCGACACGATTCCCAAAGCGATCGTGACCGCTACCGAGATGGCGCTGACTTTCCGGCGGTGACGCATCATCCGATCGATCAATGCCCGCAACCATTCCACGCCAACGCCGACGACGTCGTGTTCGTGGCCCCGGTCGACATAGCGCCCCATCCAGGTGCTGCAGACCCAAGGGACGAACGTCACCACCGCGACGAAGGCGATGAACACACCGATCATGCAGACCCGGCCGAAGTCTTGCACGTAGTCGCTCTTGGCGAGCAGCAGCGACCCGAAGCCGATTGCGGTGGTGAGCGAGGTCAGCCAGCAAGCCATGCCGACTTTGGCGATGGAGTCACGGGCGGCTTCGATCGGACCGTCGCCGGCTGCGCGGCGGCGTCGGATTTGCACCAATAGATGGACGCCGTCCGTCAAGCCGACCATCGCCAGCATGACGGGCATGACGATCTCCGCCAGCGGGTTGGCGGGGACGCCGAGCAACTTCACCAGACCGAGCGTCCAGAAGACGCCCAAGCAGGGCGCCGCGGCAACGACGAACACGGCGGCCACGCCGCGAAACATGATCGCTGAAAGAACGAGCGCCAGGGTGTAGCCGATCGCCTGGAAGACGATTTGATTGCGTTGAAACGCCGCTTGTTGGTCCGCGAACAGCGGGGCGCGCCCGGTCAGCCGAACGGAGACAATCTCCGGCCCGGCGGCTTCGCGGGCCGTCGTGAGGACGGCCTCGGTCGCCACCGCGGGGTCGTCAAGACGTAGCCAATCGTAGACCACGGGCATCAGCAGCGACCGGCCGTCGTCCGAGATCAGCTGGCCGGCGAGAGGGTGCGCTCGCAACCGTTCTTCGGCCCGGCGAAACGCTTGAGCGGAGGCGTCTGCCGGCGGGACCAGCGGGTCGGCCAGACCGAACACGTTGAGGATCGGCACGCGGTCGATCCAGAAGACGCTCTGAACGAAGTCGATCGCTTCGACCGCTTCGACTAGGCGTCGCGTCGCGGCGATCGACTCGGGAGTGAACAGGTCCTCCGATTCAACGATCAGAAACGCGTCGCTTGAAGCGAGGTTGAATCGCGACTGGACCTTCTCGGTCGTTGTCAGCGGGGCGATTTCGGGCCTGTCCTCGTAACGCTCCAGCGGGTGCCGCGTTTGGGCGGGGAGCAGATGGCCGACCGACGCGGTCAGGGTCACCGCCAGGAGCATCCAGCCGACGAGGTTCCGATGCCTCACGAACAGGTCGGCGATAGTCTCCATGCAGGGCGATGCCGCGTTGAACTCGGGGGGGGAAGATCCGCCGCAGGGGCGAGTCTCGACTAGAAAGGTCGAGCGCTGTCCGCCAGGGCCGACTCGAAGACCTCGTCTTCGGTGAGCGACTGGTCGTTGTTGCGGTCGTAGCGGTCAAATGCGAACAGGGCGAAGGCGTGGGGCAGCTCGCGCCGCAACAGCTTGCCGTCGCCGTCGTCGTGCTTCTCGAACAACCGCTGCGCCAGCGCGCGGGCCTCGAGGCGGGCGCTGTCGGGCGCCGCTTCGGTAACGTCCTCCGTGCGGAGGGCGCCGACCGGGGCCGCCACCTCGAAGAAGGCGACCATCATCTCTTCGAACGATTGGTCCCCCCAACGGACGGTTGCGGTCGGATCGGGGTTCGCAGGATTGGCGGCGGAGTTGTCGAACGACGCCTCGCAGTCGACGCGGAAAGATTCGGGAAGGGTTATTGGGTTCGCCAAGCGGTAGTTCGTTTGCCAGTTGAAATCGTAGTGAGGGACATCAAGCAAGACCCGCTCCTTCCCGTCCGGCCCAACCCCGGTCATGCGGAACGACTTGCCGCGGAAGTGCATGTGCGGGGCGAGCCCGATCAGCTCGGCGCCGGCGGGGAAGCCGCCCCGTGACGCGGTGACGCGGTAGTCGGGATCGCCCGGCGGGATCTCAAACTTGGGGTTCACCGCCTCGATCGTAACGACCTCTTCCTTGACCGAAGCGGGGTCGGCGAACACGAGCTCCATCCGTGTGAGGTCCTCGCTCTCGGCGCCGTTGGGGGTGTAGTGCATCTGGAAGACCAGCTTCGACCCCGCCGGCACGAAGCGCGCGCGACCCTCGGGGAGCGACATCGAGCTCTGTCCTGGCACATACGCGCCCAGCCAGCCAAGCCCCTGCCGGGGCCGATCGATCGGCGGGCTCACGAAGACAATCACGTGATGGACAACCGAGCGGTCTCCCGGAACGATGTCGGCCGCTTGCACCCATTTATCTTCGGTGAAGCCCGGATCGACGGCGAAGTACTGATAGTCGATCACCCCTTCCGCCGCGACGCGGTAGGGCTCTTCGCGCATCGCAACGACCAAGTCAGGGTCGCGTGGCAGTCGCCAGCCCGCGACGAACTCACGTTGCGGAGGGAGCTTCTCTATGTCGCCCGCGGGCGCCCCCGCTTCGGCCCAGTCGTAGAGCGTTTGCTTCTCGCTCTCGCTCAAAAGCCGCGCGTTGGAGAACTCGCCGTGGGCCGGGTTAGCGTGCCAAGGCGGCATCCGCTGATCGCGGACCACTTCCGCGATCGTGTCGGCCCACCCGGCGACCTCGTCGTAGTCCCGCAGCGCAAACGGGGCGATTTCGCCGTCGCGGTGGCACTCGACGCAGTTCCTCTCAAGAATCGGCGCGACGTGTTCGGCGTAGGAGACCGTGGCGTCGTTGTCGGGGTCCCGCGGTCTGCCGATGACGCATCCCACCGCGCGGGTCTCGGTCGTCGTCGGCTCTTTGCCTGCGAGCACCGCCTCGAGCGCCTCGCGGATGAAGTGGCGTGTGGGCTCTTGGCGAACGGCGCCAACGTCGTATTGATCGTCGATCCGCCCCTGATAGCGGACGACTCGTTGGTGATCGAGAACGAACGCCTCGGGCGTGCGGGTGGCGCCGAACGCCTCGGCGGCCTCGGCGTGGTTGTCCTTGAGGAGGGGGAACGTGACGCCGTGGCGACGTCCGTAGGCGGCCAACTCGGTGAGCGAGTCTTGGCGGTTGGAGTTCACGCCGAGGACGATCACGTTTCGATCGCAGTAGTCCTCAGCGATCGCCTCCAGACGAGGGCCGTACAGCTTTGCAAGCGGGCACTCGACTCCGAGAAACACAACGACCACCGCGTCTGCGGCCGCATAGTCCCTTAGGGAACGTTGCTGGCCATACGAGTCCGGCAAGCGGATGTCGCCGACGACAACGCCTACACGGGCCGCCACAGGCACCGGAGTCGCGGCGGCGAATGACAGAATAAGTAGCGAGAGGACTCGGAGCATATCGACCCATAGGAGGGATTACCGCTCAGCCAGAACCGCAAGAGCCGGGGGCTTCTTCACCAATTCTTTAGGGCGGTTCTCCGCAGGAGACAAGCTCCGACCCCTCGGGAGGGCTGTCGGAAACCGCGGGATCGCTTAGGCAGAGCCGGCCGGGATGGCGAAACCGAGAGTCGCCGAGAGATCGGCACGACCTCCGGAGAAAGCCACCGGACTACCAAGCCGCCGCCTTTCCCGCTGCGGCCAACCCTTTTTTTGCGGCGGCCAACTCAGTCCGGCGGTACGACTGCCCGCCGGGGGGGAGCCTCTACCAAGGCTCTTCCATCACCCCAACGATCTGCTCCGCCAAGCGGGCGATCTCCAACTGCTGCTGCGAGGCGAGCGTTTGGCCCGACTCGGGGATCAGCGGGTTGGTTTGGGTGACGCCGATCGTGGGCTGCGCCGCACTGGCGGCGAGTCCGCCAGAAAGCGGCACGCTGTGCATCGGACCCAGCGGCAGGCGGCGCCGATTGAGCCACGACACCTCGGCCCAGATACTCGTCGCGAACACCCGCGGGTTGTCGAACTGGTCTTCGGCCTGCACGTTGCGGCGGTCGCCGCGTAGCCGGACTTCGAGGACGCTATCGGCGTTCGGCGAGTTGACGACCTTGTAGGGCGTCTTCAGTTCGATCTCTTTCACCAGCGCTTCGGTGAGCCGTTCACCAAGATCACGGCGGAAGCTGTCTGACTCGACCATCGGCACGTATACCGTCGCCACGTCGGGGGCGTAGAGCGACCGCGACCCGGCGCGATAGCCCGCACACCCCGCGGTGAGGCTCGCTGTCACTAGCAGCACGACGATAACGCTACAACGGTTCAAGTGATTTGTTTTCGAGCAAGTGAACTCTCGCATTGGGCCTCAGCCGTGGGCGGAAGCCGGCGGTCGAACCACCGAGACGCTCCGCGGGCTGCCGCCCACGGCTGAGGCCTCTCGAGGTGGTGATTGGATGCTTAACGCGTTGTCGTTTTCCCTTCGGGGTTCGGTCCCTCGGCGACCATCGTTTGGCCGCTTCCCGGTGGCGCCGTCGCCTCGGGCGCGATGGTCTCGACCGAGTTGATCGATTCGAACCTCTTGTTCTCGGGGAACATATTAACGAGCCACTCCATCGGCACCTCGGGTGACTCGGGGAGCCCCTCAAGCTCGGCGAGCTTCTCGCGTGCTTGCTCGGCGGCGGGGCTGTCGGGGCGCTCTTCGATGACTCTCCGCAGATAGTACTTCGCGGCGCCGTGGTGCTCGGTCCCTTCGTAGTACGACGCCATTTGCAGGTCGCGTTCCTCGATCGCCCGGGCGATCTGGGCGCGCATCTCAGTCAGTCTTTCACGCTCTTCATCGGAGAGCCGGCCCGAGAAGTTGATGCGCGTCAGCTCCTCCAGCCGCTCCGCTTCACGGAGCGCTGTGCCGTCGTACTGAGGGCCGCGGTAGCGGAGCATCTTCGCTTTCAGACCAAGAAGATGCGCCTCGAACTGGTGATCGCTACGCGGGTATTCTTGGCGAAGCAGCGTGTAGTGGTAGTCGGCGTCGGCGTAACGCAGGCGACGGAAGTGGATGCCGGCCGTCGCCATGATCGCGTCGTCGGCCCGCGGGCCGGTCGGGTCGTTCAGCCGGATCGCGTCGTACATCCGCACGGCGTGGCCGATCGTGTCGAGCTTCGGCACCGTCGTCGCCAGGGGGCGGTAGTCGAGCGGAGCGTGCCACGACTCGCCGAAGTAGTTTTGCTCCCAGTACTGGGCGATGCTCCACAGCCGCTCGATCGTGGCGTCGAGCTTTGGCGTGTTCGGGTGCTTGTCGAGCAACGAGACGTAAGCGTCGGAGGCCTCTTTGTACTTGTCCTGGAAGTAATAGCACTCGCCGAGATTGAACAACGATTTGGCGGCAAGGTCGGTGTCGGGCCAGCGGTTGGCGGCCGCCTCGAACTTCACCGCGGCCGTCTCGTAGTTCTTCGCCTCGACGAGAGCGACGCCCTCGTTGAACAGCCCTTCGGCGACTTCGCGGTCGGGGCCGTAGCCGGTCGCTTCGCGGAGATTGGCGTAGGCCTTCTTCGGGTCGAGGCCCGGCAACAGGCCGCCGTCGATATCGGCGGGGCGGTCGAGTTGGATCGTCCGCTCATCGACGGCCGCATCGATCGGCGAGCCATCGCCGCCGAAGTAACCCTCAACGCCCGGCACCTGATAGCCCTTGCCGGGGACAAACTCGGCCTTCTTCTTGTTCTTCTTCCACCACTCGCGCCCGCCGACCTTCTCGGTCTGGCTCTCGTTGGTCGAGGCGCCGAACGATGGCCACTCCCACGCCGCCGCGGGCGACGCAAGGCAGAGGGCGAAGAGTGCTAGCAGCGTGTTCTTAAGCATGGCGTACGGTCGGCCTGGGGGCGATCGGGCGCAGCGGGGGCGCGGGTCGCGGACCGTAGGACGCGCGGCGAGTCGCGTCAAGAGAAGACGGAACCGCCAAGACGCCAGGAGCGCCTAGATCGCCAGGACAAAGAAGTTTGACGGGACGCACAGGATCAACAGGATTGATTCCTAATCCAGTCGATCCTGTTGATCCTGTCGGAAAATTCTTGGCGATCCATGGCGCTCCTGGCGTCTTGGCGGTTCCCCGTCAAGCGCTCTCGGCAGCCGCCGCCTCGATCCGCTCGACCAAGACGCGTTCGATCCGCCGGTCGGTCACTTCCAGCACCGTAATGCGGACCGCGCCGTTGTGGACGACTTCCTCGCCTTGCAACGGGACGTGTCCCAGTTCGCTGAAGACAAAGCCGGCGATCGTGTCGAAGTCTTCGTCTTCGGGGAGGTCGGTCCCCAGTCGCTCGTTGACCTCATCGACATGCGTGCGGCCTAGCGCCTCGCAGACGCCCTCGCTGATGTCGCGGATGTCATCGACGACCTCGTCGTCGTATTCATCGACAATCTCGCCGACGATCTCTTCGAGGACGTCCTCGATCGTCACCAAGCCGGCGACGCCGCCGTATTCGTCGAGCACCAGGGCGATGTGCGTGCGTTCCTGTTGGAACATCGCCAGCAAGTCGTCCACGGCCTTCGTCTCGGGGACGAAGATCGGCTTGCGGACCATTTCGCGGACGCTGCGGCGTTTGGCGGGGTCGTTCTTCGCCAGCTCGGGGATCAAGTCCTTCACATAGAGGACGCCGACGATGTCGTCGCGCGTCGTCTCGTACATGGGCAGCCGGGTGTGGCCCATCCGGATGATGCTGTTGATCAGGTCATCCCACGGCTCGTCCACTTGCAGCATGTGCATCTCGGTCCGCGGGGTCATCACTTGAGAGACCTCGGCGTGACTCAGCTCGATGACGCCCTCGATCATTTCACGGGCGTCCTCTTCGAGCAGGCCTTCGCGGTGGCCCTCGGTGACAATCGTGCGGATCTCTTCGCCGATGGTCTCCTCGTCGGCGACGCTCGGCACGCGGCCGGCGAGTCGGTGCAGGATGGTGTCGAGCAACCTAGCGCTCATCCGCAGCGGCGCCGCGAGCGTCCCGAGCGCGCGCCAGAGCGGCCAGGTGTGGAAGAGAAACGGCTCGGCGAAGACGCGGACAAACGCCCAGGTCGCCGCGACCCGCAAGAGCGCCAGCGTGACGCCGACTCCGCCGGCGACGCCGTACAGCGCCCATTCGTTCTCGTAGTGGCCGACCGTCCAGGCGAACGTCGAGACGGCGAAGAAGGCGACCGCGAACGCGCCCAGCAGGTCGAGCCCCAGGGCGGTCGACTCATGCTGTCGGAGGATCTCCCCAAAGCGGTCGAGGTTGTCCCGCCGCCGACAGATGTCTTGCAGGTCGGTGCGTGAAAACTCACGCAGCGCGCGGGCGCTGACTGCCGTAAGAAGCGTCGCCACGAGCGACGCGATCGCCATCCATAGTAACGCGGCTTGACTCACTGTGGCTGCGTCCCCTCCGCCGCCAACTCCGAGGGAGCGAGCGCGGGCGGCTCGACGTCCGCCAGACGCAAGTACCGGCGCTCGGCGGCCCGCATCGCGGCGACCTCGTCGTCGGCCTTGTCGCGGTGGCCCGCCAGATGGAGGGTCCCGTGGATGACGTACAGCAGCAACTCGTCCTCCGCGGGCCAGCCGTACTCCGCCGCGTTCTCGACCGCCGTGTCGGCGCTGACGATCACCTCGCCTTCGAGTCGCGGCGGCTCGTCCAGCAGCGCAAAGCTCAGCACGTCGGTCGGGTAATCGTGCTGCAAGTGGCGGACGTTCAGCTCATGAATCGTGGGATCGTCAACCACCGCGACGCTCAGTTCCCCCTCGCCATACCCCGCGTCCGCCAAGATTGCGGCCGCGACCCGGCGTATTCGATCCTCATCGATCGAGAGCGTCGATTGTTGATTGGCGATTTCGATATTCATCACAGCGAGCGAACGATGGCTAAGCGTGAACAACCCGGACTTCCGACTCCCGACCCCTGCCCTCACGCCGTCACCTGGTCCGGGTACTTCACCCGCCCGTGGTACACGGCGGTGAGTGACTTGATCAGGCTCTCGCCGATTGTGTGCAGCTCTTGGAGCGTGACGCCACACTCGTCGAACTGGCCGTCGTCGAGCCGCTTGCGTGTCAGCTCTTCGACGAGGCTCTCGATCCGCGCGGGGGTCGGCTCGACCAGCGAGCGGCTCGCGCTCTCGACGGCGTCGGCGAGCATCAGCACGGCGGCCTCTTTCGTCTGGGGCTTCGGGCCCGGGTAGCGGAAGCGGCTCTCATCGACCTTCGAGTCGTCGGCTTGGTCGAGGCTCTTCTTCTGCGCTTGGCGGTAGAAGTACTCGACGAGCGTTGTGCCGTGGTGCTGCTCGATGAAGTCGACGATGCACTGCGGGAGCCGGTTCTGCCGCGCGAGGTCGGCGCCGTCCTTGACGTGGGCGATGATCACCAGCGTGCTCATCGCGGGCACCAGCGCGTCGTGCGAGTTGACGCCCTTCCCCTGGTTCTCGATGAAGTAGCCCGGCTTGAGCATCTTGCCGATGTCGTGGTAGTAGGCGCCCACGCGCACCAGCAGGCTGCGGGCGCCGATCGCTTCGGCGGCCGCTTCGGCGATCGACGCGACCGTGATCGAGTGGTTGTAGGTGCCCGGCGCGCGGCGGACGAGCTCTTGCAGCAACGGCTTGGCGGGGTCGCCCAACTCGATCAGCGAGAGGTCGGTCTGGATGTTGAACACCCGCTCGACCGCCGGCAGCGAGACCGTTAGCAACGACCCGGCGATCACCGGCCAGAGCCCCGTGGCGAGCGCGAGCTGCATCGTCGACCACAATGGCTGCCCCTCGATGGCGCCAACGGAGAGCGTCGTGACGATCGCCACCAAGCCCGCCCAGAAGCCCACCAGCAGCAGCTTACTGCGGTGCCGCACCGAGTCGAGCAGGATGATCGATGCGGCGCCCGGCGCCAAAGCGATGACCGACTCGCCAACGGACCAGCCAAAACCGATCGCGGCGATGAACCCGGTCGTTATCAGCACGAGGAGCGCCGATTGATGGCGGTACGCCACAGCGATCGTCATGCCGAGCCACAAGAGCGGGATCATCTCTAACCGCCACTGCGGCCCGGCGAAGTAGATCACGCCGAACATCGCCCCGCTGGCGAGCAGGAAAGCCGTCAGCAAAGTCGCGTAGCGACCCAGCTCCACCACCGACTCGCGGTCCGAGCGATACAGCCCCAACCCGCAGAGGGCGAGCATCGATGCGTAGAGCCAATAGGTCGAGAGCGATCGGCCGACGATGTCCCCCACGGATTGCCGGGCGAGGAACTCCTTGTAGTCGAGCTCCAGCAGCGTCATCGCGGCGTCTTCCAGCGGCACGCCGGCCTCGGCCAAGCGGTCGCCCGGCTGGAAGACGCGGTAGACCGCTTCGACTTGCGCCGCCTGGTCGTCGGACTCTTTGCGAGTGTCGGCCTCGTTGAGCTTGAGCGTCACCGGCAGGTTGCCACGCAGCCGCGCGAAGACGTGCCGCGCCACTTCGAGATTGGGCATCAAGCGGCGCAGCGATTGGTCGAGGTCGTTGCGGACATTGTCGACCAGGGCGTCACGCACCGGCACGACGCTCGGGAAGGACTCCTTGCCCGGACGCTGGACGCGGATCTGCTCGGCGTTGGCGTCGGTCGGGGCGCGGTCGAGGATGCCGCGGTCTTGCAGAGGCTGCACCGCCTTCTCGAGCGCCAGCCCAAAGCCCTCCCGCGCTTCCTCGGTAGCGAGGGCCGTGCGGAAACGCTCGAACTCGGTCCGCTTCTCTTCATCGGTCGGGGCGGGGGTCCCCTCGGCGAGCTGCGGGAGGTACTGCGACCACAGCGATTGATCCACTTTCTCCAGCGATTCCGCGCTGGCCAGTTGGAGCACCTCGTTACGGACCTGAGCCACCAGCTGCGCCAGCGGGGCCGGGTCGTTGTCGTACACCGCCTGGGCGAAGCGGCGGGCGCGGTTGCGCGCGTCCCGCGTCGCCCGGTCGTCGAGCTGCTTGAACTCGACGCGGGCCGTTAGGTCGCGCGACGGGATCTCCCCCAGCGCGAAGTCCCGCGGCGGCTCCCAGCCCCGCACCAGCACCACCAAGAGCGCGGCGGTCACCGCGGCGATCGCCAGGCGCAGCACGACCGCCCCACGACGCAGCTGACCGAGCAGCGTCGAGAACTTGCCCGGGGGCAGTTCGACCATCGCAACGCGTTGGCTGCGCGTTCGTTTTGTATTGGGGTTGGGCATCTATCGGGTGAAAGCGGCGCGGGTTGCGACGGTCCCCCAGGGAACCGGGTTCGTCGACCTGCCGTTGTGTTACCGCTTCTCCCCTTTCTCGTAGGCGTTGACGATCAGGGACACCAGTCGGTGCCGGACAATGTCGGTGGTTTGCAAGCGGACGCAGGCGATCCCCTCGATGCCGTCGAGTCGCTCGACCGCGTCGGCCAGTCCGCTACGGGTGTGCGGCGGCAGGTCGACCTGCGTGGCGTCGCCGGTGACGACGACTTTCGACTTCGCGCCCATGCGGGTGAGGAACATCTTCATCTGCGGGACGGTGGTGTTCTGCCCCTCGTCCATGATGATAAACGCGTTGTTGAGCGTCCGGCCGCGCATGTAAGCGAGCGGCGCCACCTCGATGATGTCCTCGCTCGTGTAGCGTTTCAGTTGGTCGTAGTCCATCATCTCGCCCAGCGCGTCGAGCAGCGGGCGGAGATAGGGGTGGATCTTCGCTTGCAGGTCGCCGGGCAAGTAACCGAGGCTCTCACCCGCTTCGACCGCCGGGCGCACCAGCACGATCTTACGGATCTGCTTGGCGCGGAGCGCTTCGACAGCCGCGGCAACAGCGAGGTACGTCTTGCCGGTGCCCGCGGGGCCGATGCAGAAGACGCAGTCGTGTTCGCGGATCGCCTTGAGGTAGGTGTTCTGGCCGTCGGTGCGCGGGCGGATCGTGATGCCCGGCTGCTGGATGACGACCTCGGCGCCGTTGATCGCGGGGCGTTCGCCGGTCACCTGCGCGACGATCTCGTCGACGCGATCGCCCGTGAGGGCGCCCTCGCGGCTGACGGCTGCCTTGAGCTTCTCGAAGATCGCAGTCGCCTGCATCACCGCCTGCTCGTCACCGGACAGGTGGATGCGGCCGTTGCGCGTGGCGATCTTGGCAGGGGCGCGTTGACGCACCTTCTTGAGGTGCTCGTCGCCGACGCCAAATAGGAGAACGGTCTCTTCCGGACCGCTGACGGGAATTGTCGCTTCGATCATCCGTTGGGAATCGGCCGTGGAGGGGCTCGTCGACATGCGTCGACGAGCGGCCTGCGGAGCCGCTGTAACTATACTCAACCCCCCGGCTAGCTGCCCAGCGCAAGGCGGCGAGAGAGGCGTAAAGCGTTGCGGGGGCGCCGGTTATGCCCAATCTGCCGAGCCTGCGGTCGCCCGAATCGGGGCCCGTATCACCCATTCAGGGGCCCACTCAAGGCCCCACGCACCGCGTAATCCAAAGCAAAAACGCCACCGGCGCCGCGAACAGGATCGAATCGAGCACGTCCAGCACGCCGCCGAACCCAGGCATCCAGGTGCTGGAGTTCTTCAAGTAAGCGTCGCGTTTGAGCATCGAAACCGCCAAGTCGCCCGCCACGCCCGCGATCCCCACCAGCACGGCGTAAACGAGACACCCCGCGATCCAGCCGGGCAGCGTCCGCTGGCTGTCGCAGCCCATCGCCTGGGCGAGTGGGCCGAGTGTCGCCATTGTCGCCACGGTCGAGAGGGCGAACCCGCCGGCGAGGCCCTCCCAGGTCTTTCCGGGGCTGAGCACCGGGGCCAACTTCGTCCGCCCAAAGAGCCGCCCGAAGCAGTAGGCGCCGATGTCGTTCGACTTCACGACGACGATCAGCGACAAAAGCGCCAGCATCCCCCAGCGTCCGTCGCTCCCCCACCTTCCCCCGGCAAGCAAACGCAGCTGGGCGACGAAGCCCATCAGGCCGCCGGCGTAAGCGATGCCGAAGATCGCCAGCGCCAGTCGCGTCGTCGCCGATCCGGGCTCGCGGTAGCGGAGCATCTCGGCGGCGAAGACGATCGAGCACGATCCCGCCAAGCCGATCGCCACCCAGCCGACACGACCCATGAGCGTCGCGCCGGGCATCTCGCCGAACGGCCAGAACGAAGGCGCCAGGCTCACGAGCACCACCGCCACCGCGCCGGGGACGACGAGGTAGCGAGAGGGCGAAGGCGTCTGGTGGTTGTGCTCGAAGAGCCGCACCAGTTCACCGGCGGCGAGGAACGTCCCGACAATCGCCAGCGGGGCCATCACGAGGCCCGGCCGGGCCGCGTAATAGTCGAGCCACGCCAGACCCGCCACCATCGCGACCAAGAGCACGCCGAGGATCAGTCGCCAGATCAGCACGGGGTGGGGTCTTGGGTGGGGGTAATTGATTGACGCCGCTAAGCCGCGAGCGGCCGCCGCTTGCGGCCTAACGCTTCAGCCCGCCGAACCGCCGCTCGCGACCAGCATAATCACGGATCGCGGCGTGGAGGGTCGCCTCGTCGAACTCGGGCCACGCTTTATCAGTAACCCAGATCTCGGCGTAGCTGATCTGCCAGAGCAGGAAGTTGCTGACCCGCATCTCGCCCGCCGTGCGGATCAGCAGGTCGGGATCGGGACGGCCTGCGGTGTAAAGATGCTCGGCGATCGACCGCTCGTCGATGTCGCCGGGGCTGAGCTGCCCCGCCATCACTTGGTAGGCGAGCGACGTGGCCGCATCGACGATCTCGCCCCGGCCGCCGTAGTTGATCGCCAGGTTGAGTTGCAGGCCATCGTTGGCGGCGCTGAGGTTGACCGTCTTGTCGAGTTCGTACAGCACCCGATCGGGGATCCCTTCGCGCCGACCGATCATGCGGACGCGGACGTTGTCCTCCATCATGATGGGTCGTTCATTGACCAGATACTGCTCCAAGAGGTGCATCAGGAACGCCAACTCCTCGGCGGGGCGTTTCCAATTCTCGCTCGAGAGGCAGTACAGCGTCAGCTGCTCGATCGGCGCCAACCGGGCGCACTCGCGCGTGATTGCCCGCACGACGTGGCCGCCACGGTCGTGACCGGCGACGCGTTCCAATCCCTGCCGCTGCGCCCAGCGGCCGTTGCCGTCCATGATGATGGCGATGTGCCGCGGCCAGCGCTCCGCCGGCAGGTCGGCGAGCGACGCAGGCAAAGCGGCGGGGGATTCGGCGGCCATCGGACGGAGAAGCGATCGATTGTGAGAGGCGTCTCCAGACGCCGATTACGGTATCCATTCCGCTTGAGATTGCAGCGCGTAATCGACGTCTGGAGACGCCTCCCACAGGTTTTTGGTTCCCAGGCGATTGGTTTCTCAGAAGCCCAGCGCCAACAGCTCCGGCTTCGCCGTAAAGATTGTCTGCTCGCGACCGGGACCGACCGAGACGATCGAAACAGGCCGGCCGACCAGCTCGCTGACGCGGTTGATATAGCCGATTGCGTTCGCCGGCAGATCGTCCATCGACCGCACGCCGGTGAGGTCCTCGCTCCAGCCGGGAAGCGACTCGTAAACCGCCTTCACACGGCGGAGGTCATCGACGTGGCTCGGGAAGACGTTGGTCTTCTTGCCGTCGAGTTCGTAGGCGTTGCAGATTTTGATTTCGTCGAAACCGCTCAGTACATCGAGCAGCATCACGGCGATCGCATCGACGCCGCCCAAGCGAGCCGTGTATCGCAGCGCCACCGTGTCGAGCCAGCCGCAGCGCCGCGGGCGCTTGGTGACCGTGCCATACTCGTTGCCTTGGTCGCGGAGCTTTTGGCCGTCGGCGTTGTCTTGCTCAGTGGGGAACGGCCCGCCGCCGACACGCGTTGAGTACGCCTTCACGACGCCGAGCGTGTGGTTGATGTACCGCGCCGGAAGACCCGAGCCGTTGGGGATGCCGACGCCGCTCGAGTTGCTGCTGGTGACGAACGGGTAGGTGCCGTGGTCCACGTCGAGCAGCGAGCCCTGCGCGCCCTCGAAGAGGATCCGCTTACCCGCTTCGGCGGCGGTGAGCAGCATCTCGGTCGTGTCGCAAACATGTGGCCGCAGACGCTCGGCGAAGGCGAGGTACTGGTCCGCAATCGCGGTGGCGTCCAGCTTAGGATCGACGCCGCCCGACATAGCGGCGATCACCGGCGTCTTCGCGGCGACGATCTTCTCGACCGTCGCGCGAAAGTCGTCGCGATAGAGGTCGCCCATCCGCACGGCGTGCGAGCGGCCGACCTTGTCTCGATAGCAGGGGCCGATGCCGCGCTGCGTGGTGCCGATGTTCTCGCCGTCGGACGTGTTGGAGTCGAGCGCGCGGTCCTCGGCGAAGTGCCACGGCATGATGACGTGCGCGCGGTCGCTGATCTTGAGGTTCTTTTCGAGGCCACGCACATCGCGGCTGGCGAGCTCGTCGAGCTCTTCAATCGCCTTGGCGGGATTAATGACGACGCCGCCGGTGATGACGCTCGTCACGCCTTCGGTGATCACGCCACTGGGGAGGAGCGACAGCTTATAGACCTCGCCGCCCACCACGACGGTGTGGCCGGCGTTGGCGCCCCCTTGGTAGCGTACGACGAAGTCGTGCCGCGGGGTGAGCAGGTCCACCAGTTTCCCCTTGGCCTCGTCCCCCCACTGCAGACCGATAACGCAAACGCCAGGCACGGGGGGATCTCACAGAAAGGACGCGGGGGAGGGCAAAAACCAGCCCGGCATTTTCCGCCCCCGCCCCCGAGCCGTCAACCAGCCGAAAAGCGTTCCCGAACAATGGGGAACCGCCAAGACGCCAGCAGCGCCAAGGCTCGCCAGGACCCTAAATAGGTCGTACCTTCAACGAGTTGCTGCGAGCCCTCGACGCAAGTCGGGGGAGTGAAGCGGGTACCCGATTTCCTCCCCCAGCTCGCGTTGGGGGCTCGCCATCAATCCGTTGGATAATGCGAATGCGGACGGATGTAGTAAGGGTGGGACGGCCGGAAGACATACCAAATCAGTGCTCCAAGTGGCCACGGTGGGAGTAGCGCCACGAGCAGAGCGACGAGCACTGGCGGCTTCCCACGCCCCCGGGCGTCACGGTAAGCCCAGACAATGCTCCACACATACGCGATTAGTAATGGAACGTAGAACAGCAGCATGAGTGCGAACCCAGCACATTGTTCGAGCGAGTCCGTCATCTCGGTCTCCTCCGCATTTGGAGAAAGTAATAGGTTCGGAGATCAACTCCATCTATGACTGCCGATGGACGCGGATGCCTATCAGCGTTCATCTGCGGTTCCAAGCCCTTACTCAATCACCAAGTCGTAAGGCATCACGAGCCCCATCGGCTCTTTCGCAAAGAGCTGCCGCACCCAGCCCGCGCGCTGGATGGCTTGCTCGAGCTCGGGGAGCACGCCGCCCAGGTCGAGCCTCACACGCACCTCGCGCTGCTCGTCGTTGTCGCCGAAGAGGGACTCGAAGAAGTCCTCGGCTTCGGGGTACGCATCGATCGTGACGTCGGCGTCGGCTTCGAGGCCCGCCAGGGTCTTCGCCTTGGTGACTGCCGCGCGGAGATCGCCGAGTTCGTCGATGAGTTCGAGCCGTTCGGCTTGGCGACCCGTGTAGACGCGGCCGCCGCCGAGTTCCTTGATGCGGTCCTGCGTCAGCTCGCAGCCCGTCGCCGCCTTAGCGGTGAACTGCTCGTAGGTGTCGTCCATCAGCGACTGCAGCACCTCGCGCTCGGCTTCGGTGAACTTTTCGGTGGTGCTGAACAGCCCGCTGTTCTTTCCGCGGGCGATGAGGTCGGTCGTCACGCCGAGCTTTTCGAGCAGGCCGCCGATCGCCATCTTGCCGCCCACCACGCCGATCGAACCGGTGACGGTTGTCGGCTCGGCGAAGACATGGTCGCAGCCCATCGAGATGTAGTAGCCGCCGCTCGCCGCGACGTTCCCCATGCTGGCGACGACTGGCTTCTCGATCGTCTGGATCTCGTTCCAGATCAGATCGCTGGCGACCGCCGACCCGCCGGGGCTATCGACGCGGAGCACGATCGCTTTGACTTGGTCGTCTTCTTCGGCGTCACGCAGCGCCTTGACGATGGTCGTCGAGCCGACCGAACTGGACGCGCCGAAGGGGCTTGTCTCGCTCTCGCCCGTCATGATCGGGCCGACGGCATAGACGATGGCGATCTTGTCGCCGCGGCCGGACGATTCCTTGCCGCCCGACGCGATCATGCCCAGCAGCTTGAACATGCCGCCGGGGCCGCTGAAATCGGTGTCGACCTTCTTCTTGCCGTAGTTCTCGACGAAGACGACGTTGTCCGAGTCGTGCCGCTTCTCGAGCTCGTCACGCAGCGACGACTCGTAAGCCAGTCGGTCCACGAGGCCCGCCTCGAGAGCTTGCGACGCGGTCAGCAGGCCGCGGTCCACCGCTTCGATGACGGCGCCTCGCTTCATCGGGCGGTCCATCGCGATCGTGTCGATCATCTGCTCGTACATGTCGTCGATGAGCGACGTCATGTTTTCTTTGACCGCCTTGCTCCACTCGCGGCGTGTGTAGGGCTCAGCGGCGCCCTTCGCGTCGCCGACGTGAATGAAGTCCGCCTTTACGCCGACTTTCGCCAAGAGGCCCTTGTAGAACATCGGCTGCGCGCGGACGCCCGGCAGCACGAGGTAGCCCGACTCGGGCATCACCACCTCGTCGCACGCGCACGCCACGAGGTAGCTCGCGGCCTCGGCCGCTTCGAGCACCGCGACGGCATGCTTGCCCTTCGCGCGGAAGCGGGCGATCGCCTCGCGCAGCTCGTGCCGCTGTCCGGCGCCGTAGCTGGGGCTATCAAACAAGAGCACGAGTCCCTGGATCTTGTCGTCCTTCGCCGCCGCGTCGATTCGCGCGATCTGCTTCCGCAGGTCGATCGACAGATCGCCGAACGGCCCCGACCCGCCGGGCGACTCGGGCAGCTCGTCGTCGAGCACGAACCAGGCGTAGCGGACCTTCTTCGACTCGGCTTCGGTCTTCTCTTCCTGACGCTTCTTGGCACGTTCACGGGCGCGCTTCTGGGCAGGGCTCAGTTCTTTCTCATCTTCCTCTGCTTCTTCCGCTGGCTTCTCCTCCGCTTCCGCCTCGTCGTTGTCTTCGGACTTCACTTCGGAAGCTACTGGTTTTGCTTCCGCCGTTGCGGGCTCGTCGGCGATGACGAGCGTGCCGGTAAAGGAGAGCGCGAGCGCCGCGGCGAGGCAGGCGGGCAGGAAGAGGCAATGTTTCATGGCGACTTGGCGTTTCATTTAGCCCACGGTCAACGACCGGGGGCTGCGGAACTTGAATTGACAAACAGCTTTCGCCGGGCCGGCGGCGATCTTGCCGCCCCCTCGCCCGGTCCCGCTATCTTACCCCACCAGCCGGCGCCGGGGCCTAATCGATTTTCTGCGACCCGGGCGGCGTCAGCCCCCGGAGGACCCCTAGTACCTGGCAACTCCGGGAGCTGACGCTTCCCGGCTCGCACGGAGTCCACCGGTTGGCATCCGACTTTTTCTCTCTGGTTCGGCTCAAGTCCGGCTGCTACGGTCCGCGACGCTGTAATTTCCTGCTGCCCTTTCGCGGAACGGAGTCCGCCATGGCCCTCGCCCGAATCACGCTTGCTATCGCCGCTGTCGCTATCGCCTCGCCGGCCAGCGCGCAGTTCTGGAACCTCTTCGGATCGAAGAAGGAGGAGCCCGCCAAGCAGGCCGCGCCCGCCGCTCCGGCGCACGCCGCCGGCTCGTTCCAGCTGACGCAGCAGTCGGGCCCGTGGCTGATCCTCGCAACGACCTTCTCCGGTGAAGGCGCCGAGGGGCAGGCCCGTGACCTGTGCGCCGAGATTCAGCGGACCCACCGCCTGCCCGCTTACGTCCACGAGATGACGTTCGATCTCACCGACAACCAGCCCGTCGGCCGCGGCGTCGATCGCTACGGCGCCCCGGTGAAGATGCGTTACCGCACCGGCTCGAAGCGCCAGGAATGGGCCGTGCTGGTGGGCAACTACCCGTCGGTCGATGACACAATCGCCGCCCGCGATCTGCAAGCGATCAAGGCCGCCAAGCCGCAGGCGCTGGAGATCGACGAGAGCGGTCACACGAACCAGAACCTCGCCAATACGCGCGTCATGCTCGCCTCATGGACCGAGAAGAACGAGCAAGGCGGACCGATGCGAGCGGCGTTCATGACGCGCAACCCGCTGCTGCCCGACTCGTACTTCGCGCCAAAGGGCGTCGATAAGTTCGTTGAGAAGATGAACAAGGACTTCGCTCACTCCGCGCTGAAGATCCCCGGCAAGCAGACGATCCGCGTCGCCACGTTCCGCGGCCGCGGCACCCTCGTCGGCGCGAGCCAGTCGCGCAGCAGCAAGTCGCGTCGCAAGAACGCCGAGACCGATCCGCTAATGGAGGCAGCCGAGAACGCGCACCTGCTCTGCGAAGAGATGCGGCGTAAGGGCTGGGAGGCCTACGAATTCCACGACCGCACCGAGAGCTGGGTCAGCGTCGGCTCGTTCGACAACGTTATCGACGCTAACGGTCAGCCGCACCCCGACGCGGTTGAGATCGTCCGCACGTTTGGCGCCGCTCACAACACGTCGCCGACGCCGCTCGACAAGCAACGCAATGCGCCCGCCGAGTCGGCCCGCGCCGCGGAGGTCAAGCAGCAATTCAACTCGCTCTTCAGCAGCGAGGTTGGCCAGATCGCCAGCGGCATGAACCCGAAGTACGCCCAGGTGGCGTTCGAGAAGGGCCAGCCCCCGCGTCCGATCCCTTTCGACGTCTACCCCGAGGCGATCGACGCCCCAAAGAAAAGCGTCAGTAGCGGCTTCGCTTGGCGCCCGTAGGGGAATTGGTTCTGGGTAAGAAGGTAGTGGGCATGTTAGTGAGAGGGGGATCGCAAGCGAGCGGCAATGCCGAACGCGATCTCGGCTCAAAACACTGGGCAGCCTTTTCTCTTGTGCCATTGGAGATAAAAAATGCAGCCGCTCCGCGGACGCCTGTTATCTCCAAATGGCCCTATGACAATCTCACTACGTCGCTAAGAGCAGAAGGTCGTTACCCCTCTGCCCGGTCGCTTGCGACCCCCCCTATCACCAACATCCCCCTATCTCCTTCTCCGAGATCGTCCACTAGAAGCGACGCATCGGCTGCCCTAAAACGGGCCGCATGAAGGCCCCCACGCTCGTTATCGGTTCGCGCAACGCCAAGAAGCGGGATGAGCTGGTTGGCTTGCTAGCGCCGCGGGGGATCGAGGTGAAGACGCTCGCCGACTTCCCGGACCTCACGCACGAGGTGGATGAGGACGGCGATTCCTTCGAGCACAACGCCCGCAAGAAGGCGACCGAGTACGCCAAGGCCCTCGGCCACTGGGTGCTCGCCGACGACAGCGGCGTCTGTATCGACGCCCTCGGCGGGGCGCCGGGCGTTTACTCGGCCCACTACGCCGGCAAGCACGGCGATGACGCCGCGAACAACGCTCTGGTGCTCGAGAAGCTCGCCGGCCTGCCGCCCGAGAAACGCGGCGCGCACTACGTGGCGATGCTCGTGCTCGCCGACCCCGAAGGCTCCGTCCGCGCCGAGACCCGCGGCGAATGCCACGGCCGCATCCTCACCGAGCCGCACGGCGCCGGCGGGTTCGGCTACGACCCGCTGTTCGAGGTCCGGGAGTATCATCGAACGTTCGGCCAGATGGGCCCCGCCGTCAAGCGAGCCATCAGCCACCGCAGCCGCGCGATGCGAGCGATGTTGCCGCACGTGGTAAGGTTGGTGAAGCCAACTTGAGCCGAAGGCGCTAGCCTCGGGCGGCGCCACGATCAACGAACCATCATGACAACCCCCGCCCCGCTCCTCGTCCAATCCAGCCTCGCCCCCGCGTCGGTCGTCTTCGTCCGCGAACTCCCCGGCCGCAACGAGCGCTTCATCGAGCAACTCGCTGCGTGTTGCCGCGAAGTCGGCGCCGAGATGCACGTCGTCCCTGCCGGCGATCCGTATCCCGAGAACCAAGTCTGGCTGCAAGACGCCGTCGAGTTCCTTGAACGCGCGGACGGTTCCGGGACGGTCGCGCTGCTTGGCGTCCGCAACCAATCCGTCGATGACTTCGCGAAGGATCGGCTCACGGGAATCGAGACGCTCCGTATCGGCGCGTACCGGGAGGCGTTCGCCAGCGGCGCGAGCACCACGAGCACCCCTGGTGACGCCTGGATCGATTGGTTCGGCAACCTCGAAGCGTCGCCGCCTACCGCCGCGTGGCCCAACGGCCGCGTGCTGTACGGCGTGAATCCCGAGACGGGCGGGCAACTACACCCCGAGGTCGTCGCCTTCTTCACTGAGCAAGGCGCGCAGGCGCCGCTTGCGCTTGATGTCGGTTGGCTCACCGTGCGGCACGTCGATGAGATGTCGTCGTTCCTGCCCGCGAAGGACGACGGCTTCTTTGTCGCCGTCCCGGATCCAACGGCGGCGATCAAACTGCTAGAAAGCGCCGCGGCGCAGGGGCACGGCGGCGCGACGATGCTCGCTCCTTATGAGAACGGGACGACGGTTCAATCCATCCTCGACGACACGGAGTTCGTCGCGTTCAACCACCGGTTGTGGACCGAACGCATCGAGCCGATGTCGCGCGTACTGCTCGAAGGGATCGGCGTCGAGGCCGATCGACTGCGACGGTTGCCGGTGCTCTTCCAACCGAGCGGCGAGGCGCGGACGCCGAACGTCGTCAACTGTCTCGTGCTCCCGGGCACGGCTGGTGAGCCGGGCGTCGTCGCGATGTCCGAACCCTGCGGCCCCGTGATCGACGGCGTCGACCTCTTCAAGGCCGACATCGAGCAGCGGCTTACGGGGCTCGCCGCCCGCATCGCCTTCCTCGACGACCAGCCCTACCACCGGTGGTCGGGGAACGTGCACTGCGCGACGAATGCGATTCGCCCGCTGCGCCGGGAGTAGCGTCGGAGCCCGCTCCAAAGTACCGAACAATGGCGAGCCCACGATGTTAATCGTGGGTGGAACCCTGAGAGCAATATCCCCCCACGATTAACATCGTGGGCTCGCCATTTGCCGCGGCGCCGGCCCGCCAATTGTGGCGTCACGCGCCGGAGTTGGTATGCTGCTAACCGGTCCTTTTCGTCTCGGCTGATCCCCCAACCGCCCCCGCACCGCCGTGGCCCGAATCCGCCTTCCGTTTCCGTCGCCCCGTCAGTCGTCGCGTGGCGGGTACGGCCAGCAGCGCGCCCTCTTCGGCAACTCTTCGAGAGGCGGCAGCGGCCTCAAGATGCGGCTCCTGATCGCCGCGGGCTTCATCCTCTTCGCGCTGGTGAGCTACTACGGCAACCCGGGCGACGTGAACCAGATCACCGGTCAGCGCGAGCGTGTCGCCATCGCTGACGAGGAACAAGAGATGGCGCTCGGCCAGCAGGCGGCGCCCGAGATGGTGCAGATGCACGGCGGTGCTTCGCGTAGCGCGGACGGGCAAGCGCTTGTCAACAAAGTCGGCGCGGAACTGCTCACCGGTCTCGATCGATGGATGGCGGAGAAAGAAGCGGAGACGGGCGTCGAACTTCATAACCCCTACAAGTTCAAGTTCACGCTGCTTGCCGACCCCCAGACCGTCAACGCCTTTGCCTTGCCGGGCGGGCAGGTGTTTATCACCGAAGCCCTTTTCAGCCGGCTCGAAACAGTGGGGCAACTCGCCGGCGTTTTGGGACACGAGATCGGCCACGTCGTCGAGCGTCACGGTAACGAGCGGATGGCGAAGAACACACTCTTCAGCACCATCGCGATGGGCGCCGGCCAGATCGGCGGCGACGCGCAGAGCGTGCAGATGGCCCAGGCTGTCGCCAATGTCATCCAGATGAAGTATGGCCGCGACGACGAGCTCGAGAGCGACAAGTGGGGCGTGCTGCTCACCGAGAAGGCCGGCTACGACCCGCGCGCTATGATCGGCGTGATGAAAGTGCTCGACGAGGCGTCCCCCGGGGGCGGCCCGCCCGAGATGATGAGCACCCACCCCAAACCCGCCAACCGCGTCGCCTACATTCAGCAGGTGATCGAAGAGGTGTTCCCCGAGGGGGTCCGTCCGGGGTTGGAGCCGTAGCCCGCAACCTCTCCCACAAGAGTGCGATTGCTCGATTGAACTTAAGCCGCGCGACGGGGGCTTAGGTAGCGGGCCAGTTCGTCCGACATCGACGTCCGCGCCAAGCGGTGGTCGCCACGCAGCGCGTCGGCGACGACTTCGAGCCGGCGGCGGGGCGAGCTCTCGACATCAAGGACGATCCTCAGCTTGCCGCGCTCCCAACGGGCGCCACCGGCGACGGCGCCGCCGAGCAGCCGACGCCGCACTTCGCAGCCCAGCCGACGAGCAACGTCGGTCGCTTCCTCGAGAAGCTCGGTGTAAGCGTCGCCAATTACCTCAGCGGCTTGCCGCTTTGCAGAGGCTTCGGCAAACGACAGCGTCGCCGGCCCGCGGCTGTCGAAGCGCAGCGCGCGAGCGGTACTACGAGCGGGGAGCGTGGCGGCGGCCGAGAACGGCAGCGTCGCCACAACCGTGGACTGGGGCATCCTTGCCTCGCCGGGTTGAGCGTTAGAGTTTCGTGCCCCGGAGTCCTTCCGCGGGCGTCGCGGCTGGATTCTACGCGCTGCGGCTCCAGCGGGCGAGTCCTTATCGTCGATGGTTCCTAAGGAAGGGCCAAGTAATCGCTCGGCGTCGCGCAAGCATTGCCTCGAGCGCTGGCTCTCTCCCTCTTGTGTAGCAATCTTGTGACGACATGTGCTAGCAATGACATCAACCGAGACTCCCGGCGCCGAGATTCACGACCTCCAAAAGGAGATCGCGCAGCTGCGTTGCGACCTGCAAGCGGCGCAGCAGATGACAGCGCTCGGCGAGCTCGTCAGCACGACCACGCACGAGTTCAACAACGTCCTCACGACGATCCTCAACTACGCGAAGCTCGGCCTGCGTCACACCGACGACGCGACTCGCACCCGATCGCTTGAGAAGATCCTCGCCGCCGCTCAGCGGGCGGAGAAGCTGACGTCGAGCGTCTTGGGCCTGGCGCGCAATCGCTCGGCCGACCCGGCGCCAACCGACCTCGGCGCGCTGTGCGACGAGACGCTGGTGCTGCTCGAGCGCGAGTTGCAGAAATACCGGGTCGGCGTCGAACGCCAGTACGAGGCCCGCGGCAAGGCGATGGTCGTCGGCAACCAGGTGCAACAGGTGCTGATGAACCTGCTCACCAACGCCCGTCAGGCGATGCCCTCGGGCGGGCAGGTCATCATCCGCACGGCCGACAACGCCCAGACGGGGACGGTCGATCTCTCGGTCCGCGACACGGGCGCCGGCATCGCGATGGACCTTCTGCCGCGCATCTTCGATCGCGGCTACAGCACCAAGTCGGGCCCCGATGAGACGGGCAAAGGGGGCGCCGGCTTAGGGCTCTCGGCTTGCCGTGAAATGATCGAGGCCCAGGGGGGCAAGATCCGCGTCGAGAGCGCCGTCGGCCGCGGCACGCAATTCACGCTCCGACTCCCCACCGCCAGCGCCGCCGCCCTCGCCGGCCCCACCGGCCAACCCATCGCCCAACTCGGCGTCAGCGCGACGGCGTCAGCGATCTGAACTCTCGACTACAACAAGCGAACCACAAAGGAACAAAGGAACGAAGTGAGCGATTCGTCCGTTAGACCGGTAGTCCGATAGGAAGAGGTATGTCAACCAACCCTAACGGTCTACCGGACTACCCACCCAACGCCCTTCTTTGTTCCTTCGTTCCTTTGTGGTTCAAAGATTTTAGAGTCTAACGCCGCCGCGCGCGGAAGAAGCTTGTGAGGATCTCGCCGCAGGGTTCGGCGAGGACGCCGCTGGTTACCGTGGGGCGGTGATTGAGCCTTTCGTCGGCGAGCAGGGTGTAGAGGCTCTCGACGGCGCCCGCCTTCGGATCGACCGCGCCGTACACGACGCGCGGGACGCGCGACTGCACGATGGCGCCGGCGCACATCGGGCACGGTTCGAGCGTCACGTACAGCGTGCAGCCTTCGAGCCGCCACGCGCCGAGCGACTCGGCCGCTTGCGTGATGGCGATCATCTCGGCGTGGGCCGTTGGGTCGCGGAGCGTCTCGCGCTGATTATGGGCGGCGGCGATCACTCGGTCGTTGCAGACGACGACGGCGCCGACCGGGACCTCCCCCCCCGCGGCCGCGGCCTGAGCCTCGCCGAGGGCCAGCCGCATGTAGTCGAGGTCTTCGGGCTGGGGGAGCAACATCGGCCTTCTGCGGGAGGAATGATGACGCGGGGGAGAAACTCGGCGGGGGCGGGAACTTCCCGCGGCGGCGTGGCGTAAGGTTACCCGATGCGGCGGCGCCCTTCACGCCGCCCGGCTGCTGCTCCGCCATCTGCTGCTCCGCCATCTGCTAGTTTGCCATCTGCTAGTTTGTAAGTCCCCGGGTTCACTGCATGCTCCCTTCCGTCGCCCGGCCCCTCACCTTCGACCCCGCCGCGATGTCTTCCCCCAGCACCGCCGACGCGACGGACGCCCCCGTTGTCCCGCCGCGACGCTGCTGGCGCCGCACCGCGGTCTTTTGGCTAGCGGCACTGGCGGTCTATTGGCTCGTGCTTTTCATCGGCACCCACCTGCCAACGGAGAACGTGGCGGGCGTCGCAACGGATAACGACAAGCTCGTCCACACGGCGGCCTACGCGGTGCTAACGACGCTGCTGTGTATCGCCTGGCGTCGTGTCGGCGGCTCGCCAGGGCTCATGGGTCGTCTTGTGATCGCCGCCGCGGTGCTCACTTACGGCGCGATCGACGAGCTCAGCCAGCCTTACTTCGGCCGCTCGTGCGACCTGCGGGACTGGATCGCCGACAGCGTCGGCGTGTCGTTGGCTTTATTATTGGATGCGTGGCGGCACCGTCGCGGTCCTTGAAACCGACGACGGACGCCTGCTGTCGATGGCGTGATCCGCAAGCGTTGCCGGTTGTGGGGGCTGGTGGGGTTTTTCGCGATCTAGGTTGCGGAAGACCACTCCGACTGACCGGTGCGAAGAAGCAAGACTTCCCTGCGCGGCGAGTATCGCTGCGCATGGTGAATTCTTTGCTTCCCGACCATGACTTCTCACGGCAGGTCCCCCGATCCTCTATCCAGTCGGCGCGCAACGCCCGCGACGTTGTGGCGTGTTGCGCTGCTCTGGGGGCTCGTGGTGCTGGCGTCGTTTGCCGCGATCGCCGTCTACGCCAAGACGCCGGGTCGGCAGCAACCGCCATCGGCAGAGAACCAATCACTTCCGCCCGAAGGGCGGTGGCGGATCGCGATGGCGATTCACCCGCGCTGCCCCTGCAGCAAGGCGTCGATCGCTCATTTGCAGCGCTTGTTGCATCGTTATGAGCAACGGCTTTCGGTCGATGTCTACGTTTATCGCCCTGGGGCGACGGCGCCGCAGTGGGCGAACAGCTCGTTAGTCGAGCAAGTGAAGCGGCTCCCGTCGCTCGAAGTCCACGACGATGTCGATGGCGCCGCGGCACTCGGTTTTGGGATCGAGACTTCGGGCGGGCTCGTTCTCTACTCGCCCGAAGGCCCGGCGGTCTTCTACGGCGGCATCACACCGTCGCGCGGTCACGAGGGCGCCAATGATGGCCTCACCGCCGTCATCGACGCGATCAACGGACGTCCCACGGCTCGCCGCCGTCACCCCGTGTACGGGTGCCCGATCTTCCGCAGCGGAGACGGATCGTGACGCCCTCCCCCGCCATGCGGCTTCAGCAAGTCGAAGGACTTTTCACGCAATCGCTCCGCGAACTGCAAGCGCTGACCGATCGTGTGTTCTCGTTCCTCCTCGTGGCCCAGTGGGCCGCGGCGATCGTCTGCGCGTTGACGCTCTCGCCTCGGGCCTGGGTCGGGTCGCAGAGCTCGCCCCACATCCACCTTGTGGCGGCCTTGCTCGTCGGCGGGCTGCTGACGGTCTTTCCTGTCTGGCTCGCGCGGAATCGCAGCGGTGAGTATCTGACCCGTTTGGTGATCACCGCGGCGCAGATGATGTTCTCGGCGCTCTTGATCCACCTGATGGGGGGACGCATCGAGGCCCACTTCCACATCTTTGGCTCGCTCGCGCTACTATCGTTCTACCGCGACTTTCGCGTGTTTGTCCCGGCGGTCGTGCTCATCCTCAGCGACCACCTCTTCCGCGGCGTCTATTGGCCCCAATCGGTCTTTGGAGTCAGCGAGCCGGCGCTCTTTGAAGCCTTGGAGCACGGCGGGTGGGTGCTGTTCGAGACGGCGTTTCTGGTGTGGGGCATCGCCCAAAGCCGCGACCACCTGTGGCGGATGGCGGAGCTCCAGGCCTCGCTGGAAGAAGAACGCGACACGCTCGAGGCCCGGGTCGAGCGCCGAACCGAGCAGCTCGCCGAAGCCCGTGACTACCTGGCGAACGTCATCGACTCGCTCGACGCCCGGATCTGTATCCTCGACGAACGCGGCGTGATCCTCTCGACCAACGCGGCGTGGCGCCGATTCGGCGAAGGCATCGAATCAGAGGCCATTCGGATCGGTGAAGGCGACAACTACATCCACTACTGCGACACGCTGGGGGCGACGGACGGATTCCATGCGGCGGAGCTCGCCGCGGGGCTACGCGGCATCGTCGCCGGCGACCCCGATTGTTTCGTGATGGAGTACCGGCACCACGTCGCCGGCGGCGAAGCCTGGTTCCAAGTGCGGGCCTGCCCCTTCGCGGGCGCCAGCGGAGCCGCGGTTGTCGTCGCCCATGTCGATGTCACCGAACGGGTCAACGCCGCCGCCAGCTCACGCAGGGAAGCCGACCGCGCCGCGGCGCTCTCGCAGATCCTCAGCGACCTCCCGAACGAGGTCTACATCCTCCGCCGCGATGACCTGCGGTTCCTCCTTGTCAGTGAAGGGGCTGTGCGCGCGACGGGCTACGACCGCCCGACGCTGCTCGGGATGTCGCCGGCCGACCTCGTTCCCAATGCGACTGTCGAAAAGTGCCTCGTGGCGGTCGAACCGCTGATCGAGGGGCGCGCGTCGATGGTCGATTTTCAGACGTTGCACCGCCGCCACGACGGCCACGCCTACCCGGTCCAGGTCTCGGTCCACGCCGCCAACTTTAATGGCCAGCCGGTCTTCGTGGCGTTCATCACCGACCTTACCGAGGTCCGGCGTCTCGAGAGTCGGCTCGCTCAGTCGCAGAAGCTCGAGTCGATCGGCCAACTCGCCGCGGGCATCGCCCACGAGATCAACACGCCCATGCAGTGCGTGTCGAACAACGTCGAGTTTCTGCAAGAGTGCCATCAGCGCTTGTTCGATCTCGTGGATCGACTCGTCAAGACGCTCGACTCGCCGGCACGGTCTTGGGACGATCGCAAGCTGTCGGTTCGTAGCCTAATCGACGAACACTACTACAACCGTGTGGCGGCGATGGCGCCGTCGGCGATCAACGAAGCGGCCGAGGCCTCGCGGCGCGTCATCGAGATTGTCCGCGCGATGAAGGTCATGTCCCATCCGGGGACCCATGACTTCGTCGATTCCGACCTCAACGACGGGATCCGTAACGCGGCGACAATTGCGCGCAACCGCTGGAAGTACGTCGCGGAGGTGGAGTTCGACCTCGACGAGGCGTTGCCGCATGTCCCAGTTCTGCCGGCGGAACTGAACCAAGTCTTCCTCAACCTGATCGTCAACGCCGCCGACGCCATCGCCGAGAAGAACGGCGAAAACGGCCCTCTCGGCGTGATCACGCTCCGCACCCGCTGCGAGAGTGAATCGGTCCGCATCGAGATCGCCGACAACGGTCCGGGTGTGCCCGAAGCGATCCGCGAGCGCATCTTCGATCCCTTCTTTACCACCAAAGACGTCGGCAAAGGGACCGGTCAGGGCCTCGCGATCAGCTACGACGTGGTGGTCAACAAACACCACGGCACGATCGACGTGCTATCGACCGAAGGCGAGGGCGCGACGTTCGTGGTGTGCTTGCCGATGAGAGTGGAAGCGGCGGAAGGAATTACCGAGGCTTCTACTTCTGTGGTTGAGGCATGAGTTCGTAGGGTGCGATGAAATCGCACCTCCCCGGTTTCCCTCGGCGGGCAGAACGCCCTCCGATTGACGCGGTGATGGTGCGATGCCGCTGGCGCTTTATCGCACCCTACGAGCTACCTGCTATACGCTTTGATGGTAAGTTCCTTTATGCGGCTGAAGCATTTTCGGATTTGATTGATGAACTACTGCGATCACTTGAGAGTTCATTACGAACAGCAATGGTTGAACGACGCCATCGTCCGCTCTTGGGAATATGGTCCGAAAGAGCAGCTTGGCTCCGAGTTCTGCGTTCTGGAGTTTCAGCCAAATCAGTCACGTGACATGTGGACGTATGCGACATGCTGTATGTCTCAATCAACCGACGTTGCTCCCGTTGAGATACATCTATTCTCTGGCATACAAACGAGCGATCATATTGAATTGCTTACAGCGATCGCACATTACCATAGAACCGGCAAGTGTCTTGAGCTGGGGCACGTCGTAAATTTCGGGCGTCCTTGGATTCCCGGGTCGGAATGCAATCATGGGGTGCTTTCGTTGCCCTACCTAGACGGCCCCAGCCTCGAAGAGTCTGCAACGCCATTTAGTATCAATCCGGTGCGTTTTCTTTGGTTGATACCCATCACGGCTGCTGAAGCGACCTATGCGAGCCAGCAAGGCCTTCGAGCCCTTGAGGACCGACTTGAAGACAACCAATTCAACTATCTTGACCCTCAGCGGCAGAGCGTCGTCTAGGTAAAACGTCGAAGCGCGTAGGGTGCGATGAAATCGCACCTCTCCGGTTTCCCTTGGCGGGCAGAACGCCCTCCGATCGACGCCGTGAAGGCGCCATGCCGCTGGCGCTTTATCACACCCTACGAACTAGCCGTCGGCGAGGGCGAACGCTCGTCGGATGCCGCCGTCGCGGACGCCCCACCGGGGGCCCTCAGGGGGCCCGTTTGCGGCGTTCCAAGCCCCGGTCGACTAGATTGTCGTTGGCGGGTGCGAAACTTGTTGTACGACCCCGCTATGGCCGCCTAAACACCCGTTCACGGGGTGCGGTTGGCGGGGAGGGCGCCTCGACGTTCAAGCCCCCACAAGATTCCCCGCTGCAGAGGGGTCACTTCTTCGAGTCGTCGTCGCCCGTCTCTAGCACCGCCAGGAACGCCTTCTGGGGGATGTCGACGTTGCCGATCGACTTCATCCGCTTCTTGCCTTCCTTCTGCTTCGCCCACAGCTTCTTCTTGCGGCTGATGTCGCCGCCGTAGCACTTGGCGGTGACGTTCTTGCTCATCGCGCTGATCGTCTCGCGCGCGACGATGCGCGTGCCGATCGCCGCTTGCAGCGGGACCTCGAACATGTGCCGCGGGATCTCTTCCTTGAGCTTCTTGATGACGGCCCGGCCGCGGGGGTCGGCGTCGCGCTTGTCGCAGATGATCGAGAGGGCGTCGACGCGCTCGCCCTTCACGAGGATGTCGAGCCGCACGAGGTCGCCCGCCTCGTACCCCTTCATCTCGTAGTCCATCGTCCCGTAGCCGCGGGTGATGCTCTTCAGGCGGTCGTGCATGTCGTACACGACTTCCGCCAACGCGATGTCGTAGACAAGCATCGAGCGCTGCGGCGACAGGTACTCTTGGCGGATGAACTCGCCGCGGCGGTCGGCGCAAAGCTTCATCACGCCGCCGATGTACTCGGCCGGCATCACGAAGTTCACCCGCACAACCGGCTGCTGGAACTCCTTGATATTGCCCGCGTCGGGGACGCGCGTCGGCGTGTGGACTTCGTCCCACTGGCCGTCGTTGGTCTGGATCTTGTAGGTGACGTTCGGCGCGGTCTGCACGAGGTCCATGTCGGACTCTTGCTCGAGCCGCTGCTGGACGATCTCCATGTGCAACAGGCCAAGGAAACCGCAGCGGAAGCCGAAGCCCAGCGCGTCGGAGGTCTCCGGCTCGAACACGAAGCTGGGGTCGTTGACCTGCAGCTTGCTGAGCGCTTCGCGTAGGTTCTCGAAGTCGTGCCCGTCGCTCGGGTAGAGGCCGCAGAACACCATCCGCTTCGGCTCGTCGTAGCCGGGCAGGGGCTCGGCCTGCTCGCCGCGGGCGGTGGTGACGGTGTCGCCGATGTGGACGTGGCCGAGCGACTTGATGTTGCAGATCATGTAGCCGACCTGCCCCGTGGACAGGTAGTCGCGCTGCGTGCGCTTCGGCGTGAGCTGCCCGACCTCGAGCACGTCGTGCTCGGTGCCGGCCTGGAGGAACTTGATGCGGTCGCCGGCACGGACGACGCCGTTCATCACCCGCAGGTAGATGATGGCGCCGCGGTACTCGTCGTAGACGCTGTCGAAGACCATCGCCTGGAGGGGCGCCGAGTTGCTCCCCTTGGGCGCGGGGATGCGATCGATGATGGCGTCGATCACGGCGTCGCAGTTCTGGCCCGTCTTGGCGCTGCAGCCGATCGCCTCGCTGGCGTCGAGGCCGAGGGTGGTTTCGATCTCTTCCTTCACCTCGTCGGGGCGGGCGTAGGTGAGGTCGATCTTGTTGAGGATCGGGATGATCTCTAGGTCGTGCTCGATCGCCTTGTAAGCGTTGGCGACCGTCTGCGCCTCGACCCCTTGGAAGGCGTCGACCAGCAGCAGCGCGCCTTCGCAACACGTCAGCGACCGCGACACCTCGTACTGGAAGTCGACGTGGCCGGGCGTGTCGATCAGGTTGAGCTCGTACTCCTCGCCGCCATGAATGACTTTCATCGAGACGGCGTGCGACTTGATCGTGATGCCGCGCTCGCGCTCGAGGTCCATGTCGTCGAGCAGCTGCTCCTTCATCTCGCGCTTCGAGACGGTGCCGGTCACTTCGAGCAGCCGATCGGCGAGGGTGCTCTTGCCGTGGTCGATGTGGGCGACGATCGAGAAGTTGCGGATGCGCGACGGATCGATCGGCTCGCCGGCCTTCCGCTTGCGCGGGGCGGGCTGCTGAGGGGCGGGCGTCTTGGCGGGGGCGTCGGCCATTGCGGCTCGGGAGGGCGTCGGAGGGAGAGAGCGTCGTACCACGGCCGGCGCGCACCCCGACCCCGGGGCGGCAAAGGGCCGAAACCTTCTATTTGACCCCGGCGGGGGCTCGGACGGAAGAGCGACGAAGTCGCGATTTTGAGCCGAACGCGCTAGCGTCGGGCGCCACCGAGTGGGAAATCGCCCCTGACGCCGCCCGACGCTAGCGCGTACGGCGAAAGCCGCAACTACGATGCCGGTATGCCTGATTACGCCGGCTTCTTGATCACCTGGACCACCTACGGAACCTGGCTGCCCGGCGACGCCCGTGGCTGGCGAGAGCGTAGCCGCGGCGTCAAACAGGCACGGCCGCTGCTCGAAACGTGGTGTCGCAACAAGCAAGTCCACGACGCTGTTCTGCTGCGCGAATGCGATCGGCAGACCGTCGAAGCGGCATGTCGTGAGCATTGCCACTACCGAGGGTGGGAGCTAATCGCGGTAAACGCCCGGACGAATCACGTCCATGTCGTGGTGCTCGCCGGCGCCTCACCCCAAGCGGTGCGCGGTCAATTGAAGGCGAATTGCACTCGGCGTCTCCGCCGACAAGCCGATCCGCTGAAGGCGGAAAGAACTTGGAGCCGCGGCGGCGACTGTCAGATATTGCCCCATGAAAAGGCGTTAGAGGACGCCGTGATGTATGTCCTAGAAGGCCAGTAGCCCTGAGCCGAACGCGCTAGCGTCGGGCGCCACCGGATGGCGGCATATCCCTAACGCCGCCCGACGCTAGCGCGTACGGCTCAAATCTCTACGCCCGTGCCGGTTCACGCTTCCCCCACTTCTTCGCCGCAGGCGCCTTCGGCGGCGGGGCTCCGCCAGTGAGGCGGAAGGCGCCGGGACCTAGGAGGTCATCGACTCTCGTGCATAGCTCTTGCGTCAGGTCCACGCCCTTCGGGCAGTCGAGTTGAACTCGGCCGCCGTCGCTGAGGGCTAGGGTGAGCTTGAGCGACTTGGCGCCGCGACGCCGTTAAGAAGTCACGTGCGACACGTATCGAAATGGCAAACCTGAACTGCGCACTAATTTATGCGATCAGCACATTCATTCGCTGATGAACAGCATTGCCAAGGGTGAGGCAGCGGTTAGTCCAAGTGCAAGCACGACAGCCGCCGATCGCCAGCGCTTAAGTATCAGCAGGCTGACGGTAAGAAATAGATTGAATAGGGAATGGCCGATGGTAGTTTGAAGTAAGATGGCAAAGGCAAATAGTTCGTCGCCTGCCAAGAAGCTATTTGAGTGTGTAATTAGCCGAATAGCACAGATTCCAATTACGACTACCGCAATCACGAATGCCACCACGGCATACGTGAATAGCCAACTTGCTGGTTCGCGGTTACGGCTTTGCGGTGTGAGTTGGTCGGGAAGGATTGGCTTCATATTGTGCAGTTTTAGAGACTAGGCTCGCGCGGGTTCGCGCTTGCCCCATTTCTTCGGCGTAGGCGCCTTCGGCGGCGGGGCGCCGCCGGTGAGGCGGAAGGCGCCGGGGCCTAGCAGGTCGTCGACTCTCGTCCGTAGCTCTTGCGTTAGGTCCACGCCCTTCGGGCAGTCGAGTTGAACGCGGCCGCCGTCTTCGAGCGCTAGGGCGAGCTTGAGCGACTTGGCGCCGGGGTAACCGCGGAGGATTTCTCGTAGCGATTCGAGGCGTTCGACGCCGTCCGCTTCGCGAAGGCTGATCACCACGCCGCTGGTGTACCGCTCCGAGAGTTCTTCGATCGGCATCAGCTCGTTGACGATCAGGTTCACCTCCTCAGCGCCGGGGCGGCGGTCGACGGCGCCGCGGATGCCGACGATCGCGTCGCCCGTCACCAAGTGCCCGAACTGGGCGAACTGCTCGGGCCACATGATGCAGCGCATGATGCCGTCCATGTCCTCCAGGTCCCACATGGCGTACTTGCTCGGCGCGCCGGGCTTGGGGTTCTTGGTGTGCGACATCTTGATCGCGGCGAGCATGCCGCCCATCACGACCTCGGTGCGGTGCTCGAGGCCTCCGCACTGCGTGCTGGAGTGGCTGCAGAAGGTGCGTAGCGTCTGCTCGTACTCGGCCAGCGGGTGGCTGGAGAGGTAGTAGCCGAGGACCTCCTTTTCCATCGTGAGCCGCTCTTTCTCGTCCAGCTCGGGCACGTCTGGCAGCGGCGCGGGGGCGGCGGCGGCTTCGATCTCTTCGCCGAACAGGCCTTTCTGGCCGCTCTTGCGGTCGGCCAGCACCGACGCGCCCGACTGCATCGCCTTGTCGATGCCCGCCATCAGCGACGCGCGGTTCGCGCCGAAGACGTCCATCGCGCCGGCCTTGATAAGCGTTTCGATTGTCGAGCGGTTGCACGACGAAGGATCGACGCGCTCGCAGAAGTCGTAGAGGTCCTTGAAGGGGCCGCCCTTCTTGCGGGCCGCGACGATCGCTTCGGCCGCGCCGCCGCCGCACGCCTTGATCGCCGAGAGGCCGAAGATGATTTTGAAGTCGTGCTTGTAGCCCTCCTCCTTGTGGGGGACGACGGCGAAGTCGACGCTGCTCGTATTCACTGTCGGCGCGTCGACGGCGATGCCCATTCGCTCGCAGTCCTCGATGTGCTCGACGAGCGCGTCCTTGCTCTTGAAGTTGCGGCCAGGGATGTCGCCCGAGAGGAGCGCCGCCATGAACTGCACGGGGTAGTGCGCCTTAAGGTAGGCCGTCATGTAGGCGATCAGGGCGTACGCCGTCGAGTGGCTCTTGTTGAAGCCATAACCGGCGAACTTCTTGATCATCTCGAAGAGGTCCTCGGCCTTCTTCTTGTCGAGGCCCTGCTCTTGCGCGCCCTTGAGGAACTCCTCGTAGAACTTGGCGATCATCGGCAGCTTCTTCTTGCTGATCGCCTTGATGCAGCTGTACGCCTCGGAGAGCGGGATCTTGCCGAGGCGGTTGAGGATCCGCATCACCTGCTCTTGATAGACCATGACGCCGTGCGTCTCGGCGAGCACCTCTTCCATCACGGGGTGGGGGTACTCGGCGGGGCGGCGGCCGTGCTTGACCTCGATGTACTGATCGACCATGCCGCCCTCGAGCGGCCCCGGCCGATAGAGCGCGGCGGTGGCGATGATGTCGAGGAAGTTGTCGGGCTTCATCCGCTGCAAGAGGTCGCGGATGCCGCCCGACTCGAGCTGGAAGATGCCCTTCGTCTCGCCGCGGCAGAGCAGCGCGTACGACTCCTTGTCGTCGATCGGGAACTCGTAGGGATCGACCTTCTCGCCGGTCGATTGCTCGATCAGCTCGACGCTCTTGGCGAGGATCGTCAGGTTGCGGAGGCCGAGGAAGTCCATCTTCAGCAGGCCGGCCGCTTCGACGTCGCCCATCGCCCACTGGGTGATGACTTCCGTCT
Organism: Botrimarina mediterranea; assembly: GCF_007753265.1. Classification (NCBI taxonomy): domain Bacteria; kingdom Pseudomonadati; phylum Planctomycetota; class Planctomycetia; order Pirellulales; family Lacipirellulaceae; genus Botrimarina; species Botrimarina mediterranea. Next base: position 266,587 of record NZ_CP036349.1, read on the forward strand.
TGCCTTTGACGCGTTGCAGCGGCACGTACTCGTCGACCGGTTTCTCGCTGATCACGACCGCCGCGGCGTGCGTGCCGACGTTGCGAGCCAAGCCCTCGACCTTCTTGGCGAGGTCGAGCAGCTCGCGGATCTCGGGATCGCCCTCGTACGCCTTCTTCAGCTCTTCGCTGGTCTCCAAAGCCTTCTCGAGCGTGATGCCCAGTTGCTCGGGGACCATCGCCGTGATCTGGTCGACGCGGAAGATCGGCATCGACATCGTGCGGCCGACATCCTTGATGGCGGCACGCGCCGCCAGGGTTCCGAACGTGCCGATCTGGGCGACGTTCGCCTCGCCGTACTTGTCTTTAACGTACTGGATGACCTCGCCGCGACGCTCTTTGCAGAAGTCGATATCGATATCGGGCGCTTCCAGCCGGCTCTCGTCGAGGAACCGTTCGAACAGCAGGTCGTACTGCAGCGGGCAGACGTGGCTCATCCGCAACGCGTAGCAAACGATCGAGCCCACGCCCGATCCACGCGCCGTGGAGGGGATGTTGTTCTCGACCGCGAAGCGGACGAAGTCCCAGACGATCAGGAAGTAATCGGGGAAGCCGAGCTTGTTGATGACGCCCAGCTCGCGATCGACGCGGGCGAGCACTTCGTCGGACAACTCCCCGGTAGAGGCGTCGCCATTCTGCCAACGTTCGGGCGTCTTGGCGTAACGTTCCTTGAGCCCGCTCAGCACCAGTTCGCGCAGGTACGCCTCGGACGCCTTGATGTCGGGCTTGTCGTTGTTCGGCGCGGTGAACGTCGGGAAGTAGCGCTTGCCGAGTTCGAGGTCGAGATCGACCGAGTCGGCGATCTCTTGGCTGCGGGCGACGGCGTCGGCCACGTCGGGCATCGCCGCGTACATGTCCTCGGGCGCGCGGAGGTAGAACTGATCTCCCTCCATCTTCATGCGGTTGGTGTCGGTGCGGAAACGCCCCGTGTTGATGCAGAGCAGAACGTCCTGCGCCTCGGCGTCCTCCTGGTTGACGTAATGCGCGTCGCTCGTGGCCACGAGCGGCAGGCCCTGCCGGTTGGCGAGCTCGACCGTCAGCTCCTTCGCCGCGCGTTGGATCTCGACGCCGTTGTCCTGGATTTCGAGGAAGTAACGGTCGCCGAACACTTTACTGAACCAGCCGGAGATCTCGGCGCCGCGGGCCATCGCTTCGTCGGCCGACGCGCCGGAGAGCAGGCTGCGTGAGAGCTCGCCCGACACGCAGCCCGACAGGCAGATGATCCCCTCGTTGTGGTCGGCGAGCAGTTCCTTGTCGATCCGCGGCTTGTGATAGAAGCCTTCGAGGTACGCCCGACTCGCCATCTTGACGAGATTGCGGAAGCCGGCGCGGTCCTTCGCCAACAGCGTGAGGTGGTAGGCGGCCTCCTTGCTGCGCGTGGCGCCCTCTTTCTCGAACCGGCTCCCCGGCGCGATGTAGGCCTCGTAGCCGACGATCGGATTGATCCCCTCCGCCTTGCACGCCTTGTAGAACTCCAGCGCGCCGTAGAGGTTGCCGTGGTCGGTGAGCGCCAGCGCGTTCATGTTCAGCTCTTTCGCGCGAGCGACGAGCTTCTTCACCGGGCTCGCCCCGTCCAGCAGCGAGTAGTGGCTGTGGCAATGGAGGTGAACGAACGGGCGGGTGATGACTTCCATGACAGGCAGAGTGGGCAGTGGGCGGTCGGCAGTGGGCAGCAGCGAAGCGAGCAAGATTTTGTGAGCCGGGCCGTCCCCGGTCCCGGCCGCCCCATGATACGGCATTCCCCCGCCCGTGCTAAACTGCCGCGATGCGCCACTTCACCCGCCTCGCCCTCGCCGCCGCCCTCTTAACAGTCGCCCCCCGCGCAACCGCGCAGGATGCTGAAGTCACGTGGACCGCTTCGCCCTGGTTCGCCGAACGGGTGGCGAATCTTGCGGAAGACCCAGACATCCGGGTCCACGTCAACGAACCGACCAATAATGATGGGCAGGGTGGCGCCGACGGGCGCCCAACGCGGTTGCTCGTCTTCGCCCTGCCCAACGGCAACACGCTCGAAGAAACCCTCGGCTGCGCCCCCGCCGAGGGCCGGCACTGGCGGCATGGCATCCAGCACATCGCCGCGCAGACGCGGATGCTGCGGTCGATGTTACCCGAAGAGCGGATCGTGCTGATCGCCGTGGAGGCGAAGGGCCTGACGTGGCCGAACTGGCGGGCGACCCACGAGGGCGCCAATGCGATCATCGCCGAGAAGCTCGCCGCGTGGCGTGAGCGTTTTGGCGGACGCCCCTCGAAGTCGGCGCTGTCGAAGGTGACGCTCGCTTGCCACTCCGGCGGCGGCAGTTTCTTGTGGGGCGTGATCGAGGGGAACGACGCGCTGCCCGATTGGCTCGATCGCATCGTCTATCTCGACGCCAACTACTCCTTCGACGCCAAGCTGCACGACGAGAAGCTACGGGCGTGGCTCGACGCGCCAGGCGATGAACATCGCCTCGTTGTCATCGCTTACGACGACCGTGAGATCACGATCGACGGCAAGAAAATTGTCGGCGACGACGGTGGCACCTTCCGCGCCACCGAGCGGATGCACCGGGCGTTCTCCGCCGCCAAGCCGCTCGTCACCGCGGTCGAAGAGCCTTGGACGCGCACTGTTGGCTGGGCCGGCCGCTTCCGCAGCGAGGTCCACGCCAACCCCGAGAACAAGATCCTCCATACCCGCCTGGTGGGCGAAATGAACGGCCTCGTCCACGCCCAACTCATCGGCCAAACGCCCGAAGACTGGCCCGGCCTAACGCCGCCGGCGCTTTATGAGGAGTGGATTCAGCCGGAACCGTATTGAGCGAGCAGAAAGGACAGGGGGCTTCTGTAGGAGGCGTCTCCGACGCCGATTACGGTGTCCATCTCGAAACGGCGTGGTGCGCGTAATCGGCGTCGGAGACGCCTCCTACAAAATGGTATCGGAAGCCTAATCGAACGTATCCAATTGAAGGCTTTCCTCGTAGGCAGAAGGTGGGGCTTTACCCGGTGGCCAGAAGATAGCCACTACTTGCCCGTCTTCAATCATGTGAACTTCTTCACCCGTCGTGTTCACCCGTCGTGACAACCGCCAGCACTTCGGGCAACGCGGCGTCTTTAACAGAGAACTGCTTCATACCACCAGTAAAGCCGGCGTCCGCAGGGTAGTGCTAAGTCGCTTCGCCGATCCGCCGCAGGTACTGGGCGATCTGCGCTTGCAGGTCGATCAGCTCGTGCCAGCGCTGGCGCTCGATCGCGATCGGGCCGTCGCCGTCGGGGGCGATCGCGCCGTGTAGCAGGGCGCGGGTGCGGAGGTGGAAATACTCCAGCATCTCGACGACCTGCGCCGCTTGCGCGGGGGTGAGCCCCTCGGGCAGGTCGGGCGGGCCGGGCAGGTGGAGCGTGCCGGGGAAGCCGATCGAGTCGGAACCCCAGTGCAGATCGATGCCGCCGACCGATTCGTCGACACGCTGGGCGCGGCTTTCCATTGGGCCGGTCGCCTTCTCGACCATCGAGTCGCTCGGCGCCCGCGCCCCCAGAGCGCGCAACACCTCAACCCGGTCGGCGATCTCTTCGCGTGCGCCGAAGAGCAGCGTCGAGCGACCGACCGCGATCAGGTCGCCGACTTGCAGGATGCGGAGCTGAGTGTCGAGCCCGTTGACGCGCGTGCCGTTGGTGCTCTCCAGGTCGGTGAGCACGACCTTTCCCTGATCCTCTTGGATCTTCACGTGGAAGCGGCTGATCCGCTCGTCGTTGAGCTGGATCGTGTTCCCTTCTTCACGACCGATCGTGAGCGGCGTGACGACATCGGTAAACACGGCCCCTCGATCGGCGCCGTCGAGCACTTGCAGCGTGACGCGGGCCATGGCGGAGCAGCGGGCGGGCGGCGGGAATAGGGCGGGCGCCGGCCTAGGGAGAGAACCACCCAGGCCAGCGAATCGGGAAGGCGGGCTTCACGTTCCCTTTATATCATGCGCAATTCTCTACTAACAAGCGAGCAAATGCGCCGCCGCGGCGAGGTATCCGCAAAGTCGCTGCGTTCGCTAGTGTCGGAAGTGCCGCTTCCCCGTGAAGAGCATCGGCATGCCAAACTGGTTGCAGGCATGGATGACTTCTTGGTCTCGCTTGGACCCGCCGGGTTGGATCACCGCGGCGACGCCCGCCTCGTGGGCGGTCTGGATCGAGTCCTCGAACGGGAAGAACGCGTCCGAGGCGAGTGCGGCTCCCCGCACGCGGTCGCCGGCCTTGCGGATCGCGATCTCGACCGAATCGACCCGGCTCATCTGACCCGCGCCAACGCCCACCAGCATGCCGCCACGAGCCAGGACGATGGCGTTACTCTTCACGTGCCGGCACGCCGCCCAGGCGAATTTCAAGTCCTTGAGCTGTTCGTCGGTGGGCTTGGCGTCCGTCACGCACTGCCACTTGTCGAACTCGTCCGGCCCTTCGTCGGCGGTCTGCGCGAGGTAGCCGCCGTCGATCGCCCGCAGCATCAGGCGCCTACCTGACGCGCCGGCGCCGCCGATCTTCACCAGCCGCACGTTGGCCCGCCACTTCGGCTTGGTGGTGAGGATCTCGATCGCCTCGGGCGTGAAGTCGGGCGCGGCGATCGCTTCGACGAACTTGCCGGGCTCGGCCAAGCACTCGGCCGAAGCCGCGTCGACTGGGGCGTTGTAACCGAGGATCGAACCGAACGCGCTGAGCGGGTCGCCGTCCCACGCCAAGCGAGTCGCTTCGCCGACGGTCGCCGCTGTCGCCGCGCCGCAGGGGTTGTTGTGTTTCAGCACGGCGACGCCTGGCTTTGGCAACGTCTGCGCAGCGGCCCAAGCGGCGTCGAGGTCGAGCAGGTTGTTGTACGACAGCTCCTTGCCGTTGAGCTGTTCGCCATAGACGAGCGACGTCGGCGCCGCGTCCGCTAGCGCATAGAGCGCCGCGGGTTGGTGCGGGTTCTCGCCGTAACGCAGCGAAGCCTTACGCACGAGCGAGACGTCCAACCGCTCGGGGAAGTGCTCGTCACCCCCAGCCGCTGGCGGCTTAGCGTCCGTCTGTCGCGCCCCTGTCTGCCGCGAGAAGTAACCAGCAATCGCCGCGTCGTACTTCGCCGTGTGTGCGAACGCCGCGGCGGCGAGCTTCTGGCGTTCTTCGAGCGACGTGCCGCCGCGCGACTCGATCGCCTCGGCGATGGCGTCGTACTGCGACGGGTCCGTGGCGACCGCGACGAAGGCGTGGTTCTTCGCGGCCGAGCGGACCATCGACGGGCCGCCGATGTCGATCTGTTCGATCGCCTTCTCGATCGGCGGGTCGCCCGCGGCGATCGTCTGTTCGAACGGGTAGAGGTTCACCACCACCAGGTCGATCATCTCGATCCCGTGTTCGGCGGCGGAGGCCGTGTCGCCCGAGTTGTCGCGCCGACAGAGCAGACCGCCGTGGATGCGCGGGTGCAGCGTCTTGACGCGGCCATCCATCATCTCGGGATAGCCCGTGTACTCGGCGACGTCACGCACCGGGAGGCCGGCGTCCTCGATCGCCTTGCGGGTGCCGCCTGTGCTGAGCAGCCGCACCCCCGCCGCCGAGAGCCGCCGGGCGAACTCGACGAGCCCCGTTTTGTCGCTGACGCTGAGGAGGGCCTGTTGGACGGGAGTCGTGGGCATAGAGAGCAGCAAGAGTTAAGTAGTGAAGGAACCGGGGGCTAAGGCCCCGCGGCTGATAAATCGCTACCAGCAAAATCAGCCGGCACGCCTTAGCGTCCGGTTCTAGCTGACAGGCGATAGCCGACAGCCCTTCAGCAGCGATAGCATCGCCTAAGTTTCCCGATCCCGGCGCCGGCGTGAACCCCGCCCGGGCGGCCGGCGTAGATACGCCAGAACGGCCGGGGCGAGGGCGCCCCGGCGACTGACGGCACGAAGCCAACGCGACCACTCCCTCTCAACCACCGCGGCGCTGGTGAAGCGCCGCCCCTGGCGAGGGCAGGTTTCTCACGGTCAACGCGTCGCTGCGACGCTCTGTCGCCACAACCCGCACATTGCGTGCGACCCCGCCCGCGGCTGGTCAGTCGCTCCGCCTTTGCGGATCGCCCGTCCAAACAGGGGGATGAGCTTCAGAAACTCGGCGACCCGTTTTTTGACCGCCCCGAAACTGCGATCTATATTCCGGAAGCCACGAACCCGGGCATGACTGCCGGGGAGATGTCGGAAGAGTGTGCAAGAGGCGGCGAGACCGCTCCTCGGGCACACGAGCTGGGACGCGCTCCGACAACGCGGCTGATTCGATCGCGACTGCCCTCCCCACCGCGACAGCGTCCCACTTCTTCTGCCCGGCTGCTCTTGAGCCGGCTCAAGCGGTGCGACCCGTCTCGGCGTCGGTTGCGAGCGAGCCGCCCCGCGAAGGTCTGATTGCGAGAGGTCTCGCATCGACGCTCCGCAGGGCGCCCTGTCCCAGCGAGACGGAACGAGCCCTTATGTCCCTTAAGTTTGCCGCGTCGCTCAGTCGCCGCGTCCTGCTGCTAGTCACCCTGTCGTCGGCGCCGCTTGCGGCGTTCGGTCAGGCGGTTGGTACGCCGCCTGCCCCGTCGGCGACCGAGTCGGTCGCCATCCCGGCGGCCGCTCTTCCCCCGACTTCCGACGTCGCCGTCGAGAAAGGCCTCGAGCTCGAATCGCTCGGCCGCTGGGCCGACGCGGTCGCTCACTACGAGCAAGCTCTCCGCGACAACCCGGGCGATCGCCGCCTCGAGTGGCGGTTCGATGTCGCCCGTTTGCATAGCTGCCTCGAGCGTCGCTACGCCGACGCCAGCTTCGTCGAGACGCTGCGGACGATCGACGCCCGCTCGTCGCTCGACCTGCACGCCGAGCTGCTGTCGAAGATCGAGTCGCACTACGTCGTCGATCCGCCGTGGACGAAGCTCTCGCGCCGCGGCGCGCATGCGATGCTGGTCGCGGCCCGCGATCCGCTGTTCCAAAGGCAGCACGGCGTCCGCCCCACCGACGCGCAGATCGAAGCGCTCCGCCAAGAGCTTAACGACCGCCTGCTGTCGATCGGCGAGGTGCGGAACGCCCGTGAGGCCCTGCGGATCGCGGCCGACTTGTCGTCGCTCGGCGAGACCCGCATCGGCGCCCCCGCATCGGCTTGGACGATGGAGTTCGTCTCGGCGGCCGCCGGCGGTCTGGACACCTACTCGGCGTTCCTGACGCCCGGCCAGCTGCGTGACGTTTACTCACAGATCGAAGGCAACTTCGTCGGCCTCGGCGTCGAGCTCAAGGCCGACAACGGCGCCCTGCTGATCGTCCGCGTCATCCCCGGCAGCCCGGCCGAACGCGCGGGCATGAAGGCCGGCGACCGCATCACCGCCGTCGATGGCCAGCAGACCGCGTCGCTGAGCACCGACGAGGCCGCTTCGCTGCTCACCGGTGAAGAGGGGAGTTTTGCGTTCGTCACCGTCGTAACAAAGGACGCCACGGCGGGTGAGACCGACGACCTGGCTTATCTGGCCGCTAAGCCGCAAGCGGCTGCTGGCGGGCAAGCCAGGACGCTCCGGGTTCGTCGTGAACACGTCGAGGTGCCGAGCATCGAGGACGCGCGGATCTGTGACGCGGACTACGGCGTCGCCTACATGCGGATCCCGGTCTTCCAGAAGTCCACCAGCCGCGACGTGGAGACGGCCCTCTGGGACCTCCACCGTCAGAACATGCGGTCGCTGGTGATCGACCTCCGTGGCAACCCCGGCGGCCTGCTCACTTCGGCGGTCGAGCTGGTTGATAAGTTCGTCACTCAGGGCAACATCGTCTCGACCCGTGGTCGAAGCGACGGCGAGGATTTCGACTACCGCGCCCATCAAGCCGGCACCTGGCGGGTTCCGCTGGTGGTGCTGATCGACGGCGACTCGGCGTCGGCGAGCGAGATCTTCGCCGCCGCGATCCGCGACAGCCGTCGCGGGTCGATCGTCGGCGCCCGCTCGTTCGGCAAGGGTTCGGTCCAGGGCATTTTCCCGATGGCCCACTCGGGGGCCGGCATCCGCCTGACGACCGCCAAGTTCTACTCGCCGCTGGGCAAGGCGATCAGCGACGTGGGCGTAAGCCCCGACGTGCCGGTCCGGACGCTCGCCCAAGGCGCCGAGGCGGCGAAGCACGTGGCAGGATTCCGCGGCGCCCCCGAAGCCAAGGCGTCGGAGAACGACGCGGCCCTAGCGCGTGCCGTCGAGGTCGCCCGGCAGCAAATGGCGATGCGGCAGTAGCCACAACGCCGTGATCGAGATTGGGGAGTCGCACCCCCCCATTTGGGTGTTCCCCGGCGTTCTTCGGTGAGGCCCCAGGAGCCCGTTTAAGCCATCGGGCGCAGGGGGCCTTGGTAAACCCTTAGAAGACCCCACGGACGCGTCTACGGGCCCTCTATGCGGATCTGATCGCATGTTCACGGCAGAGGCTGGTGGTTGATGTTCGGAGCACCGCCCCAAAACCCCTCCAAGGGGTGGTTTTGCGACCGCCTGGAAGGGGGCTGAAAGGGGGGGCTGGGTCGTCCACCGGCCTCCGTGGGGCGTCAAACAAATCCCCCAGGATTGACAGCGTGGGAGGGCGACCGGGATACTAGGCATTGCAGTGCGGCGTCGTCCGCATGGCCCAGGTCCGCCACCCACGGGTGGGGGCAGCCGGGCTAGCTCCACGCCGGCGAGCGTCTCCCGCCGGCGGTTTGTCTCCCGATCCACGCCAGGCTCGGATTCCTTACGGTGGGCTGCCCACCGTGAGAGTCGGCGCCCGGTTCCGAAGCGGTGATCGCGGGGGAGATTCCAAAAAAGGCTCTCCCCCCTGCCGACTTCCAGCAGCCGCTTTCAGCAGTTCCACTCACGGGCTATCTAGCCATGCCGATGCCGCGCGAAGAAGACGACGACCTGTTCCACCGCGAAGCGGACGTCGATTTCGACGACGATTCCGAGACGGAAAAGCCCAAAAAGAAGACGGCCAAGAAGAAGGTCGCCAAGAAGAAGACCGCTGCGCCCAAGAAGACGACCACGAAGAAGAAGGCGACAAAGAAGAAGGTCAAGCGGGCCCGCGTCGAAGAAGAGGTCGCCGAAGAAGACGACGAAGACGTAGAAGTCGAAGCGCCGGCCCCGCGTAAGAAGGCCAAGAAGAAGCCGGCGAAGCTGGTCATCGACAAGCCCGTTCCGGTCAAGAAGAAGTCTCCCGCTAAGCCCTCCGGTCCCGCGAAAACGGCGAGGTTCGGCGCCGGGCTGTTCGATGACGCCGAGGACGAGGACGTATCCCAGGCCGCCCCCGCGCCGGAGGAGATCGCCGCCGAGCCCAAAAAAGCCGAGCCCAAGAAGGCCAATCCCGCCAAGGCCGAGCCCAAGAAAGCCGAGCCCGCTCACGAAGAGCCGGCCGTCGCCGAGAAGGCCGAGGAGACTCCCGAAGAGAAGACCGACGAGTACGGCCGTCCCGAGCCGCAGGCGAACTACGTCGTTCATGTCTACGAGCTGGGCCGCTTCAAGCGGACCATCGACCGCGAGTTTACTCCCGAGTCCGCCGAGGCGTTCGCGACGGAGTACAACCGCACCGCCAAGCAATACAGCCGCAAGGCGCTGGCGGGGAAGAAGGACACCCAGCCGGCGAAAGAGATCGCGTAACGGGGTTCCTCCCACGGCTCAGGCGTTTCCCGCGGCGCGCGGCAATTGTTGCGACCGTCGTTGGCGGAGCAATCCGCGCCACCGCGCTTGGAAATCGCCGCTGCCTGGGAACCGTTCCGGCGCCAGACGCGTTCAACGGTTGTAGACTCGGGAGTCCGAACCAGGCCTGCATCCCCATCGAGCGGGGGGCCTGGTTTGGAGCATCACCGACTCCTGCGAATCTCCTGCCAAGGCGCGTCGCGACATGAAAACCTTCGCCCGTTCTTTCGCCGCAGCCCTACTGGCGTGTGGTCTCTCGGCTGTCCCGGCTCTCGCCCAGGATGACGCCGACTTGGTCGACCCGATCGCGTCGGGCGAGCTCACTCCGGAAGAGCAGGTCAAGGCCGTGCTTGAGCAAGGCCAGAAGCAGTTTCAGGAAGGGGATTTCGACGCGGCTGTCGGTTCCTTCACGACCATCGTCAACGCCTACGAGCGCGCCGGGGCATTCGCTCCGGGTCCGCTGGTGTTGCGGGCCAAGGCTTACGCCCAGCTAGAGGAGTACGAAGCGGCGCTGGAGGACCTCAAGAAGGCGACCCAGTACTCGCAATCCCAGCCACAGATCCTCCCCGAGATCCAGAGCACTCGTGGCGAGGTCTACATGAAGGTTGACGCGTACGACGCGGCGCTGCCCGATCTGCAAGCCGCCGTTCAAGCCAACCGTATGAACCCGCAGTACCAGTTCGACTACGGCAAGGCGATGGTGAAGCTCGGCGGCGCCGAGCAGGGTGAAAAAGCCCTGACGAAGTACCTGGATATCTTGGCTTCGATGGAAGAAGTCCCCGAAGGTGAGGACGCGCAGAAGGCCGAGGCCCTGCGTCTCCGCGGCCAGGCTTATGGGGCGATGCGGAAGTTCGAGGAGGCCGAGGCCGATCTCGCCGCTTCGCTGGAGATCGAGCCGGACAACTACGAGCCCTACTTCACCCGCGCGCAGATCGCGCTGGTCAATGAGAATTATGCGGACGCCACCGCCAATCTCGAGCAGGCGATCGCCAAGTATGTGCCGAAGGACGAAGAAGACACGCTGCCGTTCGTGCAGGGTTACCTGACGCTGGCGTCGGCCTACGAAGAGCAGGGCAAGGCGCTGGGCCGCGAAGGGGACGACGAAGCGGCCGCCCAGCAGTACGCCCTGAGCGCCGCGACTTGTGAAAAGCTTCTCGACCTGCTGCCCGAGAAGGACCAACGGGTTGGCGGCGTTAAGGTCGCCGCGCTCTATCGCCTCGGCGTGGCCGAGCGTCTGCAAGGCGAGCTGGCGAAGGCCGTGAAGTCGTTCAGCAAACTCCTGCAACTCGATCCCAATCAAGGCGAAGCCTACTTCCGCCGGGGAATCTGCTTCCACTTCCTGGGCGAAGAGCGTCTGGCGATCCGCGATTTCGAGCAGGCGGCGTCGATCAACTTCGACAGCCCGCGTTCGAATCTCTGGAAAGGCATGTCGTGGGCCAAGCTCGGCGACATGAACGAGGCGATCCGGGCCTACGGCGAGTCGATCGCCGTCAGCGACCGCTACGTCCCCGCTTTTGTCAATCGCGGCCTAGCCCACTTGGCGCAGGGCGACTACCGCAAGGCGATTGACGACCTGAACGAGGCGATCCGACTGCAGCCGACGGAGTCGCTGCACTACTACCGACGCGGCAGGGCCCAGGCGGCTGCCGGAGATCGGGAGAAAGCGATCCAGTCGTACATGAACGCCATCGAGTTCAACGAGAAGCTGGCGCCCGCCTACGAGCAACTGACCACGGAGCTCGAAGCCAGCGGCGAAACCGTCTTGGCGAACCAGTACCGCTCGAAAGCGGCCGAGCTTGGGCTTTGAAGACGCAATTGGCCCCCGGTTAATGACCGGGAGCTAAATCCTGGAGCACACGGGGGGCGTCCTTTGGACGCCCCCCGTTTCTTTGCGCCGGGGGAGAGCCGTATACTCGGGGCCGGTTAAGCCCCGGCCCGGCGATTCGGTTGACGAGCTAGCGGGCGGTTTCTCCCCGCGATGCCAGTTGAACCCGAGGGTCGTCGGTGTCTGTCGCTTCGTCAGTTGATTCGTCCGGGGCTTCCGGCCTGTCGTTCTTTGAACGGCACGAGTTCTTGATCCGACGCCTGCACTCGTTGTCGGGGCTGATCCCCGTCGGCGCGTTCATGGTCGTCCACCTGACGGTGAACGCCAGCGTCCTCAACGGCCCGGAGACGTTCCAAGAGAACGTCTACAGCATCCACGCCCTGGGCAAGATCTTGCCGCTGGTCGAGTGGGTCTTCATCTTCCTGCCGTTGTTGTTCCACGCGGCGGTGGGCGTGTGGATCATCACAACGGGCAAGCCGAATACGTCGCACTACGCCTACGGCGCCAACATCCGCTACACGCTTCAGCGGGCGACGGGGATGATCGCCTTGGTGTTCATCCTCTACCACGTTTACCACCAGCACGGTTGGCTCCACATGCAGTGGTGGCTTGACCTGATCGAGCAATTCGGCGGCCATCAGTTCCGTCCCTACAATGCGCCGTCGACGGCGGGAGCCTCGCTGCAAAACCCGATCATCATCGCGTTCTACGCCCTGGGCGTCACCGCTAGTGTGTTCCACCTCGCCAACGGCATCTGGACGATGGGCATCACCTGGGGCGCCTGGACCAGCCCCAAGGCCCAGCGGAACGCCCTCTACGTCTGCGGCGTGTTTGGCGCGGCGTTGTTGGTGGTCGGCCTCTCGGCCCTCGGCGGCATGGTCGCGGTCGGCTCGGGCGAGGGCTTTGAGAACGCCCGCCAGGTCGAGGACAAGATGTTCGAGTCGAAGGTCGAACAAGGCCTCGTCGATCCCAACTCGCACAAGAAGGCTCACGAGGAGCCCCCCGGCGAAGGCGAAGCCGAATAGCCCCCCGTCCTCGCCGTGCTGCTGATTTGGCAGCCGCCCCCGCAGCCCGTTTCACCGTTAGAGAGCAGCTCAATCCGTCATGGCTAAGCAACGCGTCCTGGTTGTCGGCGGCGGCCTCGCCGGTCTGGCTTGCACGATGAAGCTCGCCGAGCTCGGCGTCGGCGTCGACCTGATGAGCCTCGTGCCGGTCAAACGCTCGCACAGCGCCTGCGCGCAAGGCGGCATCAACAGCGTCAACGACCTCACCCGCCAGCAGGGCGACAACGAATGGCTGCACCTCGACGACACCGTCTACGGCGGCGACTTTCTGCAGCACCAGCCGCCCGTCAAGGAGATGGCCTACTGGGCGCCGAAGATCATCGACCTGATGGACCGTCTCGGCGTGCCCTTCAACCGCACGCAGGAAGGCTTTCGCGACCAGCGGCGCTTCGGCGGCACACTGTTCAAGCGCACCAGCTTCGCCGGCGCCACGACGGGTCAGCAGCTGCTGTATGCCCTCGACGAGCAGGTCCGCCGCCACAAGACCAGCGGCCTGGTCGCGATGTACGAAGGCTGGGACTTCCTCGGCCCGATCGTCGATGACGAGGGCCGCTGCCGCGGAGCGATCGCGCAGAACCTCGTGACGATGCAGATCCGCGCGTTCAAAGCCGACGCCGTCGTCGTCGCCTCGGGCGGCAGCGGGCTCATCTACGGCCGCAGCACCATGTCGATGGCGTGCAACGGTTCGGCCGCCAGCCGCTGTGTGCAGGCCGGCGCGCGTTACGCGAACCCCGAGTTCATCCAGGTCCACCCGACCGCGATCCCCGGCGCCGACAAGCTGCGTCTGATGAGCGAATCGGCCCGCGGCGAGGGCGGCCGCGTCTGGGTGCCACGCAAGCCCCAAGACCCGCGTTCGCCGCGCGACATCCCCGAGGGCGAGCGTTACTACTTCCTCGAAGAGCGTTATCCCGAGTACGGCAACCTCGTCCCACGCGACATCGCGACGCGCGAAATCTTCGATGTCTGCGTCAACGGCGGGCTGTCGGTCGAAGGGGACAAGCAGTGCGTCTACCTCGACCTCACGCACATCCCGCGCGAAGAGCTCGACCGCAAGCTCGGCGGCATCCTCAACATCTACGAGAAGTTCCAGGGGGACAACCCGCGCGACGTCCCGATGAAGATCTTCCCGGCCGTCCACTACATCATGGGCGGCCTGTGGGCCGACTACGTCCGCGGCTCCGACGGCGGCCTCGAGCCCGAGAACCCCCGCAATCAGCAGACCGACATCCCCGGCCTGTATGCGATGGGCGAGTGCGACTACCACTACCACGGCGCCAACCGCCTGGGGGCCAACTCGCTGCTCTCATGTATCTTCACCGGCCTCTTCGCAGCGCCGGGCATCGAGAAGTTGCTCAGCTCGCTCAAGGCGAGCGCGAGCGACGCGAAGTTCGACTCACTCCACACCGGCGCTGTCGCCGCCAAGCAAGCCGAGCACGACGCCCTGCTCAAGCAGTCGGGCGATGGCGACGAGAATCCTTACGAGATCCACCACCAACTCGGTGAGGAGATGACCAAGGCCGCAACGGTGGTGCGTCGCAACGATCAGATCGAAGCCGCGATCACCAAGGTCAACGAGTTGTGCGAACGCGCGCAGCGCTGCAGCCTCTCCGACACCGGCGCCTGGACGAACCAGAATGTCGTCTTCACCAAGGCGTTGCGTGACATGTTCCCGCTCGCCAAGGCGATCCTGAAGGGCGCGCTACAGCGGGACGAGTCCCGCGGCGCCCACTTCAAGCCCGACTTCACAATGCCGGGCCTCACCTCGGACGACCCGGCCGAACGCCGCCAGCAGGCTGAAAAGTGGTGCGACGCGTTCGAAGAGAAGAACAACAAGTGGCTGAAGACTACGATCGCCACGTTCGAGAACGGCGAGCCGACTATCAGCTACGAAGAGGTCGACACGTCGCTGATCCCGCCCCGCCCGAGACTCTACGGCCTGGTGGGCGCCGAGATCATCGAAGAGGTCTGGAAAGAGCGCCAGGCGGCGAAAGACGCCGCTGCGCAGCGGCAGCCGGCGGCGGTGTGACCCGGCGGCGGTGTGGTTGAGCGCCATGCTGGGTGCAATGCCCAAACGCGCAGCGGATGGGCATGCGGCAGTAGGGTTGATGCCCTTCCCGTATTCGCATGCTCATCCCCTCCGGGTGTGAGCATGCCACCCGCCTCGCGTCAACGCGGGATCGATCTGTCATCGCGGGTCTCCTTTCAGAGACTCCTGCGACTAACCAATCAACTCGATTCGGCTAGCAAATCGATGTTCTGAAACTGGTTTTAGCGAGACAGATGTTGCTGTCGAAAGTGTGTGATTCCATGTGTCACAACGGCACTTGATCGCCATCACTTCGAATCAAACGACACTTTAATTGCAACACCGTAAGCAGATATCCCAAGAAACGACAGCCAAGCTATCGCCATCAAAGGAAGATTACCAATAGCTTGCCAAGCAAGCATTGGATCCGGCCGACTCCATGCCGCGATCAATTCAAGCACGATGATCGGCACAATCGACAAAGCGCCGGATATCACTAGCGGTACGTAATAGCGACGCGTGAAACCTACCTTCTTGAAGAACAACTGATCCTCCATGCATTCTGTTGACTCACAAGGGACGGCAATAAGTTATCCGCGGGTGACCCCGACCAGTAACGTCCGGGATTCCTCGTTGGTGTCGCTTAAGTCTGAGTCGTGAGGTTGTTGTCGTGGTAGGACCCTGTTAGAGGCGAGCCGGGCGCCATGCTCACAACCGATAGGGGATGAGCATGCGATTTGGAGTAGACTGTCGATCTTGGTTCACGTGCCCATCCGCTGCGCGTGTGGGCAAGGCACCCGGCTGAGGACCAGCATCGCCGGGAGCATCCAAATCGGAATGTAGGGCAATCTCTGCGTTCGATAGTCCTTGTCAGAGACATCGACATCGGTGCGCACACATCTCGGTGGCAAGGCGCTTCGCCCTGTAACAACCAGGCATTCACTTTCCATGCCAACTACCAATTGCCTCGTGTTACTCCGCAACGAGTGACAATCGCTTGAGTCGTGAGTCAATCGATAGGTTGCACCTTCCGCGGCGACCATCGTGGCCACGAACTTCGTGTCCGTCGTGGTTCTTCTTACTCACCCTTCGCGCCTTGGCGGCTTGGCGTGAATCTTCCCCGCGTCGAAACCTGGCAGCGGCGACCGCTACTTCAGCGTCACCTTCACCGTCTTACCGATGGCGGTGAAGTCGAGCTTGCCTTCGCGGGCGAGCCAGCCGATCGCCATCAGTGTCAGGTCGCTCGGCGCGCCGGACGCCTTCTTAACCGCGGCGAGGGTTTGCCAGCCCTTGCCGTGCAGCGCGCCCCACACGTCGCCGGCGGCGTAACCGATGGCCTCACTGGTGACGCTTGGCGTGGCGGGCGGGTTGGCTTTAGGAGCAACCTTGGGGGCCGAGTTGGTCTTGGCGGGTTTGGCGGCTTCCGAAGCGGCGGACTTGGCGGGGGCGGGCTTGGGCGTGGCCTTCTTTGCGGTCTTCTTCGCCATGAGGTGGGCTCCAGGTGGGCGGCGCGGCGGGCGGAGGGCGAAGCAGCGCTTCGCCGGGCGGATCGTACCCTCTCACGGCGTCGAAGGCCACGTTTTCTATGGCGTTAAATCATTCGCCCAAGAGCGGTTAGTCCTCTTGGGGTCGTCTGGCGGATAGCCCGGCGAGCCTCTAAATTGCAGGAAAGACGGCGTCGCCAACATCGCCGCCGCTCTCTGCTAGTACTGACCGCGAACGCACCGGCCCAGCATGATCGCCCCGAACAAAGACTTCGCCAAACCGTCCACGTTCGACGTCCGTGTGCTCCGCCAGGACGCGCCGGGCAAGGGGACGCGCTGGGAGCGATTCCGCATCCCCTACGAGCCGAACCTCAACGTCATCAGCGTCTTGCAAAAGATCGCCCGGATGGCGAAGACGGCCGCCGGCGAAAAGACGAGCCCCGTCGCCTGGGACTGCAACTGCCTGGAAGAGGTCTGCGGCGCCTGCACCATGGTCATTAACGGCCGCGTCCGGCAGAGCTGCTCGGCGCTGGTGGACAAGCTCCTCCAAGAGCAGCCGGGCGAGATCGAGCTGCGGCCGATGGCCAAGTTCCCGGTGCTGCGTGACCTCGTGGTCGATCGCCAGCGGATGTTCCGGGCCCTGGAGCGGGTCGAGGCGTGGGTGCCAGTGGACGATTACCTCGACCGCGGCGCCGGCCCGAAGGAGTCGCAGGACGCCCAAGAGGTCCGCTACCCGCTGTCGGAGTGCATGACGTGCGGCTGCTGCCTTGAGGCGTGCCCGCAGTACACCAAGGTCGAACTGACCCGCAAGCCGGGTGAGTCGGACGACGCCTTCGAGGCCCGCAAGCAGGCCGCCCACGACACGGCCTTCCTCGGCGCCCAGGCGATCAGCCAAGCGGTCCTGTTCAACGACCACGGCACGGGCAAGATGATCGCCGACGAGCGTCTGGAGGCCCTGATGGGCCCCGGCGGCGTGGCGGCGTGCGGCAACGCCCAGAACTGCGTCGCTGTTTGCCCGAAGGAGATCCCGCTCACCCGCTCGATCGCCCGTGCCGGGCGTCAGGTGACGGTCTACTCGATCAAAAAGCTGTTCGATCGGTAGATGAGGTGGGTAGGCCGGTAGGCGGGTAGGCCGATAGGGCTGGCGCTGTCGCCAAAGCCCTATCGTCCATACGCTCTTCGTCAAAACCCGAAGCCGATCGAGACGCCACGGCCGCCGTAGAAGCCGCCGCCGTAGCCGACTCCGTAGCCATAGGCGGGGGCGACGACCACGGGACGCGGAGCGTAGCCGTATCCGCCCCAGCCGCCGTGCCCGCGATAGTAGCTGGCGTGGCGGCCGTGACCGTGGCCATAACCGTACCCGGGGCCGTATCCGCCATACCCACAGCCGTGGCGAGCTTGGGCTTCGGCCGCCCCACCCAAGGTGAGAACGCCAACGGCCATGACAGCGGCTGCGAGCAGAGAACGCTTGAGCCAACGCGAAGGGGAATGCAACATCGAAGTTCTCCTGGAAAGCGCCACGGGGCGCGGGTCGTGGTTTCACCCCCGGAACGGCCGGTTCGTGAGTCGGTAAGGCTGTAAGCAGGCCTCGTGCCGGAGCGCTCCGGGAGCCGTAAACGATTGCCTACACGAAACTTACGGTGTCTCTTGTCTCGCTGGCAGTCTCCAGAATGCCCCGCCAAGCTGTTATTTCGACTTCAACGGGATGTCACAAAAACATCTCCGTTCCCTCCACACCTCCGAACATTTGGCACGTGACGTGCATATAAGGTGTTGTCAGCAGGCAACCCACCGGACCCCTACCGTTAGTCATGGGCCGGAATGAGAAGAGGCGCTCAGGGGGCCGGCGGACGAAGAGGCTTAACGCAACGGTTAACGGAATCCCTTGACGGAGAAGAGGTTACGACACGAAAGCGGGCCGCCGTACCCTGCGATTGTTGTCGATTGATTCTGTTCAACCCGGGCGGGCTTGGGGTCGTTGGAACAGGCGACCCCAGCCCGCCTGTTGCGTTTTGATACGCATCATTTCGCTACATTCGTCAAATCTGTTTCATTTTCGAACACCCCCCCTCCCGTCAGTCAGCTCCATGAAAAGGAGATAACGGGATGACTTTGAAGTATGGGGACCAAGCAAAGGGGCGATTGGCGCTTCGCAGGGAATCGATCCTTGGGCTGACAGCGAAGAATTATTTGCTGATTGCCAGCTGTACGGTCGAGTAGGTCCTCGATTGTTGGCAATGGCTTAGGAATGAGTGAGTTGCTGCAGTTAGAATTGGGGGTGTGGCCTTCGCGCCGCCCTGTTCGAACGAGATCTCTGCACTCAAGGGACCACTGTCGATGAATGACGCGTCCAAGTCTTTCGGGTCACAGTGGCGGACGCTCATTCTCTGTTTCGTGCTACTCGGCTTTTCGATCGCCGGCACGTCGTCGGCCGCTACGGTCGATGACGGCCAGGTTGTCGCGTCGATCAACGAGGCTCTCCGCGCGAGCTGGCGCGACGCCGGGGTCATCCCCTCGAAGCCTGCGCCGGACGGCCCTTGGGCCCGCCGCGTCTATCTCGATCTGCTCGGGCGTATTCCCAAGATCGACGAGCTCGAAGCGTTCGCCAAGCAACCGGCCTCATCACGCCGTGAGTGGCTGGTCGATCGACTGCTAGGCGACGAGTACCGCGACGAGCGTTCGCGCTGGCGGGCTACCGAGTGGGCCATTCTGCTCATCGGACGCACCGGCGGCAGGAACAACAACTCGCTCGCCGTGCGCGAGCCGTTCGTGCAGTACCTGCGCGAGGCGTTCGCTGAGAACAAGCCGCTCGATGAGTTGATGCGCGAGCTCGTGACCGCCACGGGGAGCGTCCGTCCCAACGACGACGACTTCAACCCGGCCGCCAACTACCTCGCCGACAAGATGGACGAGAACGGCGTCCAGGCCACGGCGCGGACGGCCCAGGTGTTTCTCGGCGTGTCGGTGCAATGCACGCAGTGCCACAACCACCCGTTCAACGAGGGGCGGCAGAACCAGTTCTGGGAGCTCGCCGCCTTCTTCCGCCAAACCCGCGCCGAACGCGTCCGCGATGACGAGGACGACCCGGCGAAGGCGCGAATCGTCGATCGCAACTTCTACGGCGAGGGCCGCAGCCGCGAGCAAGCGCTCGCGATCCCGCCGGGTGTTCCCGAGGCGGCAGAGACTTACTACGAGCTTCGCAACGGCAAGCTGCAAGTCGCCTACCCCGTGTTCATCGACGGCACTTCGCTGCACGACGTGTTCCTCCAGCGGGGGCACGACTACGGCGATAGCGGACGCGTCGAGCTCGTGAAACGCCGTGAGGAGCTGGCGGACTTGATCGCCGCGTCGCCCGACTTCGCTCTCTCGGCGGTGAACCGTGAGTGGGGCCGCTTCTTCGGTTACGGCTTCACTCGGCCGGTCGAGGACATGGGCGCGCACAACCCGCCGTCGCACCCGCAGCTGATGGAAGAGCTCGCCGCGGCGTTCCGCGATTCGGGCTACGACCTGCAGCGGCTCGACCGCTGGATCGTGCTCAGCGACGCCTACGGCCTCGACAGCCTCGCCCGCGGCTCGAACGAGGACGACGAGCCCTCGCTCGGCAGGCCGCCGTTGTTCACGAGGTTCTACCTGCGGCAACTCACCGCGGAACAGATCTATGAGTCGCTGATCGCCGCGACGCGGGCCGACGAATCTTTGTCGGTCGAGCAGCGCGACGAGGCCCGCCGGCGTTGGACCCGGCAGTTCTCGACGGCGTTCGGCAACGACGAGAACGGTGAGGCGACGTCGTTCAACGGCTCGATCCCGCAATCGCTGGCGATGATGAACAGCGAGTTGGTGCGCCGGGCGACCGAGCTCAGTTGGATTGAAACAAAGAAGAAGTCCGCTGCTCCGGGCGACTACGCTGACAAGCGGCCGGCGGGTTTCCTCTCGTCGGTGGCGGCGGACCCGTCGCTGTCGAACGAGGAGCGCGTCAACCGGCTGTACCTCGCTGCCCTCGCACGCCGCCCCGACCGCAACGAACTCGCAGTCTGCAACCAGCTACTCGCCGCCCGCAAGGGCGACGCCGCCGAAGCCCTCCGGGACATCTGGTGGGCCCTGCTCAACAGCAACGAGTTCATCCTCCAGCACTAAATAAATTATGTGAACCACAAAGGAACGAAGGAACGAAGGAAGCGGTTAGTTTAGAAACGTCCTTTGTTCCTTCGTTCCTTTGTGGTTCACATAGTCAGCGTAGGTAATCAAGAGACGAGGAACCAAGCATGTCCATGACCCGGCGGCATTTTCTGGATCACCTGGCCGGCGCTGCGGCGTTTGGGGCGGCTTCGTTTGCGCTCGGGCGCACCGTCGAGGCGGCGGCTTCGAAGCTCGCGCGCGAGCACAAGTCGTGCATCCTGTTGTGGATGAGCGGCGGGCCGCCGACGATCGACATCTGGGACCTCAAGCCGGGCGCCGCGACGGGCGGGCCCTCGCAGCCGATCAGCACCACCGGCGACGTGCAGATCAGCTCGCTGATGCCCCGGGTCGCCGAGCAGATGAAGCACCTATCCGTCGTGCGCTCGATGAGCACGCGCGAAGCGGACCACACGCGCGGCGCCTACTACCTGCGGACCGGCTTCGTACCCAATCCCAACGTCATCCACCCGAGCTACGGCTCGGTGGTCGCGCACGAGATGGCGCCGAAGCTGGCGGGGCTCGAGCTCCCGTCCTTCGTGTCGATCGGCGGGCCGAGCGAGGGCCCTGGCTTCCTAGGCATGGCCTACGCGCCTTTGCAAGTCGATCCGAGCGGCCGCGTGCGCGACGTGCAGCCGCTGGTCGAGAAGGAGCGGATGAACGAACGGCTCGCGCTGCTCGCCGAGATCGAGAACCGCTTCGCGAAGCAGCGTCGCGGCCCCGCCGCCGGCGAGCACGCCAAGGTGCTCGAGCGCACGGTGTCGCTGATGCGGAGCGATCAGATGAAGGCCTTCGATGTCGGCAGCGAGCCGACAAAGTCGCGCGAGCGTTACGGCGACTCGGGCTTCGGACGCAGCTGCCTCTTAGCACGGCGGCTTGTCGAGGCAGGCGTGCCGTTTGTCGAGGTCGATTTCGGCGGCTGGGACCTGCACGACGACTGCTTCACGCGGCTCGACGAGAAGCTGCCGCAACTCGACCAGGGGATGAGCGCCCTCGTGTCGGACCTCGAAGAGCGTGGCCTCTTGGACCAGACGGTGATCCTCTGGATGGGCGAGTTCGGCCGCACACCGCGGATCAACGGCGACGCGGGCCGCGACCACTACGCCCGGGCCTGGAGCGCCGTGGTGGGCGGCGGCGGCCTCAAGGGCGGCCTCGCGATCGGCGAGACCTCCAGTGACGGCACGATGGTCGAGTCGAAGCCGCACTCGGCCGAGGACCTGATGGCGACGGTGTGCCAGGCGCTGGGGCTGTCGCTGCAGACGAACTTCACGAGCACGAACGGGCGGCCGATGAAGATCGCGGGGGGTGGGGCGCCGATCAGTGAGTTGGTTGGGTGAGGGATTAGGGGCTATAGGGGCTGAGGGAAGGAAGAACGGTGGATTTACTTCTTGTCTCGGATGAAGCGGGAGCCGGATCGTTTAGCCGTTTGATCCGCCTGCGAGCCGGGAGACGTTAGTCCCCGGAGGAATCACTAAACCACTCCAGCTTTGGTATTCGAGACCCCGCGTATGAGCGATCCCCACAAGACGGTGAAGCTAACGGAAACGCTCACCGAGGCCGACGCGATCCTCATCTGCGACGCGCTCGCGGAGCAAGGCGTGCGGGCTGTCTACAACGGGGATATGGTCGCGGGCTTTCGCGCCGAGGCGCCGGGGATGGTCCGCGTGCTGGTGCGGGCCGACGAGTTCGATCTCGCCAAGCGATTGCTCGCTGAGCAGGGTCTCGAGAACGCCAAAGTCGACTGGTCACAAGTCGATGTCGGCGACGTCGAAGAAGGGCAAGACGAGTCCGATATGCGGGGCGCGACGCCTTTCTCGTGGATGCGTCCTACAGCGGTGGTCGTGGCGCTGTGGCTGCTGGTGTTGCTGATCCTGTAATTACGGGTCAGGAACGTTGTATCCCCCTCTCTTTTAGGGAGGGGCTAGGGGAGGGTTGAACGCATCCCGCTTCAACCCGCATCGAGTACCGAAGGATTATCCGAATGACCGACCCTACCGACATCGTCGTGCTCACGACCTGCGGCCACCTGGCCGACGCGCACCTCGTGCAGGGCTATCTTGCCGACAACGGCGTCCGCGCGGAGGTCGATGGCGACGCGGTTTCCGACTTCCAGATCGCGATCAACGCCGGCGCGCGGGTGCTGGTGGCGCAGGCCGACCTCGAGACCGCCAAGGCGCTGCTCGCCGATCACGACCTTGAATTGGCGGGTGAGATCGATTGGTCACAGGTGGACGTTGGGGACGCGACGGAGGAATAGGCGTCCGCGGTTCCGGCAATCAAGTCTCGCGCGGAGACGCAGAGAGGGACGGTTAGGTGACGGGATCGCCCCTGCCATCCGTCGTGCGTGTAAAGCAATACACGATGATATGAATGTGCTAGATCAGCTTTACATCCGGCTGCTTCACCATGGCTTGCAGATTCTGAGAGACGCTGCGGCATGTCGTGATACCGCGTGGTCGCATGCAGAAGCCGAGCTACTTCACAATGTCCCGTCCTTGATAGGTGAGTCCAATCTCCGCCGCCACGCTTACTTTTGGGATCAAGAGCGGCGGGCGTATCTAGCGTGGCTGGAGCAGTCCGAGAATCCACGAGCCGTCTCGAAGGCAAAGACTTTCTACGATCCCATCTGGCGAGAGATGGAAGTAGAACTCCACTCGAAGATAGAGCACCTTACACCGATGGATTAGCTGTTGTAGACCATGGGGCATGTGCGTTAGGGCAGAGTTTCTTGGCAATTCACATGCCCATGCTCCGCAAGGGCATGTCACCCGACATGTGCTTAGATGATGAATCAGCCAGCCTTTTACCGCTACTTTCTGGCGCACAGCTGGTTGCTTTCAGGGTGCGCTGGTGCTGCACTAGCTACAGTCATTCTCTTCTGGGGAATGCACAAAGAGGGCATCGTGCTTGCTGGGGCGCCAGTCTTTTTGTGGGTGATACTGGCTGCGGCGCCGGCATCACTGGCGGGCTTTGTTGCTGGAGCGTTTTTCCTTTGGATGCCGATCGGCAACCTCGCTGCATGGCTGCAAGGCTGGCCATTCAACGATGGTGAAGAAGTCGTCGTTCTGTCTGGCAAGTACAAAGGGACCGTCGCACAGGTCTATGAATCGGACGTGTGGAAGGAACGGGGCCAGGTCCGGCTTGCTCTGGGTGAAGAGGCGAAGAAGTCCTTTACCGACATTTTCTGCGCGGTGCAGGTAACTCGAACATCCAGCAAGTAGAGTTGCCGTAATTGCGCTGCGATTGTTACAGCCTACACTCTACAGCATCCTTGGCGGCGCCTGGCGCTCTTGGCGTCTTGGCGGTTCCCTACTTCCGCAACCCCATCTTTAGGATGTCGGCGGCGGTGAGCTTGGTGTGATCGAGCTTCTTTGGCAGCGCGTCGACTTGCGTTTCGGTCGACTCGGGGCGGACCTTCTTCTCGCGCGGCGTTGTCGCCACCACGGGCTCGCGGCGGATCGAGAGCTTGCCCAGCCCGATGTCGCGGATGTCGGCCGCGGTGAGATGGCGGCGCGGCTCGGGCCCCTTCGCCGTTTCGTCGAGCGAGTCGATCGCCGAGGGCTTGGCTTTTTCGTGGGCGGGCTGCTTCGCGCCGCGGGCGGCGGCGAGGATCTCTTCGGTCGTCATACCGCTCGGACGGGGCGCTTTGGGTTGGGATGCGGGAGGAGTGGGAGCCGCTGCGGACGGGTCGCTGGGGGAGGAGTCGGCCGTCGGCGCCGGCTTCTTGCCACGCGCGGCGGCGAGCACGTCGGCGGTGGATAGACCGACCGAGGGGCTCGTGCGCTTGCCTTCTGCTTGAGTCCCTTCCACTTTAGCTACTTCGGTAGCCGGGGGGTCGGGCGTTTTCTTACCCCGCGCCGCGGCGAGGATGTCGGCCGTGCTCTGGCCGACCGCGGGGCTGGTTTTCTTGTCGGGGGCCTTCTTGTCGCCCTTCGGGGTGGCGTCCGACTTCTTGGACGCCTCGGCCTTCGCTACCGGGGCGGCGGGCGCGGGCGTGCGGCCGGCGGCGTCCGGCTTGGGGGCCGCCTTGCCGCCGCCACGGACCGCGGCGAGCACGTCGGCGGCCGAGGCGCCGGCGGCCTTCGCGGGGACCTTCGAGGCGGGGCGGGGCGCCTTCTTCGCCAGCGTGTCGGGCGGCGGCGGGGCGTCGACGACCCGCAGGCACTCCGGCTCGATGTCGAACCACGCCGGGTTGTTCAGATAGCCCGTGAACTCCACGAGGGCCCGGCCGCTGAAATTGACGGTCTTCACCTGGCCCACAACGCCAGCGAAGCGGGCCAGATCGGGCCGGCCGCCGGTGACGATCACGTACTTGTCGGTCAGCTCGCGCTTGAGCCGTTCGATGGCAAGGTCGGGCATCCTCGAAGTATCTCCCGAAGGAGGCTCTAGGAGAAGGAGTTGGGGGGATGGCTGGTTGGAACACGGGGTGACGGGGCAGTTCGAGCCGCGGTTTTGTGACGGTGTTTTCTCCGAGGAGATAATGGGGATGGGGCCTTCATGGGGCGGTGCCAGATGGGGTGGTTGGGGCCCTAGGACGCGTTGATATTCTTTGGCGACGCAGTCGCGCTTATCCCCCTCCTTCTTCAGAGGGAGGGGCTAGGGGAGGGTGTTGAAGCGGGTACCCACTTCGCCCCCTCCCCTAACCCCTCCCCCTAAAGGGGGCGGGGGATAAAAAGCGACTGCGTCGCCGAGGAATGTCACACGCCATAGCGGCTTCAGACTTCTATTTTGCAACCAGTGGCTCCCCGCCCCCACCATCTCGCCATCCCCAATATCTCCTCATAGCCGGCTTGCTGCCGGACGCGGTAAGGCAGCTCACCGCTCGTCCGTTTTCGAAAAGGCCATCCCCCCATCACCTTTGCTTAGCACCGCCTCAGTAGCCATAATCTGCCCGTCTTTCCAAGCTTCCCCTGTTGATCGAAGAAACGCATGACTCGTCTCGTCGCATTGCTGGCTCTGGTCGGCCCGTTGGTTTCCGTGGGCTCCGCACAGGTGGAGTTTCTGCCCGGCATGGAGTGGCAGGAGCCGCCGGTTGTGACGCCTGGGGACGAGCCCGGGGCGCCGCCGTCGGACGCAGTGGTGCTGTTTGGGGGCGAGGACCTGTCGGCATGGGAGAACGGCGAGAACTGGCCCGTGAAGGACGGCATCGCCTTCGCGGGGAAGGGCTACATCACCACCAAGGAGAAGTTCGGCGACTGCCAGCTGCACGTCGAGTGGTCGGCGCCCGAGAACGTGAAGGGCGACGGGCAGGGACGCGGCAACAGCGGCATCTTCTTGATGGGGCGTTACGAGCTGCAGGTGCTCGACTCGTTCGAGAACCCGACTTATTTCGAGGGCCAGGCCGCGTCGGTCTACAAGCAGACGCCGCCGCTAGCGAACGCGATGCGCAAGCCGGGCGAGTGGAACACGTACGACATCTTCTGGACGTGCCCGCGGTTCAACTCGTCGAACCAGCTCGTCGAGCCGGCCTACATCACGGTGGTCCACAACGGCGTGTTGGTGCAAAACCACTTCCCACTCCGCGGCGACACGCCGTGGGCGCGCCCGCCGCGTTATGTGAACATCGGACCGAAGGGCCCGATCGCGATCCAAGACCACGGCAACCCGGTGCGATTCCGCAACATCTGGGTCCGTGAGATCAAGCCCGCGGTGGGCGAGCAGCGCGAGCCGATGGTGATCGATCACGGGACGGGGGAGACGAAGACGTTCGCGGAGCTGGATGCGGAAGAGAACTGATTCACCGCGGAGACGCGGAGGAGAAGCAAAGTGATGGGGAAAGCCCCGGAGCGGCGATAGCGCGTAGCCAGGGGCGCGAGCCCCTGGATTGCGGCATGACATAAGTTCAGAGCCCCGGAGGGGCGACGGCAACTCGGTCACTTGAGTTGCTGCCGCCCCTCTGGGGCTCGTCGTTTCTTATGCGATTCTCTCCAGGGGCTGGCGCCCCTGGCTACGCGCTGCCGTCCCTCCGGGACTTTTCAAGGCGCGGAGGCAAGCGCCGCGGTAGACAGCAAGCATTAAACTCGTCGTGTCATCTGAAGTTCATAAGCGAATCGAGTTGCTTGCGAGTCCGTCACATGAGGTGCAAGTGTGGGCCGGATCAAGATGTCCCTTTCCCACTGAGATACAGTAGCTGTAGGGACCAGTCCGCTAGCCACGCTGGTCTCAATCACGCCGCCGATGATTTGAATAAGCGCGTCGGCGATGACGGAACACGTCGCCCTTTCATTGGCGAACGTCAATTCACCCATCGACCCAGCTTCGTAGAGAGCACACAGATCGGAGTGAGGCTGCGGCCCACGGCAAGCGAGTTCGAATCGAAGGAGGGAAAATTTGTGGTCGGTCTCTCCTGTAACGGTGGCCGACCAGTAACGATCACCCGCTTTACCGACGAGCATCAAGATATCCCGCCCCTCGCGGTCCTGTTGGGCTACGATCTCTTGAAAAGCCGGAAACCGAGACTGGGTCTGGTCGGTTGCAGACTCAATCGTTCGAAGTAACGCGACTCGTTGATCCCCCGCAATCCCAAAGATAACGTGCTCGAAGCGGTCACCGGTGAGTTCAAATTCGATCTCGAGGCCGTAACCGCAAGAGTCTACATACTTTGCGGTGCTTGTCTTTGACGGCATCTCCCAATTCTCCTCGCGTCCTCCGCGCACTCCGCGGTTAATCCTCAATCGTCGTCGCCGTCGTCTTCGATCGGCTGCCCCGCGCGCCAGCGGAGAACCGCTTCGAGGAACCCCTGGATGTCGCCGTCCAGCGCTGCGTGGAAGTTGCCTTGCTGGTACTTCGTGCGGGTGTCTTTGACGCGTTGGTCGGGGTGCAGGAAGTAGTTGCGGATCTGGCTGCCGAAGCCCGTCTTCGCTTGCTGGCCGCGGGCGGCGGCTTCTTGGGCGTCGCGCTTGTCTTCTTCGAGCTGCGCCATCTTGGCCCGCAGCATCTTCCAGGCGCTGGCCTTGTTCTTGTGCTGCGAACGCTCGTTCTGGCACTGCACGACGACGCCCGTCGGCATATGTGTCAGCCGCACGGCCGAGTCGGTCTTGTTGACGTGCTGGCCGCCGGCGCCGCTCGCCCGATACGTGTCGATGCGGACGTCGGCCTCGTCGATCTCGATCGCGACCGAATCGTTGATCTCCGGCGTCACGTCCACGGCGGCGAAGCTCGTCTGGCGTTTGCCTTCGGAGTTGAACGGGCTGATCCGTACGAGGCGGTGCATGCCGGTCTCGCCGCGGAGATAGCCGTAGGCCATGGGGCCGCGGATGACGATCGTGGCGTCGTTGATGCCGGCCTGCTCGTTGTCGGAGCGGTCGAGCAGCTCGGCCGAGTAGTCGTTCTTACCGGCCCATTGCAGGTACATCCGCATCAGCATCTCGGCCCAATCGTTGGCGTCGGTGCCGCCGTCGCGGGCGTGGATCGTGATGATCGCGCCTGCCGCGTCGTTGGGGCCGCTGAGCAGGGCCGAGAGTTTGAGCTTCTCGAGATTGGCCTCGAGGCGGGCAATCTCGGCCTGGGCCTCCTCGGCGAAGGCCTCGTCCTCCTCGGCCATTTCGAGAACGGCGTCGAGGTCCCCGGCCGCTTTCATGGCGGCGTCGAGGGGGCTAACGACCGAGTTGAGGCCCTTGAGCTCGGCGATCGATGCCTGGGCCTTCTCCTGGTCGTTCCAGAAGTCAGGAGCGGCCTGCTGGGCCTCTACCGCGGCGATTTGTTCTTTTTTGCCGGCGTAGTCAAAGAGAGTCCCTGAGCTGCAGCAGGGCCTCCCGGATCGCCTCGGCGCGATCGTACCATTCTTTGTCCATCGTCATCACCGTTGAAGGTGGCTGCGGTTTTCGTGGCCCCGAGTTATATCGACTAGCAGAGTGCGTAGGATAGTGGGCAGTGATCAGTGGGCAGTCTCGCTGCGGCTGCCCGTCCCTACTTGCTTCCTGCCCACCGCCGACTGCCCACCGCCCACTACTGCATGTCCCGCGTTGTCCTAGCCATGTCCGGCGGCGTCGATTCGAGCGTCGCGGCGCACCTGTTGCTCCAGGCGGGGCACGAGGTGGTGGGCGTTTTTATGCGCCATGGGGAGCAGAGCCCCGCGGTGTGTGCGACGAGCGACGCGGCTCACACGAAGTCGAGCACGCTTCCTCAACTCTCCGTTGTCTCCCGTCTCGACCACAAGCAGGGTTGCTGCACCGCCGCCGACGCCGAGGATGCGCGGCGCGTGTCGGATCGATTGGGGATCCCGTTCTACGCGCTCGACCTCAACGACGAGTTCGGGCGGATCATGGACTACTTCGTCGCGGAGTACGCCCGCGGCCGGACGCCCAACCCGTGCGTGCAGTGCAACAACTGGATCAAGTTCGGCAAGCTCTTTGATTACGCCGACTCGATCGACGCCGAGTACGTGGCGACGGGGCACTACGCGCGGCTTGAAGAGCGCGATGACGGCCCCGCCCTTCTGCGCGGCGTCGACGCGTCGAAAGACCAGTCGTATGTGCTTGCGGGAATCCAGCGCGGTCTCTTGAAGCGGATGCTGCTCCCCGTCGGCGGCTACGAGAAGTCGCGCATCCGCGAGCTGGCGGCGGGCATCGGTCTGAACGTCGCGGAGAAGAAGGACAGCCAAGAGATCTGCTTCGTCACGCAAGGCCGTTATGACGAATTCGTCAAGCGTCGCTTGCGTGAGAGCCGTGACGTCTCGTCCACGGCCGATCGCAGCGGCGAGATCGTCACCACCACCGGCGAAGTCGTCGGCCACCACGAAGGCGTCGACGGCTTCACCGTGGGCCAGCGCAAAGGCCTCGGCGTCGCGCTCGGCAAACCGGTGTTCGTCGTCTCGATCGACCCCGACACCCGCCGCGTGGTGCTCGGCGAGCGCAGCGAACTCGACCGCAGCGAACTAACCGCCAGCGAATCGAACTGGCTCATCGAACCGCCGACAGAGCCCATGCGCTGCGAAGCCCAGATCCGCTACAACTCCGCCGCCGCACCGGCGACGCTGGAGCCACAGGGTGAGGGGCGGTTTCAGTTGCGATTCGACTCGCCACAGCAAGGCGTCACGCCAGGCCAAGCCGTCGTCTGTTACGCCGCGGATGATGCAGCCCGTGTTCTTGGCGGTGGCTGGATTGAATAAGGAACCACAGATGAACACGGATGGACGCTGATGGCGGAGCCGGAGGCGGCTTGAAGAGACTTCCAGCTGATAACACTCATCTACGGGAGTGAAGAGAGATGATCCCTGTGATCGCCTCATACGGCGGGGTCATTGAATGCTCTGTTCTGACATTCCTAGTCGCCGTCGGCTGCTATTTGGCAGCTCGGAACGCGAAGTTGGCAGTGTGGGTCAGGATATGGGCGGCGATGGGCGTTGTGTTGTGGAGTCTTGCTTCCCTGTGGATCGTCTGCATGGTCCGGTACGAGATCCAATGGTACCGCCCAATTCCCGAATGGCTTTGGCGGATCGCACGAGCCTACACTGTAAGTGGCGTGATTCGGATACTTATGATAGCGATTCCAATTTGGGCGATCGCTGGGATACCTTTCTCGCTGGCTGCGCGAAAACGCCACCAAAGCAACCATCAAGTCACAGGCGAACACGGTGACTAGCATCCGTGTTTATCCGTGTCCATCTGTGGTTCCAAAATGAATCAAGAGTGAGCCGCGATCCACTCGCGCATGTCGTGCGGGGTGTCGTCTTCTCGGTTGAGCGTCGGCACCATTTCGTCGATCAGTTCGTCGTGGTCGCAGAGGTCGGCGATCGAATCGACGACGATGTCGGGCTGGTAGGCGAACTTGGAGAGGTCGTCGGGGCTCGTCGTGCCGGTAAGCACTAGCACCGTGCGGTAGCCCATCTGCACGCCGCCGAGGATGTCGGTGTCCATCGTGTCGCCGATCATGATCGTCTCGGAGGTCGCCATGCCGAGTTCCTTGCGAGCGGCGCGCATCATCACGGGGCTGGGCTTGCCGAGGCTGAAGGCTTTGAGGCCGGTGGCCGCTTCGATCAGCGAGACGATCGCCCCGCAGCCGGGGCGCGTGCCGTGCTGGGTGGGGCAGTTGGGGTCGAGGTTCGTGGCGATCAGCTTCGCGCCGTCGAGCACCATCTGCACGGCCGCCTCGAGCATCTCGAAGCTCAGCGTGCGGCCTTCGCCCACCACCACGTAGTCGGGCTGTTTGTCGACGATCGCGTAACCGTTCTCGTGCAGCGCGTTGAGCAGGCCCCCTTCGCCGATGACGTAGGCGGTGCCGTGGGGCTTCTGGCGGGCCAGGTACCGCGCGGTCGCCATCGCGCAGGTGAAGATGTGGCTCTCGTTGACGGGCATCCCCATCCGGTTGAGCTTCATCGCCACGTCGCGGCGGGTGCGTTGGCTGTTGTTGGTGAGGAATAGGAAGGGAATGCGCATCCGCTGCAGCATCTTCACAAAGTCCACCGCGCCGGGGATCAGCTGGCTGCTGCGGTAGATGACGCCGTCCATGTCGATCAGAAATCCACGCTTCATCGCAGGGTGACTCATGAAAGGGGGCGGACGCGCACGAACCCTCGGACGCACGGAGCGCGTTGGTCGGTCACGTCGGCAAAAGGCGGGACGACGGACACGGCGCCCGTCGCGGGAGTTGGGGGGCTCACTCAAGCAAGGGTGAGGCCCAAGCGAGGGTGAGGGCGCAGGTGGCGGTCACCACTGAGCCAACGCTACGGTACGCAAGCCGTGCGCCGAATGCGGTGTGCTGGCGCCCCTCGTTGCAGCGAGAGGCCGCTAAAACGCAGAGCTTTCAGGGATCGAAGGGATATCCGCAGCCGACGGACAGTCTCCCAGCCGACGCCATCGCGATGGGAAGTTGAGCGGAGGGCGCCAACTTTGCGGGCAGCGATGTCGCTTGGGGTCGGTACGCGAACCCCGCCTCGTCCGCTACAACAGACGTTTGAAAAACTTAGCCACAGATGGACACAGATCAACACAGATGACAGAACGATCCCCGTTGAAATTCGGAATCAATGGGACGAATACGGCCTGCTAGCAGAATGGCTTCGAGCTTTCAGCAGGAATATCCGCGTTCATCTGTGTCCATCTGTGGTTAACGTCATTGCGGCTACAAAACGGATCACGGAAGAAGATGCCCAACGCGCTCGCCAACGAGACCTCGCCTTACCTGCTCCAGCACAAGGACAACCCCGTTGACTGGCGGCCGTGGGGGGCGGAGGCGCTGCGGCTGGCGAAGGACGAGGACAAGCCGATCTTCCTGTCGATCGGGTACTCGGCGTGTCACTGGTGCCACGTCATGGAGCACGAGAGCTTTGAGAACGCGGCGATCGCCGCGGTGCTCAACGATCACTTCGTACCGATCAAGGTCGATCGCGAAGAGCGGCCCGACCTCGACCAGGTCTACATGAACGCCGTGCAGGCGATGACGGGCCGCGGCGGGTGGCCGATGAGCGTCTTCCTGACGCCGGAACTCAAGCCCTTCTATGGCGGCACCTATTGGCCCGCGTCCGCGCAGCGCGGCATGCCGGGGTTCGACCAAGTGCTCGAAGCGGTGATCGATGCGTGGCGCGACCGTCGCGAGTCGGCTTACCAAATGGCCGATCAACTCACCGAGCGACTGGCGGACCTCGCCACGGTCGATGGGGCCGCCGACGTCGCGCTCGATCGCTCGCTGATCGAGAACGCGGGCCGGCAACTCGAACGCACGTTCGATCCGACGCACGGCGGGTTCGGCGGCGCGCCGAAGTTTCCGCACACGATGGACCTCGTCGTCCTCTTGCGTTTGTGGCGCGAGTCGGGCCGCGGGGCGTGGCTCGACATGGTCCGCACGACGCTCGACCGCATGGCGGCCGGCGGCATCTACGACCACCTCGGCGGCGGCTTCGCACGCTACTCGGTCGACGAGCGTTGGCTCGTGCCGCACTTCGAGAAGATGCTCTACGACAACGCGCTGTTGGCGGGCGTCTATGCCGAAGCGTTCGCGGCGACGGGCGACGCGGCGCTGAAGCGGGTCGCCTGCGAGACGCTCGACTACGTGCTCCGCGACATGACCGCGCCCGAAGGGGGCTTCTACTCGACAGAAGACGCCGACAGCGCGCCGGCCAACGACCCCGAGGGCCACGCCGAAGAAGGGCTCTACTACACCTGGAAGCCCGAGGAGATCCGGAAAGTGATCGGCGAGGAAGAGGCCGACCTCTTCTGCCGCGTCTACGACGTGACGCCGATCGGCAACTTTGAGGGCCGCAACATCCTGTCGCTGCCGAAGTCGATCGCGACGCAAGCGACGCTGCTCGGCCTCGACCCGGCGAAGCTCGAACGCGACCTCGCTGCCTGGCGGAAGAAGCTGCTCGCTACGCGCGAGAAGCGGCCCCGACCGGGGCTCGACGACAAGGTGCTCGCCAGCTGGAACGGCTTGGCGATCGACGCGCTGGCGCGGGCCGGGGCCGTGTTTGGCGAGCAGAAGTACATCGGCGCCGCGGGCCGGGCGGCGGATTTTGTTTTGTCGGCGATGCGCGACGAATCGGGGCGCCTGTTGCACACGTGGCGCGCGGGGCAAGCCAAGGCGACCGGCTTCCTTGATGATTACGCAGCGATGGCGAACGGTCTGGTGACGCTTTACGAGGCGACATTCGACGAACGCTGGCTGGTTGAAGCCGCGGCATTACTCGACGTTGTGCTCGAACACTTCGCCGATGCGGAGAAGGGCGGGTTCTTCTACACGGCCGACGACGCCGAGCAGCTGATCGTCCGCAACAAGGACCTCACCGACAACGCCACGCCGGGCGGCAATTCGCTGGCGGCGACGGCGCTGGTGCGGCTCGGCAAGCTGACGAGCGTCACGAAGTACCACGACGCCGCGCACCACACGCTCGTTGCCGCCGGGCCGCTGATGGAGCGCGCGCCGACGGCGATGGGGCAGATGCTCACGGCGCTCGACCTCTGGGTCGGCCCCACGCAGGAACTGGTGCTGCTGGGCATCGGCCCCGACGCGACGGAGGTCACCAGTCAACTACGCCGCCGCCCCGTGCCGCGCGCGGTGCTCGCCGGCCGTATCGGGCCCTGCCAGCCAACGCCGCTGATGGAACCCGCCTTCGCCGGCAAGTCGTCGATCAACGGCGAAGCCACGCTCTACGTCTGCCAAGACCATGCCTGTGGCGAACCCCTCGTCGGCGCGATGGCGATCCGTAATCAGCAGCAAATGAAGTAGCCACAGATGAACACCGATAAGCAC